>CAZDTD010000034.1:25492-26706 GCA_964507995.1 uncultured Pirellulales bacterium | reverse complement strand
GCGTACGGGCCCGCATTCCAGCCGAGGGCCACTTCGCGGGGCACGTCCGTCGCGCCGGCCGCGGGGCTCGGGTTCACCGCCGTGAAAACCGTGATGAAATCCGGAGGCACGTACTCGCCTTCAAAGAGCCTCACTCCGTCGATCCAGAAGTCGCCGGCGGCAAACCCCACGTGGAAAGTGGGACTCATCGGGCTCACGTCCGCCGTGAAGGCGTTGGTCGTCGTCCAGTATTCCGCCCATTCGTCGGTGATCGTGACAACGGTCTCGTTATACCCCGTCCACGGATCGGCCTGCAATTCCGGCTTCAGGCGGACCTGCAACGTGCCGGACTTGCACTTCAGAAAGGCGGCGAATGTGTACTTTTTGCCTTTCTTGAACGCATAGCTGCCGTCCGTCATGTACATATCCCAACTGTTGGCCCCGGCCGCCGCAACCTCGACGTGCAGGCAGTACTTGCCTTCGATGGGTGCCTCGGGAACATCCGCGCCGGCGCACTCTGTGACAACAGTGGTCGTGAAGTTGCCGGACGTGGCGTAGGGCGCGATGGTCCCGGTCTCGAACCCGCCGTTGGTCTTCAGGTTCTCTCCCGCCTGTCCCGGCGCCGCCACCAGACCGATCAACAGAACCCCCGTCAGCCAAAACACTCGGTGTCTCATGGTGTTCGCTCCTTACTCAGATGTGAATATTCTCCGACAGCAAGACGCATCGGCCCACTTCAAACGCCCCGGCCACGTGCCGAGGCCATTGGAAACCCTACGCTATTGCACTTGAAATGTATCGACAACCAGACAGTCGCCCATTGCAGAATAGACCCTGGGCCATCCCAACCAACAATTCCGACAGCCCCCCGTCCCGTAAGATCTGCATGCCCAGCGTCATAACACCCATCCTCGCCATCACCCGTGCCAACCCAAGCCGCGACGCCACTCGCAACGACAATTACGAGCTCTCCAACCCAATCCTTATCGGACACCTGAATCCAGACCGATAATACACGCCGTGGCCACCCATGTCAAGTTCGGACAATCCGCGGAACCTGGGAGGATCGGCTGCAATCGGAGGCCTGCTGCCCACAGGACAAAACCGAACTACAAAAAAGGAAAGTCCTTCCCGGAATTCCGTGAAGAACCAAAAGAAAGGGGATGCCGTGGGTGTCGTCCGGTCACAATGTCCCGGACGACACCCGGCATCCCCAAATCCTGCATATCTACCTT
>CAZDTD010000034.1:21384-25392 GCA_964507995.1 uncultured Pirellulales bacterium | reverse complement strand
GTGTCCGTGGCGTCGTCGATCGCATACGCGATGTGATGCCACTCGCCGAGGCCGATCACGCCGCCCTGTGCGGCCGTAATGTCCAGGCTGGTGTTCAACCAGACGCTGCCGTCTCCGATGTCGCCGTGGATCCGGGTGGCCTCGACTTTCACGTCGAACGTGTTGTCGCTGTTGAAGCGGGTCCCGAGGATGGCTCGCGACGCCGATGTGTCGGCCACGTTGACCCAGGCTGCGGTGGTAAACGAGGACATCGCCAGGTCCGCGGCGTACGCCACTGTCACATACTGCCCATCAGAAGTCATGTTGAGGGCCTGACCAACCTTGCCGGCAACAAAACCGGGCGAACCGGTGGGCGTGCCGTGATGGCTGCCCACGGAGTCCTTGGCGTCCCCGTCGAACAGGTAATACGCGACGAGGCCCGTCGTGCCCGGATCGACCGGCGTTACGGTCTGGCCGGCAACGGGATACAGGCGGATCTCATCGATGAACAGCATACCCGTGGCCCCGCTGCCTTCGACGCCAACCGCCAGGGTCGTGACCTTGCTCAGGTTCGCGCCCGTGGAGGCCAGATCGATTGTCCAGGGCATCCAGCTTCCCAGTTGCAGGTCGGCGGCAACACCACCGTAGTAGACCTTCTTGCCGTTGATCTTCACGTAGAGCTTGCCGACGCCGGTGTTCTGGGCATCGCCGAAGAAGTACAGAGACAGGGTCTGGGTATCATACTTCGTCCAGTCCTGAGCCACTTCGAACGTCCGCTCGGCCTCGGAATAGGCAGCGGCGCTGTTGTCGTAGCTGAACGGCATGGACTGCTTGCCGGCGAAGAAAATCGTCTGCTCGGCGAACGGCGACGTGCCGTAACCGACGAGCGAGCCATTCTCGTCTACGCCGTACCCGTCGATCCAGGTCTGGAAGATCGCGGTGTTGGCCTCCATGTCATCATTGTAGCTCTCATAATCCTCGACCAGGATGGAATCGTCTGTCGAGAAGCTCCAAACCGGACTTTCCCACATGCTGGGCGTCTCGGCCTCGTTCACCTCGACTACTTTCCAGTAGTAGGTCTGGTCCAGAGTCAGTTCCACCTCGCAGGCGGCCTCGTCGACGGTGTCCGTCAGAGCCAGATCGTTAACGTCGGTCCCGAGGAAGACCTGGTGGGAGTCGGCTTCGCGTCCGGTCCGCCAGCTCAGGTTCACGAGCGGGGCCAGACCAGTCTCGCCGGAGACCGGGGTCGGACTGCTGGCATAGGTCGGAATCCAGAAGAAACGGACCTCGCTCAGGCCGTACTGCTGGAGGCTGCCGCCCCAGTTGCTGTTGATCGCCAGTTTCACGTACTTGGCGCCTGCACCCGCGAAATCCACGGTCGTGTTGGCCGTGTAGGTCTCCAGACCGGTGGCCTGCGCGAACTCGAAATCGCCGACCGTCGTCCAGGTCTCGCCATCGAGGGAGGTCTGAACCGCCACGGCCTTGGCGCCCCAGCCGAGGGCTGTTTCAAGGCTCTGATTGGAATTCCAGACCAGCATTTTGTCGAGCCTGTAGGCCTGGTCAAATTCATACTGAATCCAGGGAGCGGTCTCGCCCATCGCGCTGAGCCACATGTCGGTGGACGTCGTGGAGTGCTGATCCGAGGCATTCAAGCCGGAACCGTCGATCGTCTTGTTGGGACCCATGGTTTCGCCCGCTTCGCTGGACGCGGTAGCCGTAACCTTGTCGCCAGCAATCGCGTAGGACACCGGCTCCACCGTGAAGTTCCAGACGTTGCCTGCGACAACCGATGCGCCGACTTCGTCGACACGCCAATAGTAGGTCTGGCCAAAATCGAGCCGGCCGGCGTCGAATGTGGTCTCGCCCTGGCCCTCGCTAACGAGTTCCGGATCGGCGGTGGTAGCCGCCACGACGGCCTCGCGAGAGACGCCGAAATAGACGTTGTGCGTCTCGGCGGCCTCATCTGCCTGCCAGGAGAGCACGGCATCGTGAAGGACATCGGTCGCGCCGTTGGCCGGGCTCGGGAGAATCGCACTGCCCGGCGCGCTGGCCACTTCATTGCTCAGGGCATAGACGTGAATGCCGTTGTTGTTGTCATTGGTGAGGTAGTGGAAGGTCACATCGGTGTCGTCTGCGACGAAGGTGTAGTCCAGATAGTGGGCGCCGCCGCCATCGATCTCGATGTCGATCGTATCGGACAAATCTCCGTTGTGCCCGCCGTCTGCCTGGCAGGTGATCGTCCGGTCGCTCGTCGTGCCGCTCCACGAACGGTAGTAGTACCGCGTCGAGTAGGTGACTCCCGGCGTCAGATCCGACAGGGTCAGCGAAACGCCGGCCCCGATCGTCGTCGAAGAGCTGTGATAGATCATATCATAGAGAAGCTGGGTGGAATCGCCGTCGCACTGACCGGAGGGGTCGTTGCCTTCATGGGTGGCGACGCTCACCGAGGCCCGCGTATCGGTGATGGTCCAGCCGTATCCCTGCTGGCTCGTGCCCGTATAGGCGGCCGTGATCGACGCGGAGAGCCCTCGCTCAAACGCGACGCCGTTGACCGTGGCGACCGTGCCGACCCCGAAGTCGAAGGTGTGCGTGTACTCTTTGGTGCTGTCGATGCCGATGGCGGCATCGGTCCCCGTCGCGGGCAGATCCACGACGGTAAACGTCCCCGCCTGGGCCGTCAGACTCATCACCAGTGTTGCAAGAACGACAGCAGATGCCCTCGTGGCACGCTGCCAAACGGAACCTGTCTTACTCATGATCAATCCTCCAAATACCCTAAAAACAAAAGCGAGAAACCTTGACTGTCAGAACCAACGTGCTACAAAGAACCTGCTAAAAACCTCCTTTCTGCCTGGATGACAAATGCCTAACTTAGCCATTCTAAGCAGAAGTCATACCCCTTGTCAATGAAGTCTGCTTATACTACGGGAGTTTCCCAGACCATCTTTACTTTGCCGCCCGAAGACTTTGTGGTAGACTCCGGTAAACGTGCTCCACAGAGGCACAGGCCCGAAAAGGGCATCACGTCCCCTCCTCGTATGTGCGCAGGAGTGCTTGTCCTATGGGCCATCTGGCAACGCGAATCCTTCTTGGCCTGGGCTTAGCCGTAATCGTAGGCCTCGGCACCCCCTGCCCGGCAGTTCCCCGCCGACAGATGGAGAACCTCACCCGCGCAATCGTGGCCATCAGGCAGGTTAACGGCGTCTATATCGGCTGGCGGCTCTTCGGAACCGATCCCGAACGAATGACCTTCAACCTCTATCGCATCTCCCAAGACGGACCACCGGAACGAGTCAACGACACCCCCATCTCAGGAACCACCAACTACCTCGACACCGAGGCCGACCCGAACCGTGCTCTGCAGTACTTCGTCCGGCCGGTCCTCGACGGCCGGGAACTGGCCTCCTCAAAGCCCGCGAAGGCCAGGGACATCGCATACATCGAGATCCCGATCCGCCCGATAACCCAGTACTGGCCTGGAGATTGTTCTGTCGGCGATCTGGACGGCGACGGCGAGTACGAAATCGTCCTGCACCAGGTCTCCCGCGGCCGGGACAATTCCTTCGCCGGCGTCACCGGGACGCCCGTTTTCGACGCCTACAAGCTGGACGGCACCCCCCTCTGGCGAATCGACCTCGGGATCAACATCCGCGAGGGCGAGCACTACACCCAGTTCATGGTCTACGACCTCGACGGCGACGGCCGGGCCGAGATGGTCTGCAAGACCGCCGATGGCACGACCGACGGCGTAGGCAAGGTGATTGGCAACAAAGAGAGAGACTGGCGTACACACAAACCGGGCGACCGAACCGATGGGCGGATTCTCGACGGGCCGGAGTACCTCACTATCTTCGACGGTCGAACCGGCGCCGCGATGAAAACTGTCGATTACATTCCCAACCGCTACCCGATCGACGGCTGGGGCGGTATCGGCGGCAATGGCGGCAACGACAGCTACGGCAACCGCTGCGACCGCTTCCTGGCCTGCGTCGCCTATCTGGACGGCGTCCGGCCGAGTGTCGTCATGTG
>CAZDTD010000034.1:0-21284 GCA_964507995.1 uncultured Pirellulales bacterium | reverse complement strand
ATGCACATCAGCGACATGTACCCCGACCGCCCCGGCCTGGAGGTCCTTACCGTCCACGAGAACGAGGACGACACAGTCCGATTTCAGAGCCCCGGCGTGGCGATGCGAGACGCGCGAACAGGCGAAGTAATCTGGAAGCACAGTCCAGGCGTCGACGTCAGCAACGCGGTCGCAGCGGACATCGACCCGCGACACCGCGGCTATGAGGCCTGGGGCGGCCCCGGCGGCCTGCGCGACTCCGGCGGCAATGAGATCGGTCCCAAACCCCGATCCGGCGGCTTCGTCATCTGGTGGGATGGCGACCTGTTGCGTGAGCTGATCGCAGGATCGAGCGTCACGAAATGGAACTGGGAGGCAGGCATGGAAAACAGGATCTTTTCCACAGGCCTCCCTTCCGGCTGGCGCGGGCCCAACCTCACGGCCGACCTGCTCGGCGACTGGCGGGAGGAGATGCTGGTGACAGCCCCCGACGGCAAGTCGCTGCGACTGTACACGACGACGATCCCCACAGAGCACCGCATCCCGACCCTGATGCACGACCCGCAATACCGCCTGAGCATCGCATGGCAGAACGTCGTCTACAACAAGCCGCCGCATCCAGGGTTCTACCTCGGTCACGGCATGGTTGCCCCGCCGCGATCGAACATCCGCCTTATCGGCCACGGCGAGGCCATTGCAGGCATCAAGGGCCAGGAACAAGACTGAGGACGCGGGCCGGAGAAACCGTCATACAGAACGGCGGCGGACCAGCTCGGTGGGCAGCTTGATCAACACGGGACTGACGTTACCCTTGGAGTCGATCTGCTCCAGGAGCAGGCTAACCGCCAGCGAAGCCATCTCTTCGACCGGCTGCCTGACCGTCGTCACGGGGCAATCGAAGTAGTCTGCGTTGGGCAGGTCGTCAAAACCGACAACGGCCATCTGGCTGGGAACTGCCAGATGATGCTCCCGAAGGGCCCGCAACACACCGAGGGTGACGAGATGGCTCAGAGCGAAGACCGCTGTGGGCAAGGGATCCATCTGCAAAAGCCGCTTGGTTTCGAGGTAACCGTTATGCTGCCCGTAAAGATCTCCGACGATCAGACGTTCATCGACAGGGATGCCGTGCCTGGCGTGCGCATCGCGATACCCCCGCACACGCTCCTCGCTGATCCAGGAATGGGGCAGACGCTGGATGCAACCGATCCGCCGATGGCCGGCCTCGATGAGGTGCTCGACCGCTTCGCAGGCGCCACCGTAGTTGTCCACGCCGACACTGTGACATTGCATGTCGGGAACAATCCGCCCGATCACGACCATCGGCAGGCCTCGGTGGGCCAACCGCTTCAGGTGGTCCCACTGCCTGCCGACCGGCAGAATGAGCAGGCCGTCGATGTCCCGTGCGAGTAGTTGTTCGATCCGCTGGGCCTCCATCTCCGTGTCTTCCTGCGTGTCGCACACGAACACGGCCAACCCCGATTCCCCCGCCTTGGCCACAATCGTGCGGGCCAGTTGTCCGAGGAAATAATGCGACAAGTCCGGAATCAACAGTCCCAGGGTCCGGGTGCGCAGAGGTTTCGGCTTGAAAATGCTCAGACGGTGGGTGTAACCGAGACGCCGTGCCGCCTCAAAGACCGCGTGCTCCGTCTCCGGCCGGATCTTATACTGGCAGCCGTGTCCCCGCAAAACCCGTGAGACAGTGGCCTCCGAGACCCCCACCTCCGCTGCTATCCGCTTTAGCGTAACCTTCGCCATGGTCCATCAGACTCTGATACAAACACTCATCTGATCGATACAAGAGCCAGGAAACGTATCAACTTGGGGACCGGCCGTCAACAACAAAAGCGGGGCCTGCGTCACATGATCACACGGACGCAGGCCCCGTTCGATATCGCTGTCGGGACGGACCCGCTGTACTACGAATTACAGATCAAGCCCTAGAACGGCTTGGCCATCGGCGCGGTCCGGCCGGCGAGACCGAGGATCTCCCCATCAGACAGCGCCTTGTTGTAGACACGGACGTCATCAATCAGGCCGTTGTAGAATTTGTACAGCGTGTCGTCCACCTCGTACGTCATCACGCCGATATAGGCGTTGTGCGACGACGTGCCGGCAAGGCTGTAGGCTGCGTCCACAGCGGCCGTCTTTTCGAGACGCCCGTCGATGTAGATTCGCAGGGCCGTGCCCTCTCTCTGGCCGGCGACGAAATGCCACTCGTCGTCGTTGGTCACGCTGGTGGAATCCACCGCGTATTTCGTCACGTCGTCATCGGTGACCAGGCTGACGACGCCGGAGGTGGTTTCGCTCATGATCAAGGCATAGCGAATACCGCCCGTGTTGTCTCCGCCCTTGCCGATAATCGTGCCCTTGTCGGCGTCCGCGGTGCCGCTCATGAGGTTCTTGTACCAGGCGGTCAAGGTCCAATCGGTCGTACCGAAGTCCAGCGCGGGACGATTGCCGAGGTCCACATAGCCGGCTTTCTTGAGTTGCAGGGCATTGCCGCCGCCGGTCCGATCCGAGCCGACAAACTCTCCTTGTGTGACCGTGCCGTTCAAGCCGTGGCCGGAACTGTCGCTGGCGTTGCCCTCGAACTGATAGGACGCCACCAGGTTGGCCGCGTCGGGCTGCGCCGGCGTGACATACACGGGCGTCTTGGGATACAGGCGAATGTCATCGATGTACAGGATGCCGGTCGAACCGGAGCCTTCGACGCCGATCGTCAGTTTGGTCACCTTATTGAGATTTCCGCTGACCGCGGACAGATCCACGACCCACGGGAACCACGTCGCGGACGCGATGTCGGTCGCGGCGCCGTAGTAGGCCACCTTCGTGTTGTTGATCTTCAGGTACAGTTGTCCCGTGTTGTCGGGGGCGCCGCGGAAGTACAGACAAAGACTCTGGATGCCATTGGCGGTCCAGTCCTGCACCGTATCGAACGTCCTCGTGACCTCGGAGAAGGAGTACTTGCTCGCGTTGTCGTACGTCACCGGCATCGACTGCTCGCCGCTGTTGATGATCGTCCGCTCGCCAAACGTTCCATCGACGGAGTCCAGGTAGCCGGCCATCGAGCCGCTGTTCTCCTCGGTCAGGCCGTCGACCCAGGACTCATAGAGGAGCGTATCCGAGTCGTTGTAGCTCTCGAAATCGTCGACGACGGCATACTCCGCGACGGTGAAGCTCCAGACGGAACCTTCCCACACGGCGGGATTCATCGCCTCGTTGACCTCGTCGACTCTCCAGTAGTAGGTCTCGCCATACGCCATCTCGGCCGGGCTGTAGTCGTGATCCACAACGGTCTTGGTGACCGTCGTACCCTCGGCCACCGCGTTGGCGTCGGTCCCGAAGTACACGGTATGCGAAGCCGCCTCGCGGCCGGGTCGCCAGCTCAGAGTCGCATCGATCGCAACGCCTGTCGCGGCGTCCGTCGGCTCGGGCTCGCGGGCCTCGACCGGGACTGCGAAGAATCGCACCTCGCTCAGGCCGGCGATTGTGCCACCGCCCCAGACGCTGTGGATGGTCAGCTTCACATATTTCGCCAGCGCGCCGCCGAAATCGACCGTCGTGTTGTGGGCATAGGCGGCATCGCTCGTCGCCTGGGCGAATTCGGGCACATCCGCCAGCTCCGTCCAGACAGCGCCGTCGAGCGAGTACTCGATCGTCACGCCTTTGGCGCCGAACCCGAGGATGTTCTCGATCATCTGATTGGAGTTCCAGACCCACAGCTCGTCCAGCTTGACGACTTTGCCAAACTCGTACTGAATCCAGTTCGGCTGCGTACCGTTGCTGAGCCAGGTGTCCTTGAGTTCCATAGAGTGCTGATCGTCTGTGTTGAGGCCGGAGCCGTTGACGGTGTTCTCCGGTCCCATGTTCGTCTGGAAGCTGGAGGCGGTGGCCGTCACGTTATCGAGCGGATATGCGAACGGCTCGACGGCGAACGACCAGAGGTCGCCCTTGGTGACCGTGCCGTCGGCGGCATTGACCTCGTCGACCCGCCAGTAGTAGGTCTGGCCGTAGGCGAGAACGCTCGCCAACTCGCAGGTCGCGGCCGTCAGATCGGCGCCGGCCAGCGTGCCCAGATCGTTCGCCCCAGTGGCGTTGCTCACGTCATCCAGGTTCGTCCCCAGATACACGTGGTGTTTGCTCGCGCCTTCGGGGGCCGTCCAGGCAAGGACGACATCCCTCTCGATATCGGTTGCCCCGTCTTCGGGAACCGGGTAGGTCGCCACAGTCGGCGCCGGGCACTGTGTGATGTCGATGAAGCAGACTTTGCCGTTGAGGCCGGTAGTCACCGGCGTGATCGTCAGACGCCCGTCCGTGACCTCCACCTCCGTCAGCGTGTATTCATCGAAGTTGTCCTCGCCGTCCGGATCGGTGACGGTGACCCCCTCGACGGTAAAGCTGTTCGTCTGGTTGGTGTTGCTCGGATCGCCACAGACAAAGAACAGATCGTACTTGCCGGCCGGCAGAGCGATCTCCCACGTCTTGGTGGTCGAAACGGCACAGTGCACCAGCGTGTCATATCGCTGGTCGTCGTTGGCGTTGCGTTCCCGGTCGTCGGCGGTGGCATCCGCGCTCCAGCCGTAGCTGTAGCCGTTGCCGCGGTCAGCGAAGACCTGGCCGCAATCCATGAGGTACCCTTCCGGAACCGCGGCCGAATCCAACTGGAAGTTGATTTTGATAACCAACTGCGCGCCAGCCGTCCCCGCCGTCAGGCAAATGCCGATCAGGGCAAGTAGAAATACTGACTTTCGATACATACCGATACTCCTTTGAAACACCTGGAACCATTAACTACGCCGACGGACTGTACGGAAACAACCGCCGGCCGATCTGCACTGTGATAGAGAAGAAACGACTCCGCCCCCATCCCCCGCGATCCGTGTAGAAAAGAACGGGGCCTGTGCCCGCAAGGCACAAGCCCCTGAATTTCCATCATTCTGCAGCCCGGCGCACATAAGCCAAGCCACAAATCCGGACCTCAGACTGCACTCGATTCTATTATTATCCGTTTGCCGCACGTCCGAAACCAATATCACCGATGAACACGATACCGGTCTCTGCCGCCGTCGCAGCGGACTTGTCGCCGATCGCAATCACCATCTACCTGGCCTTCTGACTCAAAGCATGGCCCGAAATACACATCTTGCCAAACTTCCGTATTTCCCAAACCAATGTCTATCCCCCAAGTCCGCCGCGTTATCACGCCGCGGAAAACAAATTTACGCAGACGATCCAATTTACTTATACCACATAGGCGGACCCTGTCTCAAGAAAATTTCGGCACAGACCGATAACCTGGAGTCGCGACCGGTCACATGTCACTCCGGTGACATGGGCGACGAGGAGGAAAAGAGGGATTACTGAGCGGCCCGGATCACGCATTGCCCGGACAGACGTTTTCCATCCGGGCCCAGGCAGGTGGCTTCCAGAATGTACGTCTGGTCGCGATTGGAGCGTACGTCCAGTCGGAACTCGTACGCGCGGAGGAAGTCCCGCCAGGATTCGTTGTTGACGGTGGGGTTTGTCAGGTCGATGTCCGGCCAGATCCTCAATCGCTGGCCTTTGGGTTGGGCCGAGCGACGCACGTATTCATAGATCTCGAACCGCAGCGTGCACGGGGCCTTGATCGGGCAACCAAACGCATCCAGCAGCGCCATGTAGACGGTCAGCGTAGCGTCCTGACCAATGCCGGCCGCCCCGCGAATCTCGGTCAGGGGCAGGATGTTCACCTTTGCAGGTCCGAAACCGGACGGAACCGTCGCCGGTTGCTGCGCAACCGCCTGCGACGTCGCTTCCGCGGTCTGCACCGGAGCCGGCAGAGGCGTCTGCGATGCGGTCCGGCAGCCACAGTACCCGAGCAGGCAGGCCACGCCTGCGATGGAAATTGCGGATCGCCAATCCATTTACAAACCCTCGTCCAGCATGTGTCCCATCCGGCGTTTCTTCGTCCGCAGATAGTTGATGTTGTGCTCGCCGGGCTTGGCCCGCAACGGGATCTGCTCGGCGATCTTGATCCCGTATACCTCGAGCCGGCTGATCTTCTTGGGGTTGTTCGTCAAAAGCCGCACGTTCCGCAGGCCCAGATCCCGGCAGATCTGCGCCCCGATGCCATAATCGCGGCGGTCCGCCATAAAACCCAGCTTGAGATTCGCGTCCACGGTATCCAAACCCTGCTCCTGGAGCTTGTAGGCGTGGAGCTTGTTGGACAGGCCGATCCCGCGTCCCTCCTGCCGGAGATAGATCACAGCGCCTTTGCCCTCCTTCTCGATCATTTTCATGGCCGTGATGAGCTGGTAGCCGCATTCGCAACGCTGGGAATGGAACAGATCACCGGTCATGCACTCGGAGTGGACGCGGATCAGAACCGGATCGTTGTGCTCGACCGGCTGACCGCTGGCGTCGAGATCGCCGACCCCCCCTTTGCACAGGGCCAGGTGCGGCTCGGGCGACGTCATGCTCTCGTAGGCGATCAGCTTGAAATCGCCGTAGTCCGTGGGCAGGGAGACGCATTCGAGTCGCTTGACCTGCTTTTCCAGTTGCAGACGATACTCGATAAGCTTGGCGACAGAGACGATTTTGAGATCGTGCTGCCCACAGAACTTCAGGAGGTCCGGAACACGGGCCATCGAGCCGTCTTCGTTCATAATCTCGCAGATGACCGCAGCGGGTGTCATGCCGGCCAGGCGGACCAAATCAACGCCTCCTTCCGTCTGGCCAGCGCGGACCAGGACGCCGCCGTCGCGGGCTCGCAGCGGAAAGACGTGGCCCGGACGAGCCAAGTCCCTGGGGCGTGCCCCCTCGGCGATGGCGACATGAACCGTGTGCGACCGGTCCGCCGCACTGATTCCGGTCGTAATCCCGTCGGCCGCGTCTACACTCACAGTGAAGGCGGTTCCGAGACGGGCCGTATTCTCCATCGTCTGGGGATACAGACCCAGAGAATCACACTTCTCCGCCGGCAACGGCAGGCAGATCAACCCCCGCCCAAACTTCGCCATGAAGTTGATGATCTCCGGCGTGACCTTCTCCGCGGCACATAACAGGTCGCCTTCGTTCTCGCGGTCTTCTGCGTCCACCAAGACGACCATTTTCCCTTGTCGGAGGTCTTCAAGCACCTCTGGAATATCGCTAAATCCTTGTTTGGCAATCGGTTCTGACATCTTTCACATCCCCAAAATCGGGCCCGTTCGACAACCGCGGTCTTCCCTTGTACATTGCGCATCGGCTCCCGGCATAACAACTAACGCCCGGAACCGGCGGTCTGGGTCCGCTCATATTGTTCAATATAGCGGGTCCCGTTGCGGATGTAAATGAGGGCGGCCAGAACCGCCGCACCGGCCGCCGACCACCACAGTACGCGAACGAACCAGCGATAGCCCGGAAGGATCGCCGCCAGCTCCGGGGCCACCAGCACGGCGATGACCATGCTCAACTGAAGGGCGGTCGCCAGTTTGCCCGCGCGGACAGGCACGATGTGGATCTGCGACGTGATCAGGTACACAATGAGAAAACCCAGCGTGATGAGGATGTCCTTGCCGATAATCAGGACCACGACCATGGACGGTAACTGCCAGCCATCGACGTGGCCCTGCTCCGAGACCAGCAGCAACGAGGCGCAAGTAATCAGCAGCTTGTCGGCCAACGGGTCGAGAAAAGTGCCGAGCTTGGTGATCTGTTTGCGATGACGGGCCCAATATCCATCGATCGCGTCGCTGATCGACATGAGAAAGAACAGGCCCACCGCCGCGTATCTCAGGAACCTCTGACTGGCCGGATCGAACTGGGGATCGTGCGTATTGAGCATGCATCCGACGAACGGCGCAATCAGCAGAATCCGCATGATGGTGATCCGCGTCGGCCAGCTCAGTCGGAAACGATCGGTCCGTCTGATGCGGCCGAACAGACCGCTTACCCCCTTCTTTCGGAGGTCGTCGTCCATTTGCCACCTCCAAGAGTCGCGTATCGTTGCATCCGTCGCACGACCTGTTATACTATGGGAGACCGCCGGGATTGACAATAGGGATTGCCCCGGAAGCCGGCCAGGAACCAAACGGGCTCGAAACGGGCGGAGCACACATTCATGGGCGCACGCAGCGGGTTGGCGGGAGTGTACTATGATCTGTCGGTAATGCTGGAGGCAGGCCTGCCGGTTCTGCGAGCCCTCGACGTCGTCATCGAGGGGCACAGGGGACGGTTCAAGCACACGCTCTCGGAGGTTCGTCAGTCGGTATCCAAGGGTTCGAGCCTGGCGGAAGCAATGGGCAAACATCGCAAGGTGTTTCCCACGCTGGACCGGATGCTCATCGAAGCTGCCGAAACCTCCGGGTCGCTGGACGAATCGTTCAAGATGTTGTCCGAGTGGCACGAATTCGTCCATCGCATCATCGGTCGTATCATCTCGGGCCTGATGTACCCGGTCTTCATCCTTCACGCCGCCGCGTTCATTTTCCCGCTGCCCGCGCTCATCCTCGGCCAGATCGGCCCCGTCGCCTATGCCACAAGGGTCGTCTGGATCGTCATCTGGCTCTACATTCTTCTGGCAATCGTCGCATTTCGGGTGTATCACCCGGAGTCGGCGCGTCCGATTCGTCTGCCTTTGGATTACCTTGTCCTGCGGATTCCGATCCTGGGCTCAGCGATCTACCATCTGTGCGTCAGTCGTTTCGCCAGGGCCTTCGGCATGATGTACAAAGCAGGAGTGCCCATCGGCGAGAGCACCCAGCGGGCGACCCGGGCCGTGGGCAACGAGGCCGTCGCGAGCCTGTTCAAGGGAACGATTGACAGTGTTCGCCGGGGCGGCATGGCGTGGGAAGGGCTCTCTCGCCGACTGCCCGCCGAGTACAGGCACCTGTGGCAGGTCGGCGAAGAATCCGGCGAAATGGACCGGGCCGTCGACAAGATCGCCCAGATCTCCGCGGACCGCGCTGATTTCTACTTCCGAGGATTCGCACGCGGATTTCCCGTCCTGATCTACCTCATCATCATGGGCTTGGTCACCTACATGATTTTCACCCTGTTCAACCAGGTGTACGGCAATCTACCCACCTTCTGAGCGAGGTTTTGCCAAGCTGATTTCCATCTGCCGTGAGGATTTTCTGTCAGTACCGGCTTGATGAAAATCCGAGTGTTGATACAATTCATCCGATTTCGTAAGGGTAGATCCATGGCAGTTTTGAACGTCAACATCGATCACGTAGCAACGATCCGCCAGGCCAGGCGAGTGGACGAGCCGGACCCCGCGTGGGCGGCCGTCGAATGCGAGCTGGCCGGCGCCAACGGGATCACCGTGCACCTGCGACAGGATCGCAGACATATCAACGACCGGGATGTGCGGGTCCTCAGGGAGACCGTCGCGTGCAAGCTGAACCTGGAGATGTCCCTGGCCGAGCCCATCGTCAAGATCGCCGAGCAGGTCGTGCCGGACCAGGTGACGCTCGTGCCGGAGAACCGGGCCGAACTGACGACCGAAGGCGGGCTCGACTGCGTCCAGTATAAACGCCGACTGCTCGACGTGGTCAAACGGATGCACAAAAAAGGCATCGCAGTCAGCGCCTTCATCACGGCGGACCGGGAGCAGATCATCGCCTCGGCCGAAGCCGGCTGCGACGCGGTCGAGCTGCACACCGGGATGTACGCCAACGCCAAGAGCGAGAAGGCCGCCAAACTGCAGGTGCTGAAGCTGGAAGCCGGACGGGACCTGGCCCTGGAGAACGGGCTGATCCTCCACGCCGGACATGGGCTGACGTATCGCAACCTCGCCCCGGTCGCACGGATCGAGGGCTTGTGCGAGTTCAACATCGGGCACAGCATCATCGCGAGAGCCGTGCTCGTCGGCCTGCGGAAGGCCACCCGCGAGATGATCAGGTTGATCGACAAATACGAACCGCATGAAATGTGAAATGCAACGCGGGCACGGGTCTGAAGATCGTCCCGCAGGATTGCATTCGGCGCGGATGCTTGGGCAGTAAATCGTAAATCGCAGATAGTAAATCACAGGAGATTCCGGATGTTCACAGGGGCCATGGTGGCATTGGTGACACCCTTCCATGACGGCAAGGTGGATTTCGAGACGCTCGATGAATTGGTCGATTTCCAGTTGGATAGCGGAATCGACGCCATTGTCCCGGTCGGGACGACGGGGGAATGCCCCACTCTCAGTCACGAGGAACACAAGCTGGTTGTCGAGCGAGTTGTCAAACGGGTAGCGGGCGCGACGCGGGTGATCGCCGGGGCCGGCTCGAACAGTACCGCCGAGGCCATCGAGCTGAGCGCATACGCCAAAAGGGTCGGCGCCGACGCGACGCTCCAGGTGTGTCCCTATTACAACAAGCCCACCCAGGAAGGCTTCTATCAGCACTTCACGGCAATCGCCGATGAAGTCGATCTGCCCATCGTGCTCTACAACATCCCGGGCCGCTGCGGGGCCGGGCTGACCCCCGAGACGATCGCCCGACTCGACGAGCATGAGAACATCGTGGCCATCAAGGAGGCGACCGGCAGCCTCGATCAGGCCAGCGAAATTGCCATGCGATGCGACATCACGATCCTCTCCGGCGACGACTCCCTTACCTTGCCCCTGGCCTCCATCGGCGGCAAGGGCGTCATCAGCGTCGTGGCCAACATCGTCCCGGCGGACGTCAAAGCCATGACCGACCTGATCCTCGAAGGCGACCTCGTCAAGGCCCGCCAGTGGCACCGCAAGCTCTTTGCCCTGAGCAAGAACATGCTGACCCTGGCGACCAACCCGATCCCGATCAAGGCTGCGATGGCCATGCTCGACATGTGCTCCGACGAACTGCGTCTGCCCATGACGCCGCTCGAAGAGGCCAAGAAGGCCACTCTGCACAAGGCGCTGGAGAATTATGGTCTGTTGAGCTAACCGAGAGCGCGGCGTACACCAGGAGATCGCGTCAATCGAGCGTCAGCCACGCGACGTCCTGGCTGACTTCAAATGCATCCATGTGCGTCTGTACCTCGATGCGATACGGTCCGCGCGAGGCGCCCTGATTGTAGTTCGCCCCACCATAACCAACCGTCTTGGGTACTCGCCACGAGTACGCGGCAACGCCTCAGCTATCCGCCAACTGCCCCGACAGTACAACCTGTTCGACGCCGTTGAGAATCCGAAACGACGGCTCGGGCACCTTCTTGTCGTTCTTCGTGACAACCGCGCTATACCGTTCGCCCGCCTGGCCTTCCAGGTCGACACGTACCTGGACATCCGGATTGTAGGCGAACCGCCGAAAGATGCCCTTCGCCTGAAACGGCGGGCCAATCCTCAGCGTAGTCGTCTTTCCGGGTGCAATCTCGAAGTCTTTGAGTTCGCCGGGTGAAGTCATCTTGAACGCCCAGCGATCCGACCCGACGATCTCGGTCAGATCGAGAGACCGGGCGTAGTACCTGCCCGCGGGCAAACGCCACGTCGGTCCAGCTCCGCTCACCTGCTGGGGACCGGAGTCCGACCAGAGATCGACCGACACGTCCTTCCCGCCGAAGTCGAGCAATCCGAACGCAGGCTCAGCCCGGCGGAATTCGACCGTGCTGCCGTCCTCCGTGACCTCGATGCCGTAAAACCGCCCGTCGAGGCTGATGATCTTGCTCAAGGGTAGGATCACCGCCTCGGACCGCCGGCCCCCCCCCGGCAATGGGGAGAAGCAGCCACAGTCTATCGCGATCACATCGGAATTCGGATCGCGGCTGCCTCGGGCCGGCGGCTCGAACATCTCGTTGAATCGACCGTCGAAATCGGTGTCGACCAGCGTGATCCGGCGGGACACGCCGTCCAGGACGACCGTGCCGTCGCGATAGAACGCAGGGTAAAAGGTCAACCACTTGCCGTCCGAGCAGTGGGGATAGAACACATTCCCCCCGGGCTCGCCGTCCCCCTGCTTGAGATACACGGGGCCGAACTCATACGTCGCAGTCAAAGAGAATATCCACAACCGCCTGCCTACGTACACCCGTTCGTCGGACCATAGACCGTCGGCGTCCGTGTCCAGATAGAGCACGACTTCTCCCGGCGGACGTGTGGACCGATAGGTAATCCCCTGGATCTGTCCATCCCCAGCGTGAACAACAAAGTACACCGGTTCACGCGGCGCATCGGCCGGCGTCTCCTGTATTCCGCTCGGCTTAACGGTTGTCGTGTCCTGACGCTGGAATCCGAGGGCCGTGGCCGGACAGTCCTGGAAAGGCGGCACAAGCTTCAGTTCGGCCCGGGCGATGACCGGACCGATGGACGCCGCGGCCGGCACGTCAAGGCCCGCAGCCGTGTGCGGCCTCCTGGCGGCTTCCCGTCGCATCCGCAAGACCATCTCGTAGGGGGATTCCTTCGTCCTCGTCGATTCGTCCGTTGTGCACTGCTCGGACACGGAATCCCGCAAGAGTTCCGCGGATTCAACGGCAGTCGCCGGCGGAGTCTGGTCCGCCGCACCCTCTTGCGTCGAGGAAGGGGAAGCCGTGACGATGGCACCGCCAGAATCATCCCTCAACGACACATAGGTTCTCGGGTCCATCGCCACTTCCGGCCCCGCAAGCCCCTGGACGCTGGGGTTTCGCGATATCTGCCAGGCAGATTCCCCTCCTTGGCCAACGGAGGCGATAATCCGAACGTCCGGTTCCGGCCTCTGCGACAGCTCATCAACGAGCGCGATCCCGCCTGAGGGGTCAAAGCCCACCGTCGAGGCGGTGCCAGCCGGGCCCTGCATTACGGAATCAGCGGATACTGACGATATCTCCTTCGAAGGTCGCGTCACCTGGTATGTGATGATGATCGAGCCCAACCCGATGGCCACCACCGCGGCGACGGCCACCACGTGGCTCTTGACAGCGGTCAGAATGCCGGTCGCAGCCACGTTCAGACCCAAGGCGGTCCCGACTCCCGTGGTCGTGGTCGCCAAGGACCCGCTAATCAGAGCGATCTTGCCCAACTCCGTGAACAGCGCCGGCGGAGCCGCCTGGACGGCGTGCTCGCCCAGCAGGAGACTCAACGTCCCGGCCGCGACGAGGATGCCGCGTCTGCGAAGCCCGGCGCGAAGCAGCTCGACCCCCGACTCAATCCGACGCGAGATCGTGGCCTGCGACACGCCCTGTGCCTTGGCGATCTCCCGAGTCGAACGGCCTTCCAGGAAGTGCGAGATCAGAATCTGCCGCAGATGGGGTTCCAACAGACTGAGCCCTTCGTCCACATAAGGGGAGATTTCCTTCCATTCCGCCGTTTCCTGGGGTCGGACGGTCATGTACTCCGCCTCTCTGTGCCTGCGCGTGGTGTCCCGGCGGACCTGGTCGATTGCCTTGTGTGTCGCGACCCGATGCAGCCAGCCGGGGAGCGAGCCAGTCACCGTGCCCGCGTCTTTGGCCAACTGCAGGAAAGTCTCCTGGGCGACGTCCGACGCCCGGTCCATATCCGCCAAGACCCTCAGGGCCGCACTATAGACCAAGCCCGCGTAGCGACGGATGATCTCGGCGAACGCCTCCGCATCGCCGCTGTCTGCAAACCGACTCAGCAGGATCGCCTCGGTTTCCGCCATATGGTTTCTCCTAACCGCAGATAGACTGCAAGCCTATCTCAATACCCATTATAAGGCGTATGCCAAGCAGAAATGATGCAGGAAAATCCGGAAAAATCGGCTCAGGGGCACGACGACGGCTTCAGAGGCTGCTGAACCTCCCGATACGTCCTCAACGTGGCCTCGACCATCGCACTGACCGAGTACCGGGCGAGAATGTGTTCCTGGGCGGTCGTAGCCAGCCGGCGCGCGTAGTCGCGATCGTCGAGCAACTGTTTGAGGGCCTGGCGAATGCTGGGTTCGTTGCCCGACTCGAAGGTGACCGCGGTCTGATTGGGGATAATCAGGTCGTCCACCCCCCCCCAGCAGGCGGCCACCGCCGTGCCGACGGCCATCGCCTCCAGCAGAAAGACGCTGAATGCCTGCAACGGTTGAGGCTGGACGAAGATGTCTCCGGCCGCCATGACAGACCGCCACGGATTCAGGATCGGCACGATCGTCACGATATCCGACAGCCCCAGGGTCCGAAGGAAACTCCGCAGCGCATGCTCGGCGCGCCCCGTCCCCATGACAATCACCATGAACTCGCGACTGTCTGTCCGCAACGCCTTGACCGCCTGAAGGAAGTTCGCAAAATCCGACACCCGGCGAATCGGATGAGCGACGACGATGCTCGGCAATCGCGATGGGTTCGAAAAACACATTGTGTCGCCGTTCACAAAACTGCCCATGTTAATCTGGGCAATCCGATCAGCGAACCGCGGCAACGACCTGGCCACGTGCGAGCGAATAGTCTCCGCGGGCGTGATAATCCGAACGCAACGGCGAGAGGAGATCGACAACCTCTGGACCCGCCTCGCCAGCGAATTGACCATCAACACGTAGGGCACGTCCAACCGGCGGGCCAGTCGGCGAGTAAGTCGCGCCCGGCTTTCGCACAGACAGTGCAGAATGGTGGGTTTGAATTTCTCCAACTGAGCGGCCAATCGCTCGACCCCCACATGCTCCATCAGGGGCAAATTCATGAGCGGATGCGTGAACATCGCCGCAGGGGCAGGCGCGACGGACTCCATGTCGAATCCCGGCGGGCACACCAAGGCAACGGGGATCGATTCATCCGCCATGCCAACGAGCAGACGCCGGAGAAAAGTCGAATGCTCAGTGAGGTCCCGTTTCGAGACGATCAACGCCGGACGCAACGACTTCCGAACCGCTGCTGCTTCCAATAAAGAGGCCTCTTCACCCGAGATATCCCGTTGTGGTTCCATCCTACCCGACAGAAAGTTGCATCAGAACGTTCAAAACCAGAAAATCGTCGGTCATACTACCGCAAACGCCGACGACGAGCCACGGAAAAACGACTCGAGGGATCGGTCGGCGGGTTCACGGTTTCGACTTTCCTCCCGTTCCGGCAGCGGTTATACTGTGTCCTGGTTATGGACGGCGCAGAGGAATGCCGAATCCGGGGGCCCGTTAGGCAATGCGTCTTGTCCCCATGTGCATCCGGATCTGTGGGGTACATATCATGGGAAGATTGATCATAGCAGCGAACCGTCTCCCGGTCAGCATTCTCAAACGTGATGGGCAGTTTCGTGCGCATCCGAGCCCGGGCGGCCTGGCAACAGGGTTGGCGGCGTTGCCGGAGACGATCGACCGAGTCTGGGTCGGCTGGCCCGGCATTTCCGCCGAAACCCTCAAGACAGAAGGCAGAGAACACCTTCGCGAGCAACTGGCCGCCGAGCATTGCGTGCCGGTCTTTCTATCGCAGCAACAGATAGATCAATACTATCTGGGATTTTGCAACAAGACGATCTGGCCGCTTTTCCACTATTTTCCCGGGCAGACCGCATTCAGGCAAGAATTCTGGAAGTCGTATGAGGAGGTGAACCGCCAGTTCTGTGACAATCTGATGAAGGTCATTCAGCCTGGGGACTCGGTATGGATCCACGATTTTCAGTTGATGCTGCTGCCCCAACTGCTGCGAGAGAAAATCCCGGAACTGGAGATCGGTTATTTTCTGCACATTCCGTGGCCGTCATATGAGTTGTTTCGACTGCTCCCCTGGCGAGAGGAGACTCTCCGCGGCCTGCTTGGCGCCAATCTGATCGGATTCCACACGCACGATTACGCCCGTCATTTTCTCAGCAGCGTCATGCGGATCTGCGGCATCGAGCATTCCGTCGGCGAGGTCACCGTGGACAACCGGTTGGTCAAGATCGACGCGTTTCCCCTGGGCATCGATTACGACAAATACGCGAATGCGGCGCTGGACCAGGAAGTCCACGCAGAGATCGAGAACATCCGGAGCACGGTCGCCAACAGACGCGTCATCTTGTCGATCGACAGACTGGACTACACGAAGGGCATTATCGAGCGGCTCGAGGCCTTCAATTGGTTCCTGTCGAACTGGCCTCAGTACAAGGGGAGCGTGACACTCATTATTGTGGCGGTCCCCTCTCGAACGGGCATTCAGGACTACCAATTGATCCGCCAGCGACTCGAACAACTGGTAAGCCGGATCAACGGGAACCATGGGACCATCGGGTATGTGCCCGTCTGGTACCTCTACCGATCGCTGCCTTTCAAGAGACTGACGGCCCTCTACAGCGCGGCCGACGTATGCCTGGTCACACCGCTGCGGGACGGAATGAACCTCGTCGCCAAGGAATTCGTAGCAACCAAGGCCGATGGCAAAGGGGTCTTGATCCTCAGCGAAATGACCGGCGCCGCCAGCGAACTCGGCGAGGCCCTGGTGGTCAATTCCCACGATATGGAGGCGGTGGGACGAGCAATCAGGCAAGCGTTGGAGATGCCGGAATCAGAGCAGGTCGAACGCAACCGGGTGATGCAGGAAAGGCTGCGACGCTATGACGTGAGGCGATGGTGCGGCGAGTTCATGCACGCGCTGGCCGACATGAAGGCCAAGCAACTGCGAATGGCCTCGCACAAACTTTCGCGTGACACTATTGAAACGCTCTGCAATGCGTACGCAAAGGCGGAAGCCAGACTGTTGTTGCTCGACTATGACGGCACGCTCGTCGGGTTCAAGAGTCGACCAGACAAGGCAGGGCCCGATCCCGAGATCATCACGCTGCTGGAGTCCCTGATCGCCGACCCCAGGAACCGGGTCGCCATCGTCAGCGGCCGGGACAAAGACACACTCGACAGGTGGTTTGGCGGCTTGACTCTCTCAATCGTGGCCGAACACGGCGGGTGGATTCGCGAGGACGAACGCGAATGGCAGAACTCCCAGCCGCTGAACGAGCAATGGAAGCAAAGGATTCGCCCGATTCTGGAGTTGTACACCGATCGTACGCCGGGATCACTGGTCGAGGAGAAGGATTTCTCGCTCGTCTGGCATTATCGGCGATCCGACCCCAGCTTGGCTTCCGTGCGCGTGCAGGAGCTTCGCAGCGCGCTGGCAGGCCTGACGGAAAACATGGACGTGGGCCTGTTCGAAGGCAACAAGATTCTGGAGATCCGCAGATACGGCATCGGCAAAGGACATGCGGCCGAGCATCTGATGGCGGGAAGAAAATACGATTTTCTGTTGGCCGCAGGCGACGATTATACCGATGAAGAAATGTTCGCCGCCCTGCCGGAGAACGCGTATTCCATCAAGGTGGGCCAGGGATTCTCCAAAGCCCGCTTCAGTGTGGATACGGTTCAGGATGTTCGCACGTTACTCAGGAGATTGACCGGACTGTCCGATGCTGCGACTCGACCATTTTCGCCACATTGTGCCCGATGAAACACTCGCGGAGATCTACGCCAAGGCCAGAGGCCTGTACGGCAAACACATCATCCATCTGAACGCCACCTACCAGGGCGGCGGGGTAGCCGAGATCCTGTACTCCCTCGTGATGCTCATGAACGACGTGGGCATCGACGCGGGCTGGCGCATCCTGCACGGAAGTCAGGAGTTCTTCGAGATCACCAAAGGTTTTCACAACGCCCTGCAGGGATCCAAACTCACGCTCTCCGAACGCAAGAAGCGATTGTACACCCAGATCAATCAGAGCTTCGCCCGCTTCACGCACCTGAACCATGATTGCGTGATCGTCCACGATCCCCAACCGCTGGCCCTGATTCAGGACTATCGCAAACAACAGCCCTGGATCTGGCGGTGCCATATCGACCTGACCGATCCACACAGGATTCTCTGGGACTTCCTCAAGGGATTCATCCTGAAGTACGACCAGGTAGTCGTTTCCAACGAGAAGTACTTCAAGAAGGACCTGCCCGTCCCCCAGCGTCTGATCTATCCCGCGATCAACCCGCTGAGCCCAAAGAACGCCCCGATCTCCGACCGGGTCATCCGGGACCAACTCGCCCGGGCGGATGTGCCGACCGACAAGCCAATCATCACCCAAGTCTCCCGACTGGACCCCTGGAAAGACCCGGAGGGCGTCATCGACGTCTTTAAGCTCGTGAAGGAGAAAGTCGATTGCCGGCTCATGCTGTGCTACAACGTTGCCAGCGACGACCCCGAGGGGCTTCAGATGTACAAGAAGGTGCAGCGCAAGGGCAACCGGCTGCTCCAGGACGGCGAGATCCTGCTTGTCGTCGGCAACAGCGAGACGCTCGTCAACGCGGTTCAGAGATACTCTCGCGTCATCATCCAGAAATCGACGAAAGAAGGGTTCTGCTTGGCCGTGACGGAGGCCCTGTGGAAAGGCACGCCAGTCGTCGCCTCGAACGTCGGCGGCATTCCAAGCCAGATCCAGGACGGCCGAAACGGCTTCCTCCTGGCCCCCACGGACACCGAGGGATTCGCCGATCGAATCGTCCATCTGCTCAGAAACCCCAAGGAGGGCCGAGAGCTGGGCCGCGTGGGCAGGGAAACCGTGCGCGAGAAGTTCCTCATCACCCGTCTGTTAGGCGACTACCTCGACATGCTCAATACGATCATGCGACGGTAGGCTATCCAACCGGTTCACCTTCTTGAATGCTCGGGACAATCAGTGCCATTTCTTGTGTCCCGCCGTTCCCTCCAGAACTCGCAGAAGACGGCGTGCGGAGTCCTTTACGCAGGCTGGGCCTGCGTGATCTTCTTGGTCAGCTCGGCCAGCAGGGCATCCATCTTCGGGTCGGACTGCTTTTCCTCGGCGATCTTGCTGCATGCGTGCATGACCGTGGTGTGATCCCGACCGCCCAGGTGGCCGCCGATTTCCTCCAGGCTGTGCGACGTCAGCGTCCTCGCCAGGTACATGCAGATCTGCCTCGGCGTCGTGACGCTCTGGCTGCGCCGCTTGCTCTGGAGGTCCGTCAGACGCACGTCGAAGTGCCGCGTCACGACCTCGATGATGTCCATCATGCGGATGTGCTTGGCCGCCAGCTTGATCTGGCCCTCCAGGGCCCGCTGGGCCAGATCGAGCGTCACCGGCTCCTTCGAGGTCACGGACAGGGCGTAGATCGTCGTCAGGGCCCCTTCCAGCTCGCGGATGTTGGCCTGGACCTGGCGGGCGATGTATTCCGCGATCTCGTCGCCGATCGGCAGATCGCGAAGGTGCGCTTTCTTCTGCACGATGGCAACACGGGTCTCATAGCTGGGCGGGTCGATCCTCGCGACCAGGCCCCAGTTGAACCGGCTGATGAGCCGATCCTCCAGCGAAGGAATCTCGGCCGGCGGGCGATCCGCCGTGAGGATGATCTGTCGACCGTTGTTGTAGAGCGCGTTGAACGTGTGGAAGAACTCCTCCTGGCTCTGCTCGCGTTCCCGGAGGAACTGGATGTCGTCGATGATCAGGGCGCCGACGGTGCGGAACTGACTGTGAAAACTCGTCACGTTGCCCTGCTCGATGGCATGGATGAAGCGATTGACGAAGTCCTCGCAACTGAGCAACTGGATCACAAGGCCGGGGGACCGCCGCCGGGCCTCGTGGCAGACCGCGTGCAGCAGGTGGGTCTTGCCGAGGCCGGAGTTGCCGTAGAGAAACAGCGGATTGTAGGTGGTCCCGAGCGACTGGCTGACCGCGATGCAACTGGCATGGGCCAGCCGATTGCTCGGGCCAACCACAAAGTTGTCGAACGTATAGTCGGGGTGCAGGGCCGGTCCGGGTACGGCGGCCGGCGAGGACTCCCGCGAATCCTCACTCCCGTTGATACAGAATTCCACGGTGACCAGATGCCCGGTGATCTGCTGGGCAGCGCGCGTGAAGACGGACCGGCAGTTGTCCTCCAGGAACCGGACGCTCGCATCGTCGGGACACCCGATGCCGATCGAGCCCCCGTCGAAGCGCAGAACCTTCAACTGCTCGAACCACTTACGGGCGTTCGCAGGGTCCAGGGCCCGCGCCCGTTCGATGATATCGGCGAAGACATTCTCCACGTCCGGAGCGGACAAATCGATCCTCCTTACACTCATCGTCGTCACAGGGAACCGCCCCACAAGTCCATTCACGCTCGCGCCAACACGGCACGACTCAAGGACGACTATCTACCAGAACAGGCCGGTGT
Source organism: uncultured Pirellulales bacterium (assembly GCA_964507995.1). Lineage (GTDB taxonomy): Bacteria > Planctomycetota > Phycisphaerae > Sedimentisphaerales > Anaerobacaceae > PLanc-01. Next base: position 1,338 of record CAZDTD010000034.1, on the reverse strand, counting down.
TGTCAAGGAATCCGCGGTTCAGCGAATGGTCCGAAGGGCAACTGTGTTTCGATCATTTGGGTTTTGTGATTTGGATTTGTTTCGGATTTCGAATTTCGTGCTTCGTACTTTGCACGTACAATCGGCATGATTTCGCCGCCGTGTCTTGCCATTTCCCCGAACCGCCTGTACTATCGGCCTCAAAACTCAGCATAGAAGGAACTCTCATGGGCTTGTTTTCCAAGACCGCGGAATACTTGAAAGAACGCTTAGGCAAAACCCGGGCCAAGATCACCAGCTCGCTGGCCTCCGTGCTCAGCTTCGGCCGAAAAATCGACGACGACCTGCTCAACGAACTCGAAGAGACGCTCATCAGCGACGATCTCGGCGTCGAGACGACGGACAAGCTGATCTCCGAGCTGCGAGAGGCCTACCGGGCCCGCAAGATCTCCCATTCCGAGGAGGTCATCCCCTTTCTGAAGGAAACCATCAAGAGTTACTGGCCGCAACAGGACAGGCAGCTCCGCACCGCCCAGACCGGCCCGACCGTCATCCTCGTCGCCGGCGTCAACGGGACCGGCAAGACCACCAGCATCGCCAAGCTCGCCTACATCTTCCACAAGAGCGGCAAGAGGGTCATCGTCGCCGCCTGCGACACGTTCCGCGCCGCGGCGGTCGAGCAGTTGAGCATCTGGGCGGACCGCATCGGCGTCCAGATCGTCAAGCACCAGGCGGGCAGCGACCCGGCCGCCGTCGCATTCGACGCCTGCGACGCGGCGCTCGCCCGTAACGCGGACATCCTGATCCTCGACACCGCCGGCCGGCTGCACATCAAGAAAGACCTCATGCTCCAGCTCACGAAGATCCGCGACGTGGTCGCCCGCAAGATTCCCGGCGCGCCGAGCGAGGTCCTGCTGGTCCTGGACGCCACGACCGGCCAGAACGCGATCTCCCAGGCCCAGCTCTTTACCGAGGCGGTCGACGTCACTGGCATCTTCCTGGCCAAACTCGACGGCACCGCCCGCGGCGGCATCGTCATCGCGATCAAGGACAAGCTCGACATCCCGGTGAAGTTCGTCGGCCTGGGCGAAAAACCCGAGGACATCGCAGAGTTCGACCCCGCCAACTTCGTTGAAGCCCTCTTCGGTGCGAACAACAAGGGAGCGCAATAACAGAGTCGGACAAGGTCTGGGGGCGTCGTCAAGTCCGCGGGAGTGGGGGATGGTCTCGCCCTGCGGAATTATTTCACAAGCATAACTCGCAAAACCGAACGATCTCCCTTGGGGGTTCCAATTTCATAGCTTATCTATGAAGATGAGCCGGCTGCGCCGGAAGACTTCTGATGCCGCCTGAAGGCGG
>CAZDTD010000033.1:17332-28212 GCA_964507995.1 uncultured Pirellulales bacterium | reverse complement strand
CATCTCTTCAAGTGCAGGGAAGATAACGCCTTACGGCGTCACTACGAACGAGGTAGGTCCACACGGTGGAATCGTCATCGTCCGAAAACCCGCTCAGATACACCGGTGCGGCTGGATGCAGATCAGCCTTGATTGGAGGGTGTTAAATCGGGTAAAATAGGGCGGTCGTGGATAGGGTCTGCTCTTTGTCCTCTCGGGCATGCGTTGCAGGGCCCGTGGTGGGAGGGGGTGCAGACCTTTGTGCTTGGATTTCGTCCGCCGTGACAGGATCGGGGATCGTTCGGAGTCTGTAGATATGTGGAGATTGTCGCGATTCGAGTTCCTGCTGGCGGTCCTGCTTTCCTGCCTCGGCGCGCGGGCGTACGGCCAGGCAAGCCGTCCGAAGCCCATTACCGTCGTCGTCAACGAGGTGATGGCCTCGAACAAGACCGTCGTCTACGACGAGGAGGGCGAATTCTGCGATTGGGTCGAGCTGTACAACGTCGGCACGGCGGCCGTGGACGTCGGCGGCTGCTACCTCACGGACGATCTGACCCGTCCGACGAAGTGGCAGATCCCCCTCGGCGACCCGGCGGCGACCACAATGGACGCAGGCGGCTACCTGCTAATCTGGGCCGATGGGGACATCGACGATCCCGGTCTGCACGCCGGCTTTAAGCTCAGCGACGAAGGCGAGGAGATCGGCCTCTTTGCCCCCGATGGTCTGACGATGATCGACGGTTTCTCCTTCGGCCCGCAATATACGGATGTCTCCTACGGCCGCTATCCGGACGGCGGCTCCGAGTTCCGGTTCCTGACGTATCCCTTTGCCGGCGCGATGAACATCTCGATTCACGAGGGGATCGTGGCGTCGCCGCAGTTCGACGTGAAGAGCTGCGTCTGCACGGGGTCCATCACGGTCACGCTCACCACCGAGACCGAAGGGGCGACCATCTACTATAGTCTCGACGGCAGCGATCCGTCCACCGGGGTGCGAGGTCGGCCCACCGGCATGGCCTACACCCAGCCGCTGGTTGTCGCAAACACGCTGACCGTGAAGGCTGTCGCCTGGAAAAAGGGATGGCGGGAGAGCGAAGTCAGCTCGGAACGCTACGTGTTCCTTGGCAGCGATCTGCGGACTTTCAGCTCGCCGCTGGCGATCGGTGTGGTCGATACGTTCGGCAAAGGGGTTTCTCGCTCGCCGATCCCGGCATACGCCTGTTTCATCGATCTGGGCCAGGGGGACCGGGCTTCTATGGCCAGTCCGACGGATTCCGCCGGCGCCGCAACGATCAACATTCGGGGCAAAAGCTCCGAGGGATTCTCAAAACACCAGTACCATCTTGAGATGTACGATGCACAGGGTGACGAGACCGATATCGAAATCCTTGGTCTGCCCGCCGAATCGGACTGGGTGCTCCAGGGGCCGTACTCGGACAAGTCGCTCATCCGCAACGAGCTCAGCTACCGGTGGGCCAACGAGATGGGCCGCTATGCCCCGCGCACGCGACTGATCGAGTTGTTCCTCAACAGCGACAGCTCGAGCGTGACGATGTCCGACTACGTGGGCGTCTATGTGCTGATGGAGAAGATCAAGATCGGCCCGAACCGCGTCAATATCGCCGAGCTGGAGCCGAGCGACAACGCGGAGCCCGAAATCACCGGCGGCTACATCATCAAGAAAGACAAGTTCGATGGAGACGACGTGCCGTTCGGTACGAGCCGCGGCCAGAGCCTGATCTACCAGGACCCGAATGGGCAGGACCTGACTCAACAGCAGAGGGACTGGATTCGCAATTACATGAACTCGTTTGAGGCGGCCCTCTACAGTGCGAGTTTCACGAGCCCCGAGATCGGCTACGCGAAGTACATCGACGTCGGCTCGTTTATCGACAACCACATCCTCGTCGAACTGACTAAGAACGTCGACGGCTTCCGCCTGAGCACCTATATGCACAAGGACCGCAACGGCAAACTGGTTATGGGGCCTGCCTGGGACTACAACCTCTCGTTTGGCAACGCCGCCGGCTACTGGAACGACGGTTGGCTTCCGACAGGTTGGTATTTCGACCATCTCGGCGACGGCGATTACCCCTACTGGCGTCGGCTCTTCGCGGACCCCGCGTTCGAACTGGCCTATGCGGACCGCTGGTTCGCCCTCAGACGGGACGTGCTCGCCACGGATCGTCTGATCGGCATGATCGAGGACTACGCCACGCTGCTCGACGAGCCGGCGGCGCGAAACTTCAACAAATGGCGGATTCTCGGGCGGTACGACTGGCCGAACTGGCACATCCCCGAGACATTTCGCGACGAGATCGCCTGGATGCAGCAGTGGCTCGTCAGCCGGCTCGCCTGGATGGACAACCAGATCGCCACGGACTTTGCGCCGGCGCCGCCCATATTCAACCGGCAGGGCGGGCACGTCGAGTCCGGCTTCGCCCTCGCGATGGCCGGGATCGGGACAGTCTACTATACCACGAATGGCACGGACCCGAAGTCGCTTGTGGACGCAGGCTCTCTGACGAGCGGACTGGTCCTCGTGCCGGAGAATGCGTCGAAGCGGGTTCTCGTGCCCAGCAGAGCGATCGACGACGGCTGGCGGGGCGGCGGCGCCTTCTCCGATTCCGGGTGGACGCTCGTCGCCGGCAATCCCGGCGGCGTCGGATTCGAGCGGAATTCCGGCTACGAAAACTACATCACGCTCGACGTCGGGACGCAGATGTACGACGTGCAGACGAGCTGCTATATCCGGATTCCGTTTTCTGTCAGCGGCAAGGACGACGAGTTGGCCAAGGTGACGCTTCACGTCCGATACGACGACGGGTTCGTCGCCTATCTCAACGGAGTCGAGATCGCCCGGCGGAACTTCACGGGCACGCCCGCCTGGAACTCGGCTGCCGACAGCACCCACGACGACCCAGCCGCCGTGGCTTTTGAGGAGATCGACATCGTTAACTTCTCTGGCGTTCTGCGGCGGGGCGGCAACGTCCTGGCGATTCACGCGATGAACGCTTCCTCGAGGAGTTCGGACTTCCTGATCAATGTCCAGTTGACGGCCGAGAAAGCCGCCCAGCAGCCGACAGAACTGCCCGTGGAGATATATGCCGGTCCAGTGTCGCTCAGCGAGAGCACGCGGATCATGGCGCGATCGCTGTACGCAGGCCGGTGGAGTGCGCTGAACGACGCGGTCTTCGCGGTCGGCCCGGTGGCCGAGAGCCTGCGGATTAGCGAGATCATGTACCATCCGGCCGACATGGGCGATCCGAACGACCCGAACACGGAGTTCATCGAGTTGACGAACATCGGCGATCAGACGGTGAATCTGAACGGGGTCCAATTCACCGATGGGATCGAATTCGCCTTCCCGAGCTTCGATCTGGCGTCAGGCGGGTATTGCCTCGTGGTGAAGGACCTCACTGTGTTCGAGGCCCGTTACGGTCCCGGCCTGCCTGTCGCCGGCTGGTACGCCGGCAACCTGAGCAACGCCGGCGAGCGCATCGAGATTCGGGATGCGGCGGGGGAAATAATCCAGGGATTCAGTTACCGCGACGACTGGTATGCCCTCACCGACGGCGATGGCTTCTCGCTGACCGCGGTCGATCCCGCTGCGGTCGATCCAAATGCCTTCGAAAACCAGAATGCCTGGCACCCCAGCACGACCTTCGACGGCTCACCCGGTTCGAAGTAGAGTTTTGACAACCGATCCTCGTGATTCTATCATGATTCGCGTCAGGCTTCGGGCGGCGATGAACGCCGTGAGCCGGTTCAGGGAACGTACTGGAGTCCGTCTTCGTGGAACGAGAGCGCAGTCATCGACGTCGTGCCGGCGTGGCTCAGCCCCAGGCCTGGCTGACCTTCCTCCTGTTGATTCTGGCCGGGTTGCTGTTGTTTCGCGAGGCCCGGTTCTGGCTTGGCAGCGTCTACTCCACGGGCGCTGCGCCCCGGGCGGTGACCGCTCGCGGCGACCTGGCCGCGGATGAAAGGAGCACGATCGACCTGTTCAAAACGGTCTCGCCCTCGGTGGTCTATATCACCACGCTGACCGTGCAGCAGGACTTTTTCAGCTTCCGTGCGCTGGAGGTCCCGCAGGGAGCCGGCTCCGGCTTCATCTGGGACGACCAGGGCTACATCGTCACGAACTACCACGTCATCGCCGAGGCGAGAGGGGCCCGCGTGACGCTGGCGGATCGGTCCACCTGGCCGGCGCAGTACGTCGGGTCGGAGCCGGACAAGGATCTCGCCGTGCTGAAGATCGATGCGCCGAAGAACCTGTTGCCTCCGATCCCGGTCGGCACCTCGGCCGATCTCCAGGTCGGTCAGAAGGTCTTCGCCATCGGAAATCCGTTCGGTTTCGACCAGACGCTCACGACCGGCGTCATCAGCAGCCTGGGCCGCGAGATCGAATCCTCCACGCACCGACCAATCCAGGGCGTGATCCAGACCGACGCCGCAATCAATCCCGGCAACTCCGGCGGCCCATTGCTCGACAGCGCCGGACGCGTCATCGGCATCAACACGGCGATCGTCAGTCCTTCGGGCGCCTATGCCGGCCTCGGGTTTGCTGTGCCGGTGGACGTGGTCAACCGGATCGTCCCGCAGATCATCAGCGGCCAGAAGATCAAGAAACCCGGCTTGGGCGTTCGACTTGTCGAGGACTACTGGGTCCGCCGATTCGGGCTGGAGGGAGTGCTGTTCTCCCAAGTCGTCAAAGGCAGCAGCGCCGAGAAGGCCGGCCTGCAGCCGACGGTCGTAGACGCTCGCGGCAGGGTCCTGATCGGCGATCTGATCGTCGCCATCGACGGCAAGCCTGTCCGCAACATGAACGACCTCTACCGGATTCTCGACAACCATGAAGTGGGCGATGTCGTGAAAGTGACGATCCAGCGAGACGACCGCAAAGGTGACGTCGAAGTCGCACTCCAGGCCGAGGAATAGTGGCGGGAGATGCGTCCTGTGGCCAGAGGTCTTATAACCCGGCGGGCTGTGGTCCGATAGGGACGATCTCTGCAATCCTGAATGGGGTCGTTGTCTGGCGATGCGACGATATCCAAGTCTGACAACGGTGTATTCGGTACGCCTGCGTCGAATTCCCACCCGGCGCGTTTGGCAGGGGGTGGTTTCGGGCTATACTTTAGCAGGGCAAGCGCCTCATTAGAAGTAGGGTTGGATCCTGCCGAAGAAGTGTCAGCATACGGCTCATTTCGTAACATGCTCCGCCTGGAGTAACGGGCGATTCGCCATCCCATCGGAGCGATAATCCGGGCCTCTATGTGTCGGTTGGGCCCAAATTGTGGGTATTGACATTGACAGGGTTGATCTGCGGGAGGGCAAGATGTTTCACATAGGCGCTATCAGGGGTTTGGAGGGGGGAAAGTGTTGGACCGCGAGGGTCGCGTGTCTGGCGGTTCTGATTTCGCTGCTTTGGTCCGGCGTTTGTGCGGCCGTGGAGATTCAGAATCCCAGCTTCGAGGATACCTATGACGGTCTGCCGGCGCCGCGGCCGCTGCCCTGGTACTGGTATCTGAACGAGTACTCGTCGTTTAATTCCTATTGCACGGATCTGTGGAGCACGGACGGCGACCTGTCGGCCTGCCTGTGCAGTCGCAGCGGGATCGGCATCGAGTCCAACGATTTTCAGGGTTTCTACCAGTTTATCGACCTGACCGACGAAGATTTCATCATCTTCGACGCGATGCTCCTGGCCAGCGACGACGGGGGCTGGGCCCCGTTCGAGGCGTCGTTCATCGTGACTTCGATGGAGGACGGTACGAGCGAGATCGTGTGGAGTCGCGCCGAAGAGGGCGAGTTCCTCGATCAGGTGGTGGATGTGTCCGCCTTTACGGGCCAGTGCATGATCGAGCTGCGGCTCACTGCGACGGCCCGCGGGGCGTACAATACGGAATACGCCGCGTTCTGGGACAACCTCGCGTTCTATGAGGAGCCGGCTGCCGTCAGCGCCTCCATCCGTCTGTTTCCGGATGCGCTGACCATTAGTTGCGACGACAGGTGGAACAGATGCCAGAGCAGGTGGGTGGCCTGCTTCATCGAACTGGGTGAAGACTATGACGTCACGCAGATCGACGGTTCGATGGTGTGCCTGAACAACATCCCTGCATACATGGGCAGGGAATGGTGGGCCCGGCCACAGGCCAACTGGATGAACCTCACCGATGTGGACTGGGACGGCGTCTTGGAACGCATGGTCATGTTCGAGCGAGCTGACATCGAGGCGATCGCGGCGGCGCCCGAAACGGCTGTGACGGTCAGTGGCCTGCTGCTTGACGGCACCCTGTTTCAGGGGACTGCCGTGATCAAGGTGATTGAAAAGCGGCCGTGGAAACCACAGTGGCCGTGCAAACCGTGCAAGCCGCCTGTGACCTGGCGATTCCAGCCGCCGCGTCGTTCGAGGTAACGAAACTGGGACAATAACGCCGTCTCCAAGGGCGGCGTCCCGCAGAGAGTCCGATGGGACTCAGTATTGCACCCGGGTTGGCGATGTTCGATCCGTGCCCGCTGTATACGGATGATGCGCCACGCCCGGGTGCATTATTAGCTGGAGATGTTTGGGAACCTGCGGAACGATTGTCGAGAGGCTTGACGGCGGTTCGACTCGTAGACGCTTCCGATCGCAACACGCCGGTTCGGTGAGGAGCTGCACGTTGCAGTCGAGCCCGGTCCTCGCCTGCTCAGTGCCCCCTGTACATCCCTTCGGTTTCATCCATTTGTGCCGTGTTCGCGGTGATTCTGCCCGATGCCTCCGTATAGAGCCACCCAACGTCCTGGGCGTCGTCTGCGGCGATCCTGCTGCTGCCCCTTCTGATGCCGATCCCCAGCACAGGAATGCTGCGGAGATACGGACCGTAGACATAGGGGATGGTCTTGGTCTCGCTGACGGCGCCGGAGAGGTCCGTGTACAGCGTCAATTGGCGGTTGATCTCGGCAGCGGTTGGGAATGCGCCCCCGTGCTCGGCCGCGTACTGGTCGATCGCAGTGCGGAGAGCCGCCAGGCCGTCGGCAACGGTCGATCCGCCTGTGATCCTCGATGCCCGGCTCATCTGCGGGATGCTGACGGCCGCCAGAATCACGATGCTCGCGACCACGAGGGCAATCTCCGAGAAACTGGACGCTGCTTTCTGTGCCGGTTGCGATCTGTTCATACGTTCCTTCCTATGGACCAACTTGTTCCGGTACGCGTGCTGCCCCGCTTATCGTCCAGAGGTCGGTTGCACTTGAGCCGGCGTTTCATCCTGTCTTGCTGGCGACGGTGACGACTGCTCCCCGGATGGTTGCTCCGGCGACGGCTGCATCTCGGCGTCGACGGTTGCGGCCGACAACATGTGCTCGAATTTCTGGCCTTCGTCGTCGTACCACACCGTGATTCGGTAGAAATCATCGGTCATTCCCTTGGCCTCGGAGATCGAGATGATCCGAAAGCACTTCAGCTCGCTGTTGCAGTACTTGATGACTTTCTTCTTGAGTTCTTCCGGATTCCCGGAAAACGCGGGCCGGATGAATTCCTTGAATTGGATCGCCATGATCGCTGCTCCAGCAGGATGTTCACGCGTGTGCGGTTAAGGACGCCGACGTTATTTGAACATCCGCCTGGCGATTCGGCAAGATCAAATGCAGGGGATTGCTCCCTGTTTACGGGTATACGCCCGCTCGCTGCAATCTGAGGGTGAGTTCCCGGATCCGTTCGGCGGCGTCCTGAGCCTGGTTGACGGCTTCATCCCGCTCCTTCCTGAGTTGCTCCTGTACGGCGACGTACTCTTTGAGCTTTCCCGCCTGCGCCTTGGAGTCCAGGAGTCTGGCCTCGAGATCTTCCACTTGCGTGGTCGTCGCGGCGACCTGGGCGATCAGCGTGTCGTGCACCTGCCGGAAACTGGTCAGATCCGCCCGGGTGTTCTCCAGGGTCTTGGAGAGCTTCTTGATCTCGTCTTCCAGTTTTCCATCTCGACTCTGAAGTCTCTCGATCTGGGCGGCGTGCAGTCGCTCCCGGTGGAAACTGAGCGACGGCTCCATGTTTGCCACGCGGCCGGACGCCGGGAGGCTGACGAGACCGCATGTCACCAACAGGATCAGTGCGGCCACCGCGATGATCGCCTCTTCGCTGCTCTTGACGTTTCTCTCCGATCTTCCGATATGATATCTACGCATGGCACTCTCGATCCGCAACTCTCCTGGGCCAGCCCCAGAGACCCTGTTCCGAGAACAGGCAGACCCCCCTCTGGGCAACGCATAACCACTGCTGATACCATCCTCCGTGGAGAATCCGTGGCGGCGGCAGTTCGCGACGTCAAACGGCGCTTGCCATGGATCGAAAACAGGAGCCAACCCCTCGGCGGCGTCGCCACCTGCGGAGCTATCACTCCTCCATCCCTTTGTACTCCCTATTCTACCCAAACATGCGGCATCGGTCAAATGTTTGCGTCCGAAGCCGACTTTGAGGAACGCCAATGAGCCTCTGTCGCTTCAGGAGGGGAAGCTTATGGGACTGCGTGGTATGAACGGTTGAACATTTTTTGCGACGATGGCGTCTCTGGTGGTGAGCCTGAAAAACGGGATGAATGAGCCGGAAGAGAATGATTCCGCGGGACCTTACTTCCGGGGCAAACGGACGATGACCGAAGTGCCGGTCTGCGGATCTGACGTGATTGCGATTTCCCCGTGGTGACGCAGGACGATCCCGCGGGCGATGGCCAGGCCGAGACCGGCGCCGCCGGAGGCCTGCGATCGGGAGGAGTCCACACGATAGAAGCGGTCGAACAGACAGGGGAGCTTTTCCGGCGGGATGTTGCCTCCCTCGTCGTGGACGCACGCCGTCACCCACGGGTCGGGCCCATCCTGCAGGGTGATGCGAACGGTCCCCTTCGGCGGGCCGTATCGCAACGCGTTGTCCAGCAGATTGGTGAAGAGTTGTCGAAGCTCGGTTTCGTTCCCCCGGATGGAGACCGGCGCACTGCTGTCGCAGACCACACCGGCTCCCTGTTGTCCCGCCCGTTTCTCGAACGCGTTCGCCAGAGCCGTCAGGAGCGTGTCCATGCGGATCTCCTCCGGATCGGGGATTTCGTCCCCGGCGTCCAGCCGGGCCAGCGTCAGGAGTTGGCGGACCATGCGTTCCATCCGCTCGATGTCCTGGAGCGTGTCGTCGATGCCCTCTTCGTATTCCACAGCCGGTCGCGGCTGCATTCGCAGCGTCTGAAGAGTGCTCTTCATGGTCGCCAGGGGCGTGCGCAATTCGTGTGCGACGTCGGCAGTGAGATGTTCCTGCTGCTTCATGGCCGCGTTCAGACGCACGAGCATGCCGTCCATCGCCGTCTTGAAAGGTCGCAGCTCCGCGGGAACCTCGTTCATGATCTGTCCTTCCTGTTCGAGGCTCCGAGGGGTGATTTGCTCCAGCCGCTCGCCTGCGTCTGTGATTGGCCGCAATCCCCACGAGATGACTTTGGGCACCAGGATGAAGGTAATCAGCAGAATGCTGCCCCCGGATACCAGCAGCAGTTGCAGGAACTCGCCCACTTCGTGGTAGGTATACCAGCAGGAGCGCGCCACCAGGATGTTCACTATATCTCGATCGTTAGCATAGCGCATCCAGATGACGCGGAACGGACCCAATTGTGTTTTATCGACGACGGTGAACAAGCTCGACTCCCCCACGTCGGGCTGCTCTTGCTGTGGCGGGTCAAGCAGTTGCTGCATGATTGGATCCGTGCGGGGATCGCTGAGGAACGTCCATTCCTTGTCGGCCTCAGTCCAAATCCAATAGCGGGTGTGATGTGCCGAAGCGTCCCACCCGGTGATGGCCTGGAATTCCGTCTCGCGATGCTGCCTACTGTCGTACTCATCGATTTCGGCCCAGATCCCCTCTCCCATAGCTCTGAGTGTCGTATCGATATTTCCCAACAACGACTCCTCGAATTCGATATACGCCGCGATGGACAGGACGATGATGATGAGCAGGGTCAGGAGCGACACCATCAAGGACAGTTGCAGTCGGATCGAGAGGGGCTTCACACGCGCGTCTCCTCGATCACATATCCCTGGCCTCGGATCGTACGAATGGCAACCTGAGCGGAATCCGCGCACAGTTTCTTCCGCAGCGAAGAGACGTACACCTCGATGACGTTGGAGAAGTTCTCCGCATTGAAATCGTAGAGGTGTTCGAGAATCTCCTCCTTGCTGACGATTTGGCCCGCCCGGAGCATCAGATACTCCAGGAGTCGATACTCCATCGCTCGCAGGGCGATCCGCTGTCCTCCCAGGGCTACGATGCGTCCGGACGTGTCCAGCGACAGTTCGCCGACGTGCAGGATCGGATCGGGACGGTCGTAGGTTCGACGCACCAGCGCCTTGCATCGAGCCAGGAGTTCCCCCATCTCGAAGGGTTTGGTCATGTAATCGTCGCTACCCAAGTCCAGGCCCTCGATGATGTCTTGCGTCGTATCCCTGGCGGTGAGGATGAGCACCGGGGCTCGACTGCCGTGCTGGCGAAGGCTTCGGAGAATCTCCAACCCGCCTACCTTCGGCAACATGAGGTCCAGCACAATCAGGTCATACGGATTCGAGAGGGCCTGGTGTTGGCCGTCCTCGCCGTCGGTGGAGATATCGACGGCATAAGCGACCGTCTCTTTGATTGCCTTGGCGATGTTGCGCGCGAGCCTGGCCTCGTCTTCGATGATCAACACTCTCATTTTTGGGGGGACCCAATTCCTTGCATTTACAGGGGATATTTACTGGTCTATGCCCCTTGGCCTCGGGGCCAAAGTCTCCATATTCTACCGGGTCGACAGAGAGATGCAAAGTACGCTCCTTATTTTTGAATTTGCCCGGCAGTCTTAATGTTCCGTTAAGGTTCGCGCAGTACCCTGTGCATGTTGTCTGGTCGAGGCAGGATGCGC
>CAZDTD010000033.1:0-17232 GCA_964507995.1 uncultured Pirellulales bacterium | reverse complement strand
CCGTTAAGGTTCGCGCAGTACCCTGTGCATGTTGTCTGGTCGAGGCAGGATGCGCAGCGCACTCCCTTCGTGTTCGCAAGAGAGTTCGTCTACTCCGTTCGCCTGTTACAGAGGACAGAAAGGGGTGCCAGAATGTTGAGCCGTGTTCTTCAATGTGTATTGGTCGTGTCGATGGTGGCCGGCATATCGGGCTGTGGCGCCACATCGAAAAAGGTCGCTTCCGACCGGCAGATGCCGTTGTCGGCGGTCCCCGAATCCGCCCGCCTCGCCATTGAGAAGCTGACCGCCGGAGGTGAGATCAAGAAAATCGAGAAGGAAACCGTGGCCGGCAAGGCAGTCTACGATGTCGAGGCGACGGTGGGCGAGAAGGATGTGGAGTACGACGTGGCCGGCGACGGCACCGTGTTGTCGGCCGAAGAGAGCGTTCCTTATGCCTCCATGCCGACGGCCGTTCGAGTTGCGGCAGAGAAGTACTTTGGCTCGGCCACGGGACTGAAAGCCTCTCGCGAGGTCGAAAATGGCAAGACCTTCTATGAGGTGGAAGGCACAAAGAAGGGCAAGGCGATTGCCCTGAAATTGACGGCTGACGGCCGGATACTGGAAAAGGAGAGGGAGTGAGCGATCAGGGCGAGGCACATTTGGCTGAACCCACGGTTTGTGTCTGTGCCAACCCAGACAGCAGGGCTCAAACGCGGGGCGCGCTGCTGCTGCTCTTGGTAGCGGCGTTTCTCCTGTTTTGGGGACTGGGTGATCGGGGACTGTGGGCTGCGGAGGGCCGTTGGGCCGAGATCACGCGGGAAATGCTGCTGACCGGCGATTTCTTTCATCCCACGATTGGGGGAGAACCTTATTTCGACAAGCCGCTCCTGACGTACTGGCTTCGTGCGGCTGTCTTCGCGCTGACAGGCGCGCTGAACGAACTGGCGGTGCGACTCCCCAGCGCCTTGGCGGGCCTGGCGGCCGTCTGGGCGACGATGAAGATTGGAAGTCGTCTGTGGTCGGCCCGGACGGGACGGATTGCCGGCTGGTTCCTCCTGACGATGTATGCGTTTCTCTTCTGGTCCCGGACCGGAATGGCCGACGCCGAAAACCTCGCGGCCATCACGTTGGCGGTTGCCTGGTACTGGTCGAGACGCGACCGTCTGGGTTTCTCGGCCATGCTCGTGTTCTACCTGATCGCGTTCATCGGGGCGCTGACCAAGGGCCTGACCGCAGTGGTGGTTCCCATCTGTATCGTGCTGCCGGATATGGTGGTCGAGCGACGATGGCGCATCCTCTTCGGTGTCAGGCACATAGGCGCGTTCGGGCTCGCTGCGATGGTCTATTTGACGCCGTTTGTGTACGCGTCCCTGACGCAGCCGGCCGACTATCAATCCAGCGGTTTGGCGTTGGTCTTTCAGGAGAACATCCTTCGCTATTTCAAGCCGTTCGACCACAAGGGCGCGTTCTACATGTACTTCTACGAGCTTCCGGTCCTCCTCTTGCCGTGGACGCCCTTGTTCGTGTTGGCGGTTGTCGCGGCGATCCGGTGCAGAAGGAGTCTCGACAACCATATGCGATGGTTGCTCTGGGCCATCGTGCTTGTGTTCGCATTTTTCAGTCTCTCCGGTTCCCGACGCAGTTACTACATCCTGCCGATTCTCCCGCTGTGTGCGATGCTGATGGCCGTATTCGTCGTCTGGATGCGCGAACCCCGGACGGATGAACTCCGTCAAAGTGGACTGGTTATTCAAAGGATTCTCCTGATCGGGTTGATCGCATTTGACCTGGCAATCCCCCTGATTTTGATCCCCGCCGGGAGAGCGTGGGATTTCCATGTGCCTGTGATATTCCAAGTGGCCAGTCTTGCCATTGGGATGGCTGCGATTCTCGTGGGGTTGGGTCTCGGCGCGTTCAAATGGCCGAGGTTCTCAGGAGAGGAATCCAGAGGCTTCCAGCCGTGGATTGGAGTCGCGGCGGTCCTGTTGGGTGGCTACTTCTGCTGGCAGCAGACGATCCTCGACAGGAATCGGACAGAGTATCCGTTCGTAAGGGAATTGCAGACGAAGTCTGCCGCGTTACCGCCTGAAAGAATCGCCATGTACCCGCAGGTGAATGCGAAAATCCTGTTCTACCTGCATGCCGACAAGCCGATCCGGATTCTCAAAGATGTGGATCAACTCCGCAGTTTTCTGGAGACACACGCCCAAGGCGCGGTTGTCATCCAGAACCGGTATGCGACTATGCTTTCCCCTGAGATTGTGAACGAATTGCAGAAGAGGCAGAGTCTGCGAGAGAGGATGCAGCCGTGGGAATCCAAGTCTTCGAAGAAAGAAAAGTGGGCGGCCTGGCTCTGGGGGCAGTCTGTCGATCCCGCGAATCCGGCGGGCAGCGGGGGAGGTAGCCAGTGATGCGCAAAGATTTTCTGCCGTTTTCGCGGCCGTCCATCACGGAAGAGGATATTGCCGCCGTGGGCGAGGTCTTGCGCAGCGGCTGGATCACGACCGGTCCGAAGACGACGGAGTTCGAGCGGAAGTTCTGCGAATACGTCGGTTGCCCAGGGGTTGTGGCGCTGTCCTCGGCGACCGCCGGCATGCACCTTGTGCTCAAGACGCTGAACATCGGGCCCGGTGACGAAGTGATTACCCCTTCGATGACCTGGGTCTCGACGGTGAATTTGATCGTTCTTGCCGGCGCTGCGCCGGTCTTTGCCGACGTGGACCGGGACACGTTGATGGTTTCCCGCCAGTCCGTGGAGGCCTGCCTGACCGACAAAACGAAGGCGATTATCCCGGTCCACTTTGCCGGGGCCCCGGTGGATATCGAGCCGATTCGCCAACTGGCGACGGCCACAGAGACTCCCCTTGTCGAGGATGCCGCACACGCCATGGGCACGCGGTACAACGGCCTGCCCGTGGGTCACTGCGGCACCTCGATTTTTTCGTTTCACCCCATCAAGAACATCACGACCGGCGAAGGCGGCATGTTCTGCTCGGACGACGAGGGACTGTTGGAACGCATCCGACGGCTGAAGTTCCACGGGCTGGGCGTGGACGCCTATGATCGCCAGACGCAGGGACGCTCGCCGCAGGCGGAGGTGCTGGAGCCGGGATACAAGTACAACATGACGGATGTCTCCGCGACACTGGGTCTGCGGCAACTGGCCCGCGTGGAGATGCTCAACGCCCGACGGACGGAACTGGCGATGATGTACCGCCAGCGGCTCTCGGAAATCGAGGAGATCATTCCCCTGAGCGATCCCCCTTATCCGATGAAGCACGCGTGGCATTTGTTCATTGTGCGGCTGGATATCGACAGAGCCGGCCTGGCCCGCGATGAATTCATGAAGCGATTGAAGCAGAGGAATATCGGGACGGGACTGCATTTTCGGGCTGTGCACCTGCAGAAATACTACCGGGAAACCATGGGAATGCGCCGAGGCATGTTGCCGAACACCGAATGGAACTCGGATCGGATCTGTTCGTTACCCCTGTTTCCCGACATGACGTCCAACGACGTGGACGATGTGGTGAACGCTGTGAAGGATGTGCTGTGCGAGTGTCGCGGCCGAGGTCGCGATGTCCCGCAGCAATCTCGTGAAAGAGTGGGTTGCAAGTCTGCCCGGCAAAATGACGGCCGGACCGACATAGAAGGAGCAGGATCATGAGAAGAGCAAAAGGATCTCTTCATGACCTGGATGATCCCGGCCAAGGCGACGTCGGTCTGTTGTATCCGCGCCGGCCTTGTCCGGCGATCCCGACGCAGGAGAAGGACTGGCCGGAGGGCAGCCCGGCCCGGACGCCGGTGGCGGGCCCGTGTCCCTGGGTGTCTGTGGTCATCCCTGTATTCAACGAGGAACAGTGCCTTCAGGAACTCATTCCGCGTTGTCTGAAGGCATGTGACGACCTGGGGGAGTCGTTCGAGATCGTCCTGGTGGACGATGGCAGCTCGGACGCTTCGCCACAGATCATCGCCGAGGCGGCGGGACAGAACGCCGGAAAGATCGTGGGGGTATTGCTGAACCGCAATTACGGTCAGCACGCGGCGGTAATGGCCGGTTTTGCCGAATGCCGAGGCGAGATCGTGGTGACCCTCGACGCCGACTTGCAAAATCCGCCCGAGGAGATTCCTACACTCGTGCGAAAGATGGCGGAAGGATACGACGTGGTCGGCACGGTTCGCACGCCTCGCCAGGACCCGTTCTTTCGACGTGCGGCCTCCCGCATCGTCAACCAGGTGGCCCGCAAGGCCACCGGCGTGATGATGCACGACTATGGTTGTATGCTCCGCGCGTACCGGCGTCAGGTCGTTGACGCCATGCTGCGATGCCATGAGCGAAGCACTTTCATCCCGGTCCTGGCCAACGGCTTTGCCCGGAATGCGACGGAAATCGAGGTGCATCACGCCGAGCGATCGCAGGGGGACTCGAAGTACAGTCTGTGGAAGCTGGTCAATCTCCAGTTCGACCTGCTGACGAGCATGACGACATTTCCCCTGCGTCTGCTCAGCGTGCTCGGCGGGATCACGTCGATTCTGGGCGTGGCTCTCGGCGTTTCCCTGCTCATCGCCCGACTGGTCTATGGAGCCGAATGGGCGGCCGAGGGGGTCTTCACCCTCTTCGCGGTCCTGTTTGTCTTCGTGGGGGCTCAGTTTGTCGCGATGGGCCTGCTGGGAGAATACATCGGTCGCATCTATCACGACGTCCGGGCTCGGCCTCGCTATTTCGTTGAGCAGGTCGTCGGCCGGCGGGAAGCCGGAGAACGGAATCTGTCGAACGCATCGGAATCGGAGAAGGTGAAATGAAAGCAGTGGTTCTGGCCTATCACGATATCGGCTGTATCGGCATCGAGTCGTTGCTGAGAAACGGCATCGAGATTGCGGCGGTCTTCACGCACGTGGACGATCCGCGGGAGAACGTGTGGTTCCACTCCGTGGCGGAACTGGCGGCGGCCCGCGGCATCCCTGTGTTCGCCCCGGAGGACATCAATCATCCGCTGTGGGTCCGTCGGATCAAGGAGATGACGCCGGACGTCCTATTCTCATTCTACTATCGCAGCATGGTCAAGCCTGCGATTCTCGACATCCCGCCGGCGGGCTGCTTCAACCTGCACGGCTCCCTCCTGCCTAAGTATCGCGGACGGTGCCCGGTCAACTGGGTCCTGCTCCACGGCGAAACCGAGACGGGAGTCACTCTGCACCACATGACGGCTTCGCCGGACGCCGGCGATATCGTCGCCCAGAAGAGAATCGCCATCTCGGAGAACGATACGGCCAGGAGCCTGCACGAGAAGCTGGCCCGGGCCTCCGGAGAATTGCTCGACGAGATTCTGCCTCGGATCAAGGGTGGCACGGCCCCCCGGGTCCCGCAGGACGCCGCGGAGGCGACGTATTTCGGCGGCCGACGGCCCGCCGATGGCGAAATCGACTGGTCATGCGGTCCCCATCCAATCCGTAATCTGGTCCGCGCCGTGACGAGGCCCTATCCCGGCGCCTTCAGTCATCTGGGGGACAAGAAGTGTCTGTTCTGGTCCGTGTCCGTTGTCCCATGCGGGAACGAAAAAACGCTGCCTGGCACGATTGTTTCGACCGATCCCCTGGTGATCGCCTGTCGCGGCGGGGCGGTTCGCGTCGATTCCGGTCAACCCACCGACGGCGTGTACATGACCGGCGCGCAACTTGCCAAGGAGTTGAATCTTGTCGAGGGCATGCGATTCGGCTCCCACGCGGGAGCACGGATCAAAGCGGCGAGGAAGAAGAGCGTCCTGATCCTTGGTGCCAACGGTTTCATCGGCAGCGCCCTGAGCGAACGGCTCCTGGCCAGCGGCGAGTACGAAGTGCACGGCATGGATCTGCGCTCGAACTACATCGAGCACCTGATCGGACGACCCGGATTCCATTTCGACGAGGGGGACATCCGAATTCATCGCGAGTGGATCGAGTACCATGTCCGCAAATGCGACGTGGTCCTGCCGCTGGTGGCCATCGCGACCCCCATCGAGTACACGCGCAATCCGTTGGGCGTCTTCGAGTTGGACTTCGAGGAGAACCTCCGCATCGTCCGCTACTGCGCCAAGTATGGCAAACGCATCATCTTCCCCTCGACATCCGAGGTGTACGGGATGTGCGACGACGAGGAGTTCGACGAGGACAACTCGCGGCTGATCCTCGGGCCCATCCGAATGCAGCGATGGATCTACTCGTGCTGCAAGCAGCTTCTGGACCGCGTTATCTGGGCCTACGGCCAGAAGGAAGGGCTCCGATTCACCCTGTTTCGTCCGTTCAATTGGATCGGCCCTAAGCTCGACAGCCTGACTTCCGCGAGGATCGGCAGCTCGCGCGCCATCACACAATTGATCCTCAATCTGGTCGAGGGCACGCCCATCCTGCTCATCGACGGCGGGGCCCAGAAGCGGTGCTTCACGGACATCTCGGAGGGCGTGGAGTGTCTGTTTCGGATCATTCAGAACAAGGACGGCATCTGCGACAGCCGCATCATCAACATCGGGAATCCGGACAACGAAGCGAGCATTCGGGAACTCGCCCAGATGCTCCTGCGGAAATTCGACAAGCACCCGCTGCGTTCGATGTTCCCGCCGTTTGCCGGGATTCGGGAGATCGAAAGCGGCTCCTACTACGGCGCCGGCTATCAGGATGTGGCGCACCGGCGGCCGAGCATTAAAAATGCACAGAAGCTGCTGGACTGGACGCCCAGGATCGAGTTGGAGCAATCGGTCGAACAGACGCTCGATTTCTTTCTGAGGGAAGCGGTTCGCACGGGCGAGGTGGTGATCGACGAAGACAGGACACACGTGCTGGACATCCCGGCGGACACCAAGCCGCCGCGGCCGGCCACGACGATCGTCTCCGTCGCCTCGACGAGCACGAGGAAGTCTGCCCCGCCGAGTGTACCTGTGGAGTGTCGTGGATAGGCTCGGGCCGATTGAGCGTTGTGTTTCAAACGGGGAGTCGCTGTGCCATTCAAGCTACGGGGAGTGTTGCGGTTTCGACCTCCTGCTCCTCTATTCCGCTATTCCGCGGCGGCTCTTTTCATCGGGCAGGCCGCCGGTGCGGGCGTCGAGGGGAAGGAGCCCCGCACCAACTGGTTTACTATTCCCGCCGAGGTGTGGAGAATAGACGGATGAAGATTGGCTTGCGAATTGACGTGGATACCTTTCGAGGGACTCGGATCGGCGTTCCGAATCTTTGTGAAGCCCTTGCGCGGCGCGGCATCAAGGGCGCCTTTTTCTTCAGCGTAGGCCCGGACAACATGGGACGTCACCTGTGGCGGCTGCTCCGACCGGCGTTCCTGTGGAAGATGCTGCGGACGCGGGCCTCCAGCCTGTACGGTTGGGACATCCTGCTGCGGGGCGTCTTCTGGCCCGGGCCGGTCATTGGCAGCAAGCTCGCCGACGTCATCCGCGACACGGAACGGGCCGGCCACGAGGTGGGGCTCCATGCCTGGGACCATCGCGCCTGGCAGGCACACATCGACCGAATGGACCCCGCCGTCATTCGCCGATCGTTGGATCGGGGAGTCGAAATGCTCTCGGAAATTCTGGGGCATCCGCCGACCTGTTCCGCCGTCCCCGGTTGGAAGTGCAACGACCTCGTTCTTACGGAGAAGGACTCGTTTCCCTTCGTCTACAATAGTGATTGCCGGGGCGACAGCATCTTTCACCCCCTTGTGGACGGTCGCGAACTGGCCCAGCCGCAGATCCCTGTGACGTTGCCCACCTACGATGAAGTCATCGGACGGGACGGCGTGTCCAACGACAATTACAACGACTATCTGTTCGGCCTGCTCCGACCCGGCAAGCTCAACGTGCTCACGATTCACGCCGAAGTGGAAGGAATCGTCTGCCTGCCCATGTTTGAACGATTCCTGGACAAGGCCCTTTCTCTCGGCCATCAGTTCGTGCCGTTAGGTGTTTTGCTCTATGATGCTGTGTTTATTAGGACGGCTCGATTGGAGGCCGGCGCCATCCCTGGACGCGAGGGGTGGGTCGCCTGCCAGGTGCCGTAATGATGTCATTAGAGTGCAACCGGGTGAGCACGGTATCGCGAGATTTCCCATAAAGAGTCGGCGGAAGTATATGTCGTTCCCCGGCTCGTTCATCGCGGCGATGTGGATAGTACCCGGTTTTCCGCCATCCGGTAGAGGGTCGATTGTTGATGGGAATGGTTCGCTTGTGCCATCCTTTGCGATAGCGTTTGTAGGGCATTGAAGCTTGGACACTTCTCGATGATCGTGATAGGATGTGCCTACCACGGGTCCAAAGGAGCAACGAAGCATGCTGTCCAAAGTGAACAGTTATCTCAATACAGATATCTGGAGAATCCGACTCGCAGATTACCCGCGCACGAAGTCCCTCCTGCTTCAACAACTGCGTATTGTCGCCCTTGCCCTGCGAGGATACCGAGAGGACAGTTGCAAGTTCCGGGCGTCGGCCTTGACCTTTTATTCTCTGCTATCCATCGTTCCGGTCCTCGCCATGCTGTTCGGGATCGCCAAGGGATTTGGGCTCGAAAAACGCGTGGAAACCGAAATCCTGGCGAGATTCAAAGGACAAGAGGAGGTGGCGCAGAGGATCGTCACCTTCGCCAATTCTCTTCTGGAGAACGCCCAGGGAGGGCTGGTGGCAGGCGTGGGGGTCATGATCCTGTTCTGGAGCGTGATCAAAGTCCTGGGCAATATTGAGCATTCCTTTAACGAGATTTGGGGAGTCACCAAGCCCCGCAGTCTGGCACGGAAATTCAGTGACTACTTCTCCCTCATCCTTGTGTGCCCGATTCTCATGGTGGTCGCAGGCAGCGCGACGGTCGTCGTGAGCAGCCAAGTACGACTGCTGCTGGAGAAGATTCCCTTTCTGAATTTCCTGGGACCCGCACTGCTGCTGCCGCTGAAGCTTCTGCCCTATTGCACTCTATGGGTCACCTTTACATTTATATTCATCTTCATGCCGAACACCAAGGTGAAGTTGAAGTCGGGCCTGGTTGCAGGGGTTGTGGCGGGTACGCTCTTTCAGTTGGTCCAGTGGGCCTACATCAACCTTCAGATTGGCGCGGCCCAATACGGCGCCATCTACGGGAGCTTTGCGGCTCTGCCGCTGTTTCTCGTCTGGCTGCAAATGAGCTGGCTGATCCTCCTGCTGGGAGCGGAAATCGCCTTTGCGGTCCAGAATGTGCAAACCTATGAGTTCGAGCCGGACTGTCTGTCGATCAGTCACTCTCGCAGGATATTGCTTTCCCTGCTTATTGTTAAACTGATCGTGACGCGGTTCTGTGCGGGAGAATCCGCCTGGGACGCTTCGGAGATTTCGCGGGCTCTGGAAATTCCCATTCGTCTGGTTCGGCAGATACTGCAGGAGTTGGTCGAAGCGAACGTTCTGTCCGAAATACGAAAACGAGAGGAAGACAAAGAAGTCCTGTATCAGCCGGCTCGTGACGTGGCGACGCTTACCATAAAGCGGATCGTCGATGCGCTGGAGAATCGAGGGGACTCGCACGTGCCGGTAGTGGCCTCGGAGGAACTCAAGAAACTGACGGATACCTTGGCCGCTTTGGATGAGGTGGTCGAGCGAGCGTCGGCGAACGTGCCTCTCCAGAGAGTCTGAGTGACTACACGACGCCATGGCCGGACAGCGAAAGCGCTTGTTCAAGCATTGCCGCAGGTTCATCAAAAATCCGCCCGTGCGTTCACCAAGTCGTGCTTGTATCTTGCGTTCATACACAGTAAGCTGCAAGAGCAAGATGGCGAATGATCGCCATAGCAACGATCGTGGGGCTCTGTATCCGAGACGAACATGGAACGACAGTTGCATCGCCGCTACGAGAGTCCGGCCGGCCGGTATCGAACCACCTTTCACCTGACCTGCGCGGTCCTGGTCTTGTCTACGGGCTGTGGCATAGGCTCCAAAGCGCCTCCAAGCCCTTCTGCTGTGTCGAGGCTGCAATATGATGTGAGCTACTTCAGGTGCTCTCAGTCATCTGAGAGCAAAGCCGTGGATGGTAATTCGCTCCATCTCGAGGGCTCTCCGGAAATTACTGTGACATTCCTGGCCATGAATCGATGGCCCCAAACCACCCTGGAGTCCGTGGAAGCACAAGCCCAGATGATCACAGTCCTTCCTGCGAGTTCGCCGGTCATGGCCGTCGCCGGGCTACTGAGAAGAGCCAGGATCGGGATGGTTCAGAACGAGACCCAGATTTTGGGGCAAGCTCCGAAGCGTGGTGAAGGGGTGTTTTTGTCCCGAACGACGCTCCAGAGCGTTTTGCCCGCCGGCGTCGGTGCGAGCTTCCACGTTTGGGACCGGCCGCAGGCAGATTCCGGCGCGATTCCCAGGCTCGAGATCCAAGTGCGGCAAGGGCCGGCTCAAGAGCAAGGAACCGAAGAGCGTCCCACGACTGTCGCTTCTCTGGAGATATCGCTCGTAGCCACGGGAGAACTCGAGGAAGCCGCTCTCCCGGAGACAGACAGCACCGCGAGCTCCGGAAAAGGGCAAGCGCAGTCGACGCTCGCGGCCTCTGGTATGCTCGCAACAGAAACCATTTCGTTGCAGCCGCAGAATCTTTCGGAACAGGGGCGATGGGCAGTCATCCTGCCGTCGCCGTTTCAACTGGACGGAATCTCCGCGTTTGCCGCTCTGATCGAAGTGATGCCGGCGCCCCAGAAGGGGACGGCCGAAGCGGTTGCCTACGAGACGCTGCTCAGAAAGTGTCAGAGTTCTTTGCAAATCGCGGCCGAGAAGAACAGCGAACAGAAGGGGCCGCAGTTCGCTGCCGGCAGACGAGGCCTGGAAGATGCACTGCGGCTACTCCATTCGTTGACGCAGAGGCGGCAGGCGCTACTGTACCTGGCGCGTGAGACGGGGTCGCCCCTCATCGAGGACGTAGCCCTTTCGGCGACGGAAGTTGTCATTGACCGTCTGGCCTACGCCGTCACCACTGAATGCGAGTCGGGTCCCGCTTGGGAAACCGGCACGCTGGGATGGCGGCTTCAGAAAACAGCGTACCTGCTCCTGGTGGAGTTGATGTCTGCCGAGCAAATGCGACCGGAGCTGGAGGCCATCGCGATGCGTTACACCGGCGAGGTAGGCCGTCATCCCGCCGTCCTGAAAGAGATGGTCGCGGACGCCACGAGCGGCGAGGACCTGGAGCAGCGACTCTTCCTGGAGAACTTCATCTACCTGGAGGACATTTCGCCGGCTGCCCGGACTCGCGCATTTGAATGGTTGGCAACGAAGGGTCGGGCGCCGAAAGGCTATGATCCGTTGGCTTCACTCAAAGAGAGACGCAGCATATTGAACCAAGTCCTGCAGGAACAACCATAGAAGCACAGGAGCATCCCGTGGGGCACAAGAAGAAGAAGGTCAAGTCATCCTCGTCAAGCGTGGACCCAAAACCTGTTGAGCAGGCTATAACCGCTGCAATCGGATCGGAGACAGGCGGGACGCCTGGTAGCCCGCCGGACCGCCCGGTTGGCCATCCGGTCCAGGGCCGCCGCCATCGCTGGCGCCGATGGCTCGTCTGGGCCGGCATTGTCATCGTGGCCGTGGTCGTGGCTTTGCGCATTGCTCTGTGGCTCTCCCTGCCCTGGATCATCAACAAGACGATGATGTCATATGGGCTGGAGGCTCGTTACGAACGATTGAGCCTCTCCTTGCTTACCGGAGACGCCGAACTCTGGCACCTTGTTCTGGTGCCGACCGATAGCAATACGCCTCTGACCGATGTCGAGTATTGTCAAGCAGAGGTCTCTCTGTTGACGCTGTTGACGCGACGGCTCGTGGTCCCGCGTCTTGAGGTTGACGGATTGGATATCAGTCTGACCCGCGCTGCGGATGGCACGTTCCCGCAGTTGCAGACCCTGTTGGCCGTGTTGCGTGAACGAAGCGCCGCGGCGCAGGAACCCAATGCGCACGCAGCTTCAGGCCCTGTGTCGCCGCGTGCTGTCGACTTGACACCGCCGCTCCAAATAGATGCGCTGCGACTGCAGCATGTGCAGGTTCGCTTTCAGGACATGACTGTCAACCCGGTTTTTGAGACCCGGCTGGATTTGAACGTAAGGCTTTCCGACCTCCGCTCGGACAAACGCAGGACGCGGTTTCAAGTCATCCTGTCTTCTCCCCCCGTGCTGGATCAGTTCCTGCTGGAGGGAATAGGGTCGAGCGACGCAACAGGCCTCCTGGCTGAGGTGAAGGTCGCCCTTCAGGGCCTGCATCCCGGCGCCGTGGAGGACTACCTGGCCGGTTTGGGGCTCCATCCGGACGCGAGGAACGTCGCGTTCACCGGCGCCGGGTCCGTCCGGGTCCAGGCGACACACGTGGCAGAGGCGAACGACATTGGCGCATCGGGAGAGCAACCGTACGCATCGGGTGAGACCGCGGTCCAACCCTTGCCCCCGGAGCTTCAGGCTCACCTCGAATGGCAGAATGCCGTCCTGACCATCGACGACCTGGAGCACTTCCGTCTGGAGAGCGCGGTCGTGGATGCGAATGTGCCTGGCTCGGGCGCGATTCGCATCGGCAAGGTACAGGTCTCCCGCGGTACATTGCACGCCTGGCGGCGAGCGACAGGCGTATTGTCGGCAGGCGGTTTCCAGTTCGTCGGCCGACCGCCATCCGCGACATCGGCTCAGCCGATCGCCACAGGGGCTGAAATCGTGGGCCGGGAAAGCCGGGCGGTCCCTGCGTCCGCCAACCAGACACCGGGAGCGTGGTCCCTGGATGGTATCCAGGTGCGCGACGTGCGCTTGGTTCTCCACGACGAGTCTGTATCTCCGCCGGCCGATCTGGTACTGGACCTCAACGACGTGGCGGCCTCCAGCGAGGCGCCGCCCTCTCAAGGATTGACCTTGGCCGCCCGCCTCGGTGCGCCGGGCATCGTGGAGAGTCTCCAAGTCAGCGGGACCATGATGCTGTCTTCCGCGCAGAGCAGCGCGGCGCTAAAGCTGTCCGGAACGGGCATCCGCCCGGACGTGTTGCAGTCGCATCTCAAGAGGTTGGGCCTGGAGTCTCTCTATGAAGGTGGAACGTTCGCATGTGACGTGAATGCTACGTTCGCATCGCAGAAAGGGGGACGGTTCGATGCGTCCGCGTCTGTCACGAACATCAGCCTCCAGGACAGGGGCGAACTGTTTGGCCTCAAGACAGTCGCTATTCAAGGGGTGAGGATCGATCCCAATACGGGCGTCACCCATGTCGATCAGATCGAGGTCTCCGGACAGCGTCTCGCTCTTGGACGAGATGAGGCCGGCTGCTTGACCGCTCTGGGTTTCCGGCTCACCGGCAGCTCTTCCCAGGCGGAATCCGGTCCGGCCGACGCGGGTACTGCGCCGAGCGGCGTGCGAGCCAGTGGCGTGGATGCGGTTCAGGACGCCGGAGTTGCGACGGCCGGGGGCCCGCCGACCCAGATTGAGATCGGGCGTATATCCTGGCACGATAACGAACTGACTTTTGTGGATCGCAAGGTCACGCCAAGCAAGACCATTGTCGTGCCCGACCTTGGGTTCGAGCTGACGGACCTGGTATTCAGCGAGGACGTCGATTCTGCATCCCCGGCCTCTCTCAAAGCCTGGCTTTGCAGTCCCGGGACCCTTGAACGTGTGGAGTTGAGCGGAACCGTGACACCCCAGCCCACCGGGTTGTCATTCGACCTCGACCTGAACGGTGCGAGCCTGGCCCTGACCGAAATGGCGCCCTATCTTCAGGGGCTTGGAATCGAGCCCACGATGACCCAAGGAGACATCGACGCCAAGATGAACGGGCAGGTCGCCTGGGGACCCGAGGGGGTTCGTTGTTCGGCGACGGTCCGCGATGTAGCGATCAAGGATGGTGATGTAGAGCTCGCCGGGCTGAATCGGGTGGACGTAGCGCAACTCGAAATGACCAATGTGGGACTGCGGGTAGAGCGTATTACGATTGAACAGCCTCGACTGGCTCTTTCACGTGAAGAGTCCGGTGTGCTTGCCTGCGTAGGCCTGCGTCTACTCCCGGCGCGAGAACCCGGGCCGGAAACGCTGCCGGTCCATCCGGCATCGACGACACCCGAGTCGGCCCGCTCCGTGCGTGTGGGTCGCCTGGACGTGAAAGATGCTCAGATCCAGTGGTCTGACCGCGCTGTGACACCGGCGGTATCGCAGACTATGGCAGCCGACTTTACGCTTACGGATCTTGCCCTGGGAGTCGAGGCGCCCCCGGCCACTTTGGCTGTCACAATCCGGGCTCCAGGCGTGGTGCAGCAGGCAACAATCACGGGGCAAGTTCAGGCAACGCCATCGAAGCAAGGGGCCGACTTGCAGTTGGAGGCGTCAGGACTTCATGTGGGACCCTTGGCGTCCTATTTGCCGGAAGGATGGACGTCGACGCTGGCGCAGGGGCAGCTCCACGCGACGATCGCGGCGGACCTGGCTCGCCATCCCGAGGGCGGCCAGCGTGCGCGTGTCCAGATCGCCGATTTGGATTACCGTGGAGATTCTGGGCAAGAGCCGCTGTTGCGCTTTGACTCGGCCGAATTCGCCGTTGACCGGTTCGATCCGAATGCGCGCCTGGTGTCCATCCAGCAAGTGTCCCTCCAGGGCCTGGAGGCTACGGTCCGGCGGAAGGCATCAGGCGCGATCAGTCTCCTGGGGTTTGACATGCAGGCCTCCGCGCCGAAGGCCGCGGGGGAGGCTCCCTCGCCGGAGAAGCAGACCGCCCCCGTAGCTGCCGCTGCCGATCAACAGCCGGTGACGGGCTCAACGCCGTCGGAGGAAAAGGCGGACCGCCCGAGCAGCATCGCTCGAAAGACGCAGCGTCTGCCCCTTGTTGCGCTCGAGAAGTTGTCGTTGCAGGCCAAGAAGCTCACGGTGAGGGATGAAACCAAACCGACGGCGGCTCCCATTGTCGTTTCGGATTTGCAGATCGGCAATACCGAAGGCATCAGACTTCTCGGCGACGAACCCGACACCAATCCACCGGTCAAGATAAGCATTCATGGCCAGATTCAACCTCTAACCGAATCACTACAGTTGCAGTTCGAGTTGTCTCCCTTTGTCGCCCAGCCGCAGATGCTCGCCGCATGGGATGTAACGCAGATCCACGGCGACGGACTGACCTCCATCCTGCCGGAACTCCGCACGGCGGTGGATGCCAACAGTCTGCGCAACGGCCGCCTGTCTGGAAATGCGCAACTGACTTTGCATCCGGAACGACGCAACGTCGCGGAGTTTGACTTCAGCAAACCCTTCGGTCTGGACCTGCTGGTCAAGGCCGCGAAATTCGAAGACACGCAGGCCGAGACAGTGCTGGCGAGCTTGGACGAACTCCGCGTTGTGATACCGAGGCTGGATCCCCAAAACGGCAGCGTCCATGTGAAGGAGGTCGGCTTGGTGAAGCCGCAGGGCGCAATTTCCCGGGAAACTGACGGGATACACTTGCTGGGCATGATCCTCAAGACCTCGACTGCGGGAGCAAGTACCGACGCAAACACTGTCGCAGCGATTCCCGTTGCGGACGCGAATGACGCGGTGGCTCGGCAGGTCGAACCGTCACCGGAGAAAGGGGGGCAACCCGCCTTACGCGTCGATCAATTCCTCGTGAATGGCATTGATTTCAGTTTCGCCGACCGCACGGTGGATCCGCCGATGTACCTGCCGTTGAAGGGGCTGGACGTCGAGGTTCGGGGATTCACAACGCCCGGAGGCGAGGCCAAGGAACCGATGCGGTTCAACGTTGTGGCGACTGCCGGCGAGGTGCCGCTGCCGGGGACGAAACATGGCTTGGCGTCCGCGGCACAGGCAACGATTGGAGAACCCGCCTCGGGCTCGTCGGAACCTGCGATGACAGAGAATCGGCTGCTCTTTCAGGAGCTGTCGGCCACCGGACGGCTGAGTCTCTATCCGCGTCCCGACGGCTGGGTCAAAGTGGGATTGAGCGGATTGGAGCTGGTCAACTTCAAAGGAATGGCCCAGCAGAAGGGGATGACTCTTCGGGACGGCACCTTTGACGCCGGCATCGATGTGCGATTCCACAAGGACCAGCCACTGTCAACCCGGGCCCGGCTCATCTTCACGGATCTGTCTCTGACCGAGCCGCCGGACGGCTTCCTGGCGAAACTGCTCACGTTGCCGGCCTCTCTCGATACGGTCCTGTTCATCCTGCGCGACGCGGGCGGGTCCATCCGGATTCCGTTGTCCTTCAAGGTCGATGAGGAGGGTCTTGCCGGCGGGCAGATCGCCCAGGCGGCCATTGGAGCCGCAGCCAGCTTGATTGCCAACGCGGTGGCCGGTTCGCCCTACCGGGTCGCCGGGACCATCGGCAATATTCTGGGCGGTGAGAAAGAAGAACCCAGCGGCGCAGAAGTCCATGTTGTGCAGTACGCGGCCGGGGTCACAACGCTTTCGCAGGAGCAGGCTGAAGAACTGGCTGAGATCCGAGATCGCCTGCGACGCGAAAAAGACCTGTCGGTCACGGTTCGACACCACCTGGGCGGTGGCGATATTGAGAAAGCCGATCTGCTCGTCAATCCGTCCGCCACGCAGACTCAGGAGCTGTTGGCGAAACTCAGACTCGAGAGAACCGAGCTGCAGCGTGTGAGGGATGAACTGGCAAGTCGGGCCCGCACGGCGTACGCGGCGGGTTCCCGTGAGAGTGGAGTGAGCAAAACCAGGCATTTGCAGGAGACCGAGACACAGCTTGGCCTGATCGAACGAGCGTTGGACGATCTCCTGGAGACCATGCGACTGGGTTCCGAGTACGCCGCCCGAAGACGCGTCCATGATGCGTGCGTGGCCATCGGCAAAGCGCGTCTTGAGGGCTTGGCGACACCTCTGGCCGTCGAGGAAATCCCAAGCGGAGACGAACGGATCACGTTTGTTCCGCCCCGTTTCACGGAGGCAAGCGATCCTGCCGGGGGCAATATCACCTTGACGCTCTCGAAGAGTAAAGCTCGCTAAGGCCACCATGGGAAGGAGCATGAAGAGTGGTACAAAAAGCTGCTGGAGAGTTTTTCGTCCGGCCGGGGCAAACGCGACCAGCCAGTATGAGCGTGACACTCGGCTTTGTCTGAATCTGAGCCTACCCGGGGGATTCACACGTCGGAAAGTGGGGCGCGTTTTGGGGCGCTCTGTAGCACAAATCAGTAGATCTTGACGCAAGTCGGCGCAAACAAAAACCGCGCTCTCACTGGTGAAAACGCGGTTTTGAACGAGGCCGAAGGGTCTCGAACCCTCAACCTTCGGATCGACAGTCCGATGCTCTAACCAATTGAGCTACG
>CAZDTD010000032.1:0-28563 GCA_964507995.1 uncultured Pirellulales bacterium | reverse complement strand
GGATCGTGTATCATGCCAAAACCTCTTCAGAGTACACGTACGCCGGACGCACGACACGGGCCCAGAAGTTCACCTGGAGCCCCGACGGCCTGCCAGTGTTCGGCAAGCCGCTGTCGCTCGACGCGGTGCTGGCGGAACCTTCGAATCGCAGGAGGGACGCGGCCTCTTCCGACACGCCGAGCCCGATCGCCGTCATCGCGGAACGCCCGGAAAAGCACGATTAGGACCCGTCTATTGCATGACGCATTCTCGGACGATGTGGTAATGTCTGGCGGAGTTGTCGATCCGTGTGATCCTGGGTATGGGGTCGCCATTCCACTCCAATGTCGCTCGACTCAGCAAGCGAGAGCCCGCGAGGCGATGAAGATGTCGCCACGTGCCGGCCGCATCGAAGATGAACCTGCGGGTGGTATGTCGTTCTTTGCAGACCAAGGCCCAGGTTCCATCCGGCTGTCTGTACAGTTGGGCGGTTTCGGATGGGCCGTTCCAGGGGATGAGCAATTCGGCGATGAGATCGTCGAGCAGCCACCGATCCGAGAAGGGCAAGGACTTGCTGAGGACTTGCCCGCGACCATCCGCGGTAACCTGTGCTGCATAGAGCGTGCTTCCGATGTCCGTTATGCCTGCGACGGACAGGTTGCCCTCGGGAGTGGGTTGGACGATTTCGGTCAGGGAGATCTCTCGTTTTCCCCAGCGAATCAGAGTCCGGAAGACCGCCTTCGTGACATGGGGACGCCGATAACTCTCGATCAATGCAGCCCGTTGTGCGGGATCGTCGAACGGCTCCCCAGGCGATTGCTGGAATGCGCAGCCCGATGCGCCGACAAGCAGGCCAACCAGAATGAACCGGGCTGTGCCGCTCACGATTCTGCTTTCCCCGCCTCATTCGGATCGGGATTCTCCTCCGGCGGAAAAACGGCCTGGCATGCATCGGATGCCTCCGGGGATGAGAATGTGCCCTCGGGAATCGTCTGATTGCGCAGTTCCTGGCGGAACCGCATCTCTGTTGTATCGACGTCCGACTCCCGGATGATGACCCGGTTCACGCCGTAGCTATCGGCGGTTTTCTCGACGTAGATTTCGATACGCCGGATGTACCGGGTGACGGCCTCGCTGCGAGGCACGAGGTGGATACAGCCGCCCTGGGCGGAGGGGACGACGCTGATCTCGAACATCTTGCGGTCCGCGTCGAAATCCCCCTGAATCCAGCGGCCGATCTGTCGGAGAACCTGGCCGATGGCCGTGGCGCTGGGATTGTTCAGGAGACGCCACGTGGACTCGCTGAACGCATAGCAGCGCACCTTTTTGCCGTCATAGACCATGAGGGATCGCACCGGCGAGACGATCTCATAGCGAACCCGACCCGGCCGGGAGAAGAAGATCATCCCTTCGGATGTCAGATCGACCTCCAGCATGTCCAGGTGCTTGCGCTGGGAGAACCGCGTGGCGAATGTGTTGTAGGGAGCACGGGACTCCCGCAGCAACCGCAAGAGCTCCGGCTGCTGCGGGACATCCGTTTGCGTGTTCGCTGTCTCTGCACGAGAAGTGACGCACAGGATTATGGGCAGGAACAAGGCACAAATGCAGGCATCGCGAATGCCGAAGATAATCCTCGACCCACATGACCTTGCTGGCGTCGTGGGACCGTACTGTGTAGAAGTCATATCGGACATCACATTCTCATTAGAACGCCTGTCCATGTGATCCGAGTTCCGTTTGGATGGAATGATACAGGTTCGCAACCCACCGATTATAGTTCCGGTGGATGCGATCACCTTTGTACTTGAGTTCGGTGCTGTCTACGTAGGAAATGCTAACCGTGCTGTTGGTATACTGAATCTTGACTTTTGCACTATGCCTCCGCACGATAATCGACGCCTGAATCACCCCTTCGTTTTCGACCTGTGCGGACCAACCTCGGTCATTGCACGCCCGTAGAATTGCCTTCTGTACGTCATCTTGCGTGTGCGTGCTACCATTAGGGTCCGCTGGGAGTATTTCATTATTTAGATTCAGGATAGGCGCCATTGTGCAAGACGTCAGTAGAATCACTGAGCATGTTAACAGTAGAACCACGGTACGGTTGATCGACATGGTTATTCCCCTTTCTGAATAGGCTGGTTAAGGTTCACCATCACAATCCAACGATATTGCTCACACGCAGAACCTGTAAAATCCCTACCATTGACACATGGCATTCTACGTTTGTTTCTGTGTGAATCAAGAATAAAGACTAACTACGAAGTCACAGATAACAGCCGAACCCCAATACGACGGAGTTGATGCCGCGGTTGTCATCGTCGAGACCTCCATTGGATACATGATGGGCGCGAAGAACGATGAAGCATGCTCCCATTCGAACGCCGAATCCGGCCACCGGGTTGAAGTTGATGCGGCAGCCCTGATCCTCTCGCTGGAAGTCCGTGTAGATCAATCCGACGCCGGCCTCCACATAGGGGACAATCGACTCGTCTTTCGATGAGCCGAACTCGTAGACGGCAAGGAAATTGCCGGAAGCAACGAATCGCTCGCCGGAGAAGTCGCTCCCGGTCGCGACTCCTGCATTGGCCTCCAGGCGGATGCCCAGGCCATCCGGCGCCCGGTGCGGCCAGATCGCATCATAGTCGAATAATGTCTGCCAACTGGCCAGGCAGAAGTCCATGTCGGACCAGTCGTAGGCCGTGCCGGCATACAGGCCCACCGCCGTCTCGTGCGGCGCCCGACCACACACCGCCTCCAGCACATTCTTTCGCAGGGAATCCCCGGCGCTTGCATAGACAGGTCCCGCTGACAGAACCATGCCGCACAGGCCGATCAGGCACGCGAATGACGTTCCCGACTGAAATCGCATTCCATGACCCCGCAATTCCCACTGGCATCGCATTTGACGGAACAGATGCGCTCGTGACCGGCCTTCTGTCCGGCGGCAACCGCAGCCAAGGCCACATCAAACGCCTGTCCGCTCGGCAGGCTGCCATACGCCGGCGAAAACGCGATGCGATCTTTCGCCACTTCGTACAACCGTCGGTAGTCGTCGGCGCAGCAGGTGTGCCCATCGGCCCCAAGAACCAGGCGGCTGTCGGCCGGGACCGTGACGTTCTGGCTCCGGGTCCATGTGAGCCGCTCGACATGGCCATAGGTCGCGCTGTCCGGCCTCTCTCGCGCAAGCAGGAGGAACGCCGCTCCTTCTCCCATGACGGCAGTCTGCCTGTCCCAGGCGAAAGGCTCGATCGGTCCGCAGGCGTCGGTCCCAAAAAAACGGTCGTAGCAGTATCCGAGGACGGGGCAGACCTCCTCCACGGCGCCGAACAGGACCGCTTCCACGTCGCCTTCCACGATCCATTGACGTGCGGTCAGCATCGCGGAGATGGCGGACATCTCGAATTGGCTGACGGTCAGGCACGGCCCACCCAGCTCCATCGCGATGCTCAAATGCGATGCGGCGGAGGAATGAACGGAGTTCGAGAAGAGCGTTGGCGATGGGAACTGCCCCTGTGCCTCGATCATGCTGTCGAGGAAATCGAAAGTGCTTTTCGACGCTCCGTAGCCGCTGGCGATCACCAGGCCGATGTCATTGCGCCGGAGGGGGACGTCCCATTCGGCATCCTCCAATGCCAGTGCCCCGCCGAGCACCGCCATCTTGGCAAAACGGTTCATACGCCGCAGCGCCGCGGGTGCGACGAAACGATTGATGCTGGAGACATCGGCCTGGTACGCGGGCAACTCTCGCTGTCCCGAAGGGCCGACGGTGGTGACTGTCCCGTTGGGTTTGCCTCCCGCACGGAGCGCCTCGACGGCGGCCTGTTTGCCGAGGCCGAAACCGCCCACCAAACCAACGCCGATGATTGCAAGACGAGGCTCTGTCACGATGGTCCCCGGAAGATCAAGGCCACGTTGTTTCCGCCAAACGCGATGGAATCGGACAACCCGTATCGGCCGGCGATCTCGGTGTTCTCCATTACAGGGCGACCCGCAAAATCCGGGTCCGGCTCTTGAAAGCCGATGTTGGCCGGGATCCGCCTCTGCTGCAGACAGAGGACTGTGATTACTGCCTCGATCCCCCCGGCAGCTCCCAGCGTGTGACCGGTAAAGCCCTTGGTCGAGCCAAAGGGGACCCCGGGAAACATCTCGGGAAACAGCCGGCCTTCGACGCGGTCGTTTTCTGGCGTGGCAGTCCCATGCGCGTTGATGAAATCAATCGCCTCCGGGCTCAGGTGAGCCTGCGTCAATGCCTGTTCCAAGGCTCGTCGCAGACCTCTGCCGTTCGGCTCCGGCGCGGAAATATGGTATGCGTCGGAGGCGTTGCCGTACCCGCACAACCAGGCCTGGATCGGGGCCTTCCGCTCGCGGATCGACTGCTCCGACTCCAGTACGACGACGCCGGCGCCCTCGCCAAGATTCAAGCCGCGACGGTTTTTGTCAAAGGGGCGACAGGGCTGCGCGTCCGTGACCAACAGGGAGAGGAAACCGGCGTGGATGACATTGCACAGCATGTCGGCTCCGCCGGCGATTGCCACATCGCATATGCCGGCTCGTACCCACTGGGCGGCGTGTCCGACTGCCACACTGCCGGAGGAGCAGGCGTTGGTGATCGTCTGGCATGGTCCGGTCAGGCCGAGCGCCTGTGCGACCATGGTGGCCGGGTTGGCCCGCAAATAGCGGCGGATCGGCCCGATGCCGGGCATGCGGCCCGCCCGGAAATCACGGTAAAACGCCTCGTTGTTCATTGCGCTGCCGACGGTCGTGCCTATGCAAACTCCGACCTGTCGGCGTTGAAGGTGTTCGCGGGTCAACCCCGCGTGAGCGAACGCCTCCTCGGCAGCCGCGACAGCCAGTCGACCGCACCGTTCGCACTCGGGCCCCTCGCAGTACCCGACAGGAGCATGGAGGCTGTCCAACTGAAACATGGGATAACTGCCTCCCTTCGCCTCTCGCCAGGAAACGCAACGGCGTCCTGCGAACAGGGTGTCGGCAAGTTCCAGGACTGATCTGCCAGCGGCACAGAGACAGCCCAGGCCGGTGATGGGAACTGCCCCGTCGGATTGCGTCATCTTGCCATGCGCTCCTCGATGAACTTCGCCAGCGAACGGATTGATGCAAAGGCGGTGCGTCCCTCCGTCATGTCCTTGATTTCCACCCCGAAATGTTTCTTCACGACAACCACCAATTCCACGGCGTCCAGGGAATCCAGACCGATTCCCTGCCCGAACAGGACCTCGTCATCGCCTATTTGCTCAGGCGTCATCTCTTCCAGGTTCAGGTCTTCGACGATGACCTGCTTGAGCTTTTGCTTGATATCCATGAGAAGAACACTCCTGACGGCCAGTAGCCGTATACCGACTCGCATATTCCTTCTGGCATGCGCGATGCCGACATCGCCCGGCAGGGCCTCGTATCCTGCACAACTTATCATGCCGGCATGTTCCTGTACAGTCCGACTTTGTCGGGTGCGAGTGGAACCAACAACGCAGAGTCGCCTCGATGTCGCCGTTCGTGCGGCAGGAAGCAGCCGAACTCTCGTCATGGCCTGTCGCCCAAAAGATGTTGACAATGGGGCTTTGGGGATTATTGTGGCAACCGTATGGTGGGTCTGCCTGTAAGGCAGAAGGGCGTCCTCAAAGACGCCGGGCCCCGGTGAATGATGGAATCCAAGTCGAGAGGACCCATGGCAGGTGGGCGTAATATAGCTCTGGTTACAGGCGCGTCCAGAGGCATTGGTGCGGCGATCGCCGTTCGTCTGGCCAGGGAAGGCCGCGACATATGGCTGAACTATCGGAGCAATCACGAGGCGGCGCAGAGCGTAGCCGCTCAGATCCGGGAGATGGGACGCGATTGCACGCTCCTGCCGTTCGATGTGTCGGATGAATCGGCCACCCGTGAGGCCTTGGACCGAGTCCTGGGAGAGCAGTGTCCCTATATCCTGGTGAACAACTCCGGCATCAATCGGGACAGCCTGCTGTTCTGGATGTCCCGGCAGGACTGGAAGGACGTGCTCAACGTCAGTCTGGATGGTTTCTACCATGTAACCAGCCGTGTGGTGGGCCTGATGATGCAGAAGAAACGAGGACGCATCATCAATATCGCATCGACTTCCGGCCAGACCGGTATGCCGGGGCAGGTGAACTACTCGGCGGCCAAGGCAGGGCTGATCGGGGCGACCTACGCCCTGGCGAAGGAGGTTGCCCGTAGCGGCGTGCTGGTCAACGCGGTTGCTCCCGGTTTCATTGAGACGGACATGACCAGGGATTTGCCCAAGTCCGAGCTGCTCAAGATGATTCCGGTGCATCGTCTGGGCGCGCCTGAGGACGTGGCGGCCGCCGTGGCCTTTCTGTGCTCGGACGATGCGTCTTATATTACGGGCCAGGTTCTGAACGTCAACGGTGGTATCTACATGTAAATGGAACGGCCGCGTGTGGGAGTGTTTCTGAACGCGATCACAGGATGAAAATGAACCGAGTCGCCATCACTGGGGTCGGAATTGTCTCCTGCCTGGGAACCAGTCAGGGAGCAGTCGCCACAGGGCTTTATCGCGGCGAATCCGCCGTGGGGATCGACCCGGAACGGGTGGCCTTGGGATTCCGTAGCCCCCTGACGACGCGTATCGACGGTTTTGACGCCACACGGCATCTGAACCGAAAGGCGAGAAAGACCATGACGGATTTCGCCGTTCAGGCGCACGCGGCGGTCATGGAGGCAGTTGGCGCTGCGCGGCTGGATCCGAAAGATCTTCAGAACAACCGTACAGGCCTGGTATTCGGGTGTGACTCCAATTGTCGGGCCGCCATTGAACAGGTGGACCTGGTCCGGCAACACCATACGACCAGCGTCATCGGCAGCGGTCACGTATTCTGCTCGATGACCTCGAATATCACGATGAACCTGAATGCGCTGCTCAAGACGCAGGGCGCCTGCTGGACACTCAGCGCCGCTTGCAGCAGCGGGGGCCATGCTCTGGGCCAGGCGGCGGACCTGATTCGCCTCGGGCGGCAGGACCGCGTCGTTTGTGGCGGAGCCCAGGAACTGAACTGGCATTCCATGTGCAGTTTCGACGCCCTCGACGCGTTCTCTACGCGGGTGGATGCCCCTCGCAAGGCATGTCGGCCCTTCGACGCAAATCGGGATGGGCTGGTTCCAGGCGGAGGGGCTGCGGCCGTGGTGCTGGAACGGTACGATCTCGCACAGAAGAGAGGAGGGCCTATCCTCGGTGAGATCCTGGGGTATGGCTTCTCTTCCGACGGAGCGAACGTATCGGTTCCCAGCGAAGGGGGCTTGTTCCAGGCCATGACCGCGGCGATCCACGAGGCCGAGTTGTCCCTCGATGCCGTGGATTATGTTTGCGCGCATGCCACTGGGACCCCCGTGGGAGACGGCGTGGAGGCTCTTGGAATTCACCGCCTCTTTGGTGAAGCCCATCGTCCGATGGTTGCTTCGTTGAAAGGGATGGTCGGACACGAACTCTGGATGGCCGGCGCATCGCAGGTAGTCTATTGTGTCCTGATGGCACAGAAGGGTTTCACCGTCCCCAGCGTCAATTTCGAGCAGCCGGACCCGTACAGCGAGAAGCTGCGGATTCTGACCGAGCGGGTCGAGCAACCGCCCCGAGTGGTGTTGTGCAACTCCGCCGGTTTCGGCGGCACAAACGCCAGTCTCGTCCTGCGTTTGAATTCAAGCGTCTGAGATTTACCTCTGAACGGCGGCCTGACCTGAGGAGAATGGCCGCCTTCTCCCTGCGAAAAACGTGCTTGGCAGAACCCGGTATTTCGCCTATAGTGAACGAATTGGAAACCATGACCCATTGATCTGATGGCTTCAGGCCGTTCGTGATTATACGTGATGACATCTTCAGTGCATGACACACTGATTATCGGAGGTGGTGTCTCGGGACTGACGTGTGCCCTCCTGCGAGCCCAGAGAGGGGAACACGTCGTGTTGATCGAGAAGTCTGCCCGTCTGTCGCCCACCTTGCAGGGCTTTACGCGAGGTGGCACGTACTTGGATTCGGGATTCCACTATGCCGGTTCCCTCGGACAGGATGGGCTGCTGCCGGAACTGCTGCGCCGATTGGGTGTTGGCGATGCGTTGGATGGAGCGGTCTGCATGCCCGACATGGTCGACCGGGTCCGATTCTCCGATCCGGTGTTCGAGTTCTCTTTCCCGCAGGGATGGGAGAAACTGACGCGAGCTCTCTGTACGCGGTTTCCTGCGGATGCCGACGGCGTGGCGAGTTTTCTGACGGATATGAAGACCGTGTGGGGGCAGAGCCGCGACGCTTTTGTGCGGGATATGGGGCAGGGTATCGGCACGTTCTTTGCCGGACCGATGTGCAGTCTTCAGGAGGCGATCGATCGTTGCACGCAGGATCAGGTGCTTCGTGCGTTGCTGAGCTGCCACGGAATTCTTTACGGCGCCCTGGCGAGGGAAACGTCCTTTCTCTTCCACAGTCAAATCGTGGGTTCCTACTTCGAGTCGGCGGGTTTCATCCGGGGGGGAGGCCGGATCTGGGTGGAGATCTTCAAGGACGCTCTGAGCAGGGCCGGCGTCGATGTGTTATGCGGACAGGCGGTTCGTTGTATCGATCTGGATGGCCGGCGGCAGGATTTCGCCTCGGTCGAGCTCGACGGGGGCGACAGACTGGCAGCACGCAAATGCATCTGCACGGTCCATCCAAAACATATGCTGGAAATGCTGCCTTCGGATACATTCACTCCGGCATACCGTCGGCGAATCGGCGGGCTCGAGGAAACCCCGTCGGCCGTCGTTCTGTTCGGGCGGTGCCGACCGGGCGGTTTTGCGGGCAATCTGATTCTTGTCACAGAACCCGGCACCGTCGTGGACTGGACAAAGGCCGCTCTGGGGGATCGTCCTTTGTTCATCGGGGTGTCTCCAGAGGGGGAAAGTCGCGGAGTCTCTGTGATTTGTCCGGCTACTCTTGCGGACCTGCCGGGTAGCGGCAACGGCTGCAAACGGCCACAGGGGTATCGCGAATGGAAGGCGAGAGTTGCCGACCGGCTTGTGCAACGCGTCTTGCGGTGTGCAGGTGATGTCGTCGGAGACTTTGAGCTATTGGATGTGGCCACGCCTCTGACGTTTCGTGACCATCTGAGCAGCCCGCAGGGCGGCTTGTACGGCGTCAAACACCGTTTGGCGGACATGCCGCTGTTGCCCCGGACGGCCGTGAGAGGGTTGTACCTGTCCGGGCAGGCCGTCGTTGCTCCTGGTGTGTTGGGAGCCATGTGCGCCGGGTTCCTTACGGAGAGCTGCATAGTCTGATGGGCTTGCGACATACTCATAATCTAACCGCACAGCGGCGGGTCGTGGTCACTGGCTATGGGGCTGTTACCCCGTTTGGATGCGGTGTGCCGGTGATGTGGCAGGCTCTTCTGGAAGGACGAAGCGCCGTGCGTCACAGTCCCATGCTTTCCGAGATCAAAGGACTGCGCACAACGGTGGCGGCCGATGTGCCTGAAGTGGATGCCCGGTGGATCGACCGCAAGAAGCGCCGGTATATGTCGAAGATGTCCATCTACGCCGTGATCGCCGCGCACGAGGCGATCCAGATGGCCGGACTGACGCCCGATGCCCTCCAGGACCTCCGCACGGGCCTCTGCGTCGGTTCGACCACGGGCAGCACGTGTGAGATTGACCACCTGTTCAGCGAAGTCCTCAAGGATCGAAACATCGAGGGCGTGAAGTCGACGCATTTCTTCAAGATCATGAACAGCTCCTGTGCGGTGAATCTCGGCCAAGCCCTGGGAATCCGCGGGCGGCTGTTGGCCCCGTCGGCGGCATGCGCCACCGGGATGATCGCCGTCGGGCAGGCGGCCGAGACCATTGCCTTGGGCAAACAGGACGTGATGATCTGCGGCGGCGCGGACGAGCTTCACGCCTTGACGGTCGGAGTGTTCGACACGCTGGAGGCGTCGTCCCGCGGATACAATGATCGGCCCGACAGGACTCCTCGGCCGTTCGATCGAGACCGGGATGGGATCGTCTGCGGCGAAGGGGCAGGCATCGTTGTGATCGAGAGCCTGGAACACGCCCTCGATAGAAACGCCCGGATCTTCGGGGAAATTGACGGGTTTGCCATGACCGGGTCGCCCGGCGATATGGCGAATCCAGGGATCGACTCTCTCGTAGAGTGTATGGAAATGGCTGTTGAGGAATCAGGACTTGGCAAGGATCAGATCGGCTACGTGAATGCGCATGCCACCGGGACCCTCCGAGGCGATGTGGCCGAATGCGAGGCCGTGGAGAAAGTATTGGGCTGCGACATCCCCATCAGCAGCCTCAAGGGACACATGGGGCACACCATGGCCGCCTGTGGCGTTCTGGAGCTCATTGCCACGTTTCTAATGATGCACAATGACGTGTTGCTGCCCACGCGGAACTTGCAGCAGCCGGATGGGACCTGTGGTCGCCTGAACCTTCTGACGGCAATCGATCACCGACGGGTGAAAGCGGCATTATCCAACAATTTCGCGCTGGGTGGGGTCAACTCGGCGATGGTCATCAGGAGATCGATCAATGACGGATAGCGAGATAATAGAGCTGGTCAACCAGAGCCTTATCAACGAATTTGAGCTGGATTCCGGCGCGATGACGCCGGACGCCCATCTGATCGAGGGCCTGGGATTCGACAGTCTGGATTTCGTCGACGTCGTGGTCGTGTTGCAGCAGGCGTTCGGTGTGACGCTCAGGGAAGAGCCTCGCGTGCGGGAGGTCAGAACGTTGGGCGATCTGCATCGCCTCGTGATCGAGAAAAAGCGGGAGTTGGAGGCGTCACAAACGGGCAATGACTCGGCCGGTCGTGCGGGATGAAAGACCTTGTGGGGGACGAGAAGGCATGGAGACATACACAGGAAAGGCAATTCCAGTTGGGCGGCAGCGGCCGAGGTTCGTGTCCTGGGCGACGGTCCTGATGAACTTCTGGGTGCCGGTCCTGATGTTCTTCGAAACGCTGGTCGGGCTGCTGATTTCTCCCCTCTTGTTGATCCTGTGGTTGTCGGTGACGCGCTGGCCTGTGCCCAAGATCGTACGCCATTTCATCTGGATGTATGGTCGCGTCTGGTTGTGGATCGTATCGCCCTTCGTTCGACTCACGGTCGGCGGGACGGATGGCTTGCGGTGCGAACGGCCGTGTATCTACGTGGCGAACCACCTGTCTTTTTTTGACATCTTCTTTCTGTCGGCCATGCCGGTGTTCGATGTGGTCGTCTGCCTGCGGTCCTGGCCCTTCAAGCTGGCCTGGTATGCCCCATTCATGCGATGCGCAGAATACGTGGATGTGGAACTGTTGCCCTGGGAGCAGATCGTGGAGAGGATGCAGACGATCTTCGACGACGGACGCTCCATCCTGTTGTTTCCACAGGGCCATCGCAGTCGCGACGGAAAGCTCGGCCGATTCTACTCCGGAGCCTTCAAGCTGGCGATCCAGTTTGGCGCGCCGATCGTGCCGATCTGCATCCAGGGAACCGACAAGATGCTGCCTCGGGGGCGTTGCTGGATGTCGCCCGCCGAGGTCCGCCTGCAATGTCTCGAACCGATCGAACCGACGGCCTTTCAAGGTGAAACGGGACACATCGAATTGCGGAAACATGTGAAGGAATTGATGGGGGCCTGCCTTGCTGGGAACCGATTGTGATCAGTCCATGGACTCGGGCTCGGCGGATCTGCCAGAGCCCGAATACGACGCGAACGTGCCATTTGAATCCGTTGAGTCCATCTCCGCGTGTACGAATCGGCTTCTGGCTCGTCACGTTCACTACTGTTATGAGCGATCGCGTTTCTACCGGCGGCGATTCGATCGCGCCGGACTGAAACCGCGGGACATTCAATGCGTGGCGGATCTGTCTCGCCTGCCCCTGACCACGAAGACGGATTTGGCGGAGCAGGGGAGCGAGCTGCTCTGCGTACCCGAACTGCAGGTGGTGGATGTCTGTCAGACTTCCGGCACTACGGGAGCGCCCGTGGCCCTCCTGCAGACCGAGCAGGACCTGCGGCGTCTTGCGTACAACGAGCAATCGTGTTTTGTGGCGGCCGGTCTTACCCCTCGGGACCGCGTGCTGATCGCCTGTGCCCTGGACCGCTGTTTCATGGCGGGGTTGGCCTATTTCGAGGGGCTGCGCCGCATCGGGGCGACAGCCATCCGCGCGGGCGCCGGCAGCCCTTCCTTGGTGGGGGAAGCGATCCTGCTGCACAAACCCTCCGCGATCATCGGCGTCCCTTCGATGCTGCTGGAGGCGGGGCGCGTCCTGCGAGGACGGGGAATCGATCCTGCAGGACTGGCGGTCGGCAGGATGATCTGCATCGGCGAGCCGCTCCGGGACCAGGACCTGACGCCGTCCGCCCTGGGGCGGCAGTTGCGCGATTTGTGGGGGACGCAGGTGCTGGGGACATATGCCAGCACCGAGATGGCCACGTCGTTTGCCGAATGTGCCCAGGGACGCGGAGGCGGTCACGTCCTGCCGGACCTGATGGCGGTGGAAATCGTGGACGAGGCGGGAACCCAAGTCCCGCCCGGCGAGCCCGGGGAAGTGGTGGCAACGCCCCTGCAGGTGACGGGAATGCCTTTGTTGCGGGTGAGTACGGGAGACGTCGCGGTCCTGCTGACGGACCCGTGCCCCTGCGGCCGCAACACCCATCGAATTGGACCGGTGCTCGGCCGCAAGTCGCAGATGCTCAAGGTGCGCGGCACGACGCTGTACCCGCCGGCGATCTTTGCCGCGCTGCAGAGTCTGGAGGGGATTCGAAACTACTATCTCGATGTGCGCCAGGACCACGAGTTGTCGGATCGCGTCCAGGTGTTCGTCGGGCTCGAGAAGGGAGCCAGCCTGACGGAACGAGAGATTTCCGACCGCATCCGCGCACGGGTCCGCGTGACGTTGGATGTCGCCATCGTCCCGGCCGACGAGGTGCACGGGCACACTCGGGTCGAGGGACGCCGCAAACCTGTGCTTGTATTTGACCATCGGACAAGGGATGAGACGAGTTCGCTATGAAACAGCCGGAAGTGGTTCTGAACGGCAATGACCTGACAATCGATGATATTGTGGCGATTGGTATCGGCGACAAGGCGGTGGCCTTGGAGCCTGCGGCCCTCGACCGGTGCCGGCGAAGCCGGGAGTTTCTCGAACGGGAAGTAGCGGCCAAACGGGTCATCTACGGAGTGAACACGTCGTTCGGTCCCATGTGCAATAAGATCATCGCCGACGGCGATCTCGCCGCGTTGCAGGTGAATTTGATTCATAGCCATGCGGCGGGCCTGGGGGATCCGCTGAAGTACTATATCGCACAAGCCGTCATGGCCGTTCGACTCAATACCCTGGCCAAAGGCTACAGCGGCGTGCGAGTGTCCCTGCTGGAGCTGATGCGGGACATGATCAACGCAGGCATCGCGCCGTACATCCCGGAGTGCGGAAGCGTGGGCGCGTCGGGAGACCTCGTGCATTTGGCGCACCTGGCCCTGGCGATCATCGGTGAGGGCTCGGTTTACCATAAAGGGGAATTGACCACTGCCGGACAAGCCCTGAAGGCGGCGGGCCTGACGCCGTTCCGGTTGAGCTTCAAGGAAGGTATCGCCCTGATCAACGGCACCAGCGCCATGACGGCTCTGGCGGCGTTTGCGATTTTCGGCGCCAGGAAGTTGTTGTCCCTGG
Source organism: uncultured Pirellulales bacterium (assembly GCA_964507995.1). GTDB lineage: Bacteria > Planctomycetota > Phycisphaerae > Sedimentisphaerales > Anaerobacaceae > PLanc-01. The sequence continues at coordinate 14,908 of CAZDTD010000032.1, read as the reverse complement.
GCACGGTCACGGCGGCTTTCGCGCTCGAGATCTTTGGCGGCATCGACGACGCCTTCGATGAGGATCTGCATCGGGTCAAGCCGCACCCGGGACAGCAACGGATTGCAGAGACAATTCGCCGCCTGTACCGGGGGTCGCGGAACATCACGCGGCGATCCGAGTTGCACGATCGCATTCGCCGGGGCGGGGTGGAAGGGGCTTCCTTCGAGACGGACATCAACGTGCAGGACGTCTACTCGATCCGCTGCACGCCACAGATTCTGGCCCCCGTCCAGGAGACCCTCGACCACGTGACCGAGACGGTTTGCACGGAGGCCAATTCTGTCAATGACAATCCCGTCGTGATTCCCGAGAAGCAGAAAGTCATTCACGGGGGCAACTTCCACGGGCAGAGCATCGCATTCGCGATGGACTCCCTGTGCATGGCGGTCGCCCTGATGAGCACCCTCTCGGAGCGGCGGATCAACAAACTGCTGGACAAGCATCTCAACGAGGGGTTGCCCGAGTTGTTGATCGCCGGTGAGCCGGGGCTGACCATGGGATTCATGGGAGCCCAATACGTCGCGACCTCGACTACCGCGGAGAACCGGCATCTCGCAAACCCCGTCGGTACGTTGTCGATCTCCTGCAACGCCTCGAACCAGGATGTCGTGAGCATGGGGACCGTGGCGGCGAGAAAAGCGTTCAAGGCGGTGAGCAACGCCAAGCATATCCTGACCGTCGAGGTGCTTGCGGACCTGCAAGCCCTGTCGTTCCGCAATGCCTCGGGGCTTGGGCAGGGGTGTCGTCGCATTTATGATCTGCTTGCGAAGGACTTCACAGTCTATGAGAATCATGGGATCTTTCACGACGATCTCGTGAAATTCCGCAAGCTGCTTTTCTCCAGCCAGATTCTCGATGATCTCAGCGTGTACTTCGATGGAGGATCGGCGATATGAGTTTGCCCGCGGATACGGAGATGTACATGTTGCATCGCTCCCCCCTGCGACTGGTGCAGAAACTTCTGTGCGTCGAGGAGGACTATGCCGAGGGACAAACGACCCTGAACGACGGCGACGTTGGCGTGGGGCCGGATGGGAGATTGGAGGCGGCGGTCCTGGCGGAGCTTGTGGCGCAAACCTATGCCGCTTCGCAAGGATACCACGATCGGCTCACGGATCAATCCACGAACATCGGGTATCTCGTCGGGGTTCAGGAATTCCAGATTGACGACCTGCCCGCCGCAGGACGGCCGCTCCTGATCAAAATCCGCTCGTCCAATGCCTTTGGCGGGTTCTTCTTCGTGGATGGACAAGTGTTCTGCGATGGGACTGTCGTGGCCAAGGGGACGCTCAAGATATGGGTGCAGCCCGATACGCTGCAGAACGCTCAGGAATAACGGGTGAATGGTTTGGGACAAGCAGACGCAAACATGTGGGCACGGACGGCCCGGTGGCTCTATCGAGCGGGGGTTCGCCACCGATGGGCATGCGCCGGCACGGTGTTGGTCCTGGCCTTGATCGGGAGCCTGATCGTGATGCGAACGCCCATGCGGGAGGACATCACGCTGATGCTCCCGGATAGCGATCCGACGTTTGCCGTCAGTTATGGGTTGCTGGAAGCGTCGCCGTTCACGCGGAGCATTCTGATCGACCTGGAAGCCCAGGACGCCGAGCAGATCTCCCTGCTGACAGAGACCGCCGAGCGTCTGGAAGAACAACTGAAGCCGCCGCTGATTTCCAGAGTGATCGGTGGCCTGCCAGTGGAGTCGGGGGCCAACCTGATCGACTGGTTCTATGCACACATGCCGCAACTGTTCACCGAGGAGGATGCGGCGGCCTTGGCGTCGCAGGTGACGCCCGCAAAGGTGGCCGAGACGCTTCAGAACAATCGTGATGCCCTGGCCGGTCCTGAGGGGTTGTGGTTGAGAAGGTGGCTCGCCCAGGATCCTCTGGGTTTCCGCAATCAGGTGTTGCGCAAGCTGGGGGCCGTTGCCTTGCTTCCCGACATGCAGGTCGAACAAGGATTCCTCATCGATCCGACGGGCAGGCACCTCCTGCTCATTGCAGAGACGCCCGTCTCCATGGGGGATTCCCAAGGCGGCGAACAAGTGCTCGCGTATCTTGATGAGATGCTCTCGCGGACGGTTCCCGAGGTGATTCATCCCCGCGTGGTTTGCGCCCATCGCTACACGGTCGCCAACGCCCAAGCGGTCAAGCGGGACCTGGTCGTGGTGTTTGCAGTCTCGTCGCTTGGCTTGGTCGCGATCTTTCTCGTCCTGCTGCGTCACTGGCGGGCTCTGTTCGTGTTCGCCGTTCCATCCCTGGGAGTCCTGGCAGGTGTGCTCGTGGTTGCGGGGCTGTTCACGCCGCTGTCGGCCATCGTGGTGGGATTCGGCGCCGTGCTTCTGGGGATCTCCGACGACTACGGACTTCATGTGTTCTACTCCCTTCGCAAACCAGGAGCGAAGCCTGAGGAGGAAATGGGTGGACTGGCGATACCGATGGTCGTCTCATTCGCCACGACCGTGGCGGTCTTCGCGGTCCTTCTGTGGTCCGCCGTGCCAATCCAGCGCCAACTGGCGATCTTTGCGATCACAGGGGTGACCGTGGCCCTCGTGCTGGCCATGGGATGTCTGCCGCACTGGGTCGGGCAGAGTCGGCGCGACCATTGGATGTTGCCGCCCTGCGTACTCAGCGGTTACTCTCGCTGGGTCATCGGCTTATGGTTGGCGGTGATTGGGGTCTGCCTGCCGTGGTGTTTTCGTGTGACGTTCGACGGAGATCTTCGGTCTCTGGGATTGACTCCCAAGGATGTTCAGGCGGACGAGTTCTGCGTCCGGGATGTATGGAGCGATCCCCGGGGGCGGACCTTGGTCGTGGTTCGCCATGAGGATGAGGAAACGGCGCTGCGGACGAATGAAGAGGTCTACGCCAGACTGTCCAAGACCCGGCGGCCGGGGGAATTTGTGAGCGTAGCGCCCCTGATGCCCAGCCGGGCGACCCAGTTGGCCAACCTGGCCCGGTGGGACAACTTCTGGCGTGGTCAGGGTCGTCAGGAACAGTTGAAGGCGGCTCTCGATGTCCACGGGCGTGCGCTGGGCTTCTCACAAGGGGCATTCACTCCGTTTCTCCAGTGGCTCGAGCAGGAACGGGAGCCTTTTGCCCCTGCGGATCTCCGCCAGGCGACCGGCCCGCTGCTGGAGCCGCTGTGGATGTCGGAGCCCACAGGCTTGGGCCTGATCAATCTGGTCAACGACAGCGATGAAACGGCCGAGGCCGCAGGTTCGCCTGGCCTGGACCTGCCGGCAGGCGTACTGGTCGTATCGCAGAAGCAGTTTGCGGCGTCGCTTCGACAGCTCCTTCATCGCGATTTCACCCGTTTCCTTCTGGGTGCGCTGGTCATGGTCGTGCTCGTGCTGGCGGTGACGTTGCGGCGTCTCAAACCGGTGGTCCTGTGCCTGCTGCCGGCGATCACCGGCGTTGTGGTGATGCTGGCCCTGATGGGGTTGTTCGACATCCGGATGAATCTGTTCAATATGGCGGCCGGCGTGTTGGTCCTGGGGCTCAGCATCGACTACGGGACGTTCATGCAGCATTGTTCCGAGGCGCGAGATGGGGCCGCCGAGCGGTCCGTGGTCACCTCGGCCCTGACCACGATCAGCAGCTTCGGCGCTCTGTCGCTGGCCCGCCATCCGGCGATGTTCTCCCTGGGCATTACGGTCGTCCTGGGCCTTCTGCCTTCCATGATCTGTGCCGTGTTCGTGGTTCCTGCCCTGCAGGATCGCAGCCCGGCGGAACGGAGACGATAATGCGTACCTTACGAGAGGAAATTCTCGCCTGTGCGGACGCGCAGGTCCGAACCCTGGACGAAGGCCGGGGCTATGAGTTGACGTTCCTTTTTGGCAAAGATTTCACCGGTTTTCAGGGACACTTTCCGGGGCATCCGGTCCTGCCGGCGTTCGTGCAAGTGCTGGTGGGGCAGTGCGCTCTGGGCCTTCGCAGCGCCCGCGGCTGGCGTCTTCGACAGATCGATCGAAGCAAGTTTCTCAAGACGATCCTGCCGGATCAACGCGTGACAGTCTGCTGGCAGGAATGGCCGCAGAACGATCGCGTGCGGTGCAGCTTCACCTTGCTCGTCAACGGTGAAAAGGCGGCGACTTTCACCCTTGAATTGGATGTGGAGGAGAGCTGTCATGCGTAAGTCGTATTTCCCGCCTGTTGTCGGCGCGCCGCCGTCGCTTCGCATGACCGTCGATCGGCGTGTTCGGTTCGAAGAAGTGGATTCGATGGGGATCGTCTGGCACGGTTGTTACCCGAGTTACTTCGAGGACGCAAGGGTGGCCCTGGGACATCGCTATGGAATCGGCTACAGCGATTTCATACGAGAGAGGGTCCCCGTTCCGCTGCGGCAGATGCAGATCGACTACCTGGCCCCGTTGCGGTTCGAGGATGAGATGCAGATCACGGCGATCCTGCACTGGTCGGACGCGGCACGCATCAATTTCGAGTACGAGATCCGCGGCGTTTGTGGCCGGCTCATCTGCACGGGCTGCACAGTACAGATGATGCTCGACTGCAACATGAATGTTCTTCTCGCTCCGCCGGGATTCTTCACGGAGTTCCTGCAGAAATGGAAGCAGGGAGTACTGGCGTGACGGCGATTCATGTGGTCGATGCTCGAGTCGTGTCGGCTTTGGGTGCAGGACCCGAGACTTTATGGCGAAACCTGCTGGCGGGCCAAACGGGGATTGCCCCGGTGCGTCGATTCAGCACGGAGGGTTATTCCTGCCACGCGGCCGGTTGCATTGCGGACCTGGACGCCGAACGCGATGGTTCGCGGCTGGGCGGGCTGATGGAAATGCTGTTCGATGAATCCCCCTGTGTTCCGCCCGATGCAACTCTGCTCACTGCAACGACCAAGGCGGGCATCGACCAGTTGGAGCGAAAGGTTCGAAAGCAGGAAACTGCGACGGATCAAATTCTCGGCGGTCAGGCGGCAGACCTGATGGCGAGCCGATTGGGTTTGAAAGGCCGGCGGTGCAACATCAACGCGGCGTGTGCCTCCGCCACGATCGCCCTGTCGTTGGGGGCGTCGCAGATCCAGCAGGGCCAGGCCGAATCGGTTCTTGTCTGTGGGCTCGATCTGGTCTCGGAATTTGTCTTTGCCGGATTCTCCGCATTGCACGCCCTGTCTGCGCAGGGATGCCATCCCTTCGACATGGACCGCGACGGATTGCTCCTGGGCGAAGGGGCGGCCTCTCTGCTGCTGATGAGCGAATCTGCCTGCCGGCGGGCGAAACGCCGCAGTCTCGGTCGGATCGTCGGCTGGGGAATTGCCTCCGACGCCCATCACATCACCGCGCCGTCGAGAACGGGCGAAGGACTGATCCTCGCGATTCGCCAGTCGCTGGACCGGGCCCAGTTAAGACCCTCTGATGTGGCGGCGATCAACGCCCACGGCACCGGCTCGGTCTACAACGACGCCATGGAGTTGACGGCGTTCTCCGAAATCTTCGATTGCATGCCTCCGTTGCACTCTATCAAAGGGGCGACGGGGCACACCCTGGGCGCCTGTGGCGCGATCGAGACAATCGTCGGACTGTCCAGTCTGGAGCATCAATGCATTCCGCCGACAGTGGGCCTGCGCACGCCTGAGCCAAGTGGACGCGGACACGTCTCGGCGCAGACGCAGCCATTCTCAGGGGACTATCTGCTGACGACGAACTCCGGCTTCGGCGGCATCAATGCGGCGCTGATTCTGCAAAGGAGCGACGAATCGTGAACGTAGAGATCCGCGGAATCGGATGGGTGACGCCCTTCGGCATTGGCAGCGGGCGGCCCGGCGACACGTTCCGGTTCGGGCCCGGCCCCTTGCCGGCCCTCAAGAGCAGGCTGTTCCTGGATGTCTCCCACCCCCGGTTCGGTCGGTTCGATTCCTATGCCAAGGCCGGGTTTGGCGCCATTGCGCTGGCCATGAAAAGTGCGGGTCTGGACCAGTGGACGGACAAGCGAAAGATCGGCCTGGTAGCGAGCACACGTTGTGGCTGCCAGGAAGCGGACTTGGCCTTCTTTGCGACGGTGGCCTCCGACGGCGGGGGCCTGGCCAGTCCCAACCTGTTCGCCTACACGCTCCCGGGCACCATGCTCGGCGAGGCCTCCATCCAATTTGGCTTGACAGGTCCCGCTTTTGTGGTGGATGATTCGCAGGAGCATCTGGCCGGAGTGTATACAGCCCTCGATTTGATGCAGTGGGGGTTCTGTGAAACGGCTGTTGCCGGCTGGTGCGACGTAGGCGCCGAGGCTCCGAACGACAGTTGGGAACAACCTTGCGGGGCGGTCTTCTTTGTGTTGAACAAAGGCTCGGAGACGGCCTCCTGCCGGTGGCAGGGTCGGGAATTGACGTGGGGGACGAAGCGGGTTGCCGATCTCGTCTGGTTGGCCCGCAAGGTCGTGACGGGAAAATGTGATGGAGGCAATCGCTCCGAATAATGAAGATGAGACTGATCTATCCGACCTGGCCCAAGCTGGAACGCCAGACCACATTCCACCTGCCGCCCCATGGACCGGTGGTCTTTGCGGCTACGGTGCCGCAGGATGTGGAGATCGTTTTCCAGGACGACAACGTTCAACCTGTGACTTTTGAGGAGGATGTGGACCTGGTGGCAATCTCGGTCATGCTGACGTGCCAGCTTCCGAGGGCCTTTGAGATCGCGGACACATTTCGGTCAAAGGGATTGCCCGTCATCTTTGGCGGAATCGCCACGATGTTGCACAGCGACGAGGTTGCCAGGCACGCCGACGCCGTGTTTCTGGGAGAGACCGAGGGACGCTTCGGCCGGGTGATCGACGATTGCAGGGCCGGGCGTCTGAAGCCGGTATACGATTTCATGGGGGATCCCCCGTCGACCGCATTGATCGGACCGGCCCGCCGGGACATCCTGAATCGGCCGTCGTACAACTATCGCGGCGTCCAGATGGTGGACCTCGTGCATGCCTCGCGGGGTTGCCGGTTCAATTGCTTTCCCTGTTGCAGCGCGTTTCTGGGCGGCAAGCAGTTTCGGCCCCGTCCGATCGACAAGGTCGTGGAGGAACTCGAACGGATCGAGAACAACAGGCTGTTCATCGTGGATAACTCGCTGGCGCAGGATCGGGACTGGCTGGTGGAGCTGTTCACCGCCATCAAGCCCCTGAAGAAGAAGTGGGTCTCGCATCCGATCCTCTACGATGAGGAGATCGTCCGGCTGGCCGCCGAGGCCGGCTGTTGGTACGTATACCAGGCTGTGTTCGATACCTCCGACGTGATTCGCGACCGCATCCGCATGTTGCAGGACAACGGAATCGGCGTGGAGGGCACGATCCTGCTCGGCACGGACGATCACGACGCCGACTACATCAAGCGACTCGTCGATTTCCTCTGCGAGGTCCAGTTGGACGTGGCCGAGTTCACGATCTTGACGCCGTTTCCCCATACGCCGATCCGCGAGCAGTTGGAGCGGGAAGGGCGGATTCTGAGCAACAACTGGGCCGATTACACCGCCGACAAGGTGGTGTTCCGGCCGAAGCGGATGTCCGTGGATGAGTTGCAGTCGCTGTATGACTATGCATGGCAGACCTTCTATGCCGACTCGGGGTACCAGCTCCGGATGGGCCGGTTGTTCCAGCGGGTGATCGAGCGGGAGATGGCCGACGGGACCTATCGCCGGCACAACCCGCGAGACAAGAGACGATTCCAAACCAAGGAACCGCAAGACCAGTGAGCCGAATCCTTCTGATCTCAGCGAATACCTGCGATGTCCCCTATGCGGTCTACCCTCTGGGGATGGCGACCGTGGCCGGTGCACTGATCGATGCGGGCCATGAGATTCGCCAATTCGACTGGTTGGTTGCCAATCGAGACGCGGCGCTCCTGGAACAGACGGTCGGCGCATTTGATCCGCAGGCGGTGGCGGTGTCGATTCGCAACGTGGATCGCGTCGATTCCCTGGCCCAGTCCGCGGACGCATGGGAATTGAAAGAGGCCCACGAAGTGGTTGCTTTGGTTCGGCGTTTGACCTCGGTTCCCATCCTCATCGGCGGGGCGGCCGTATCGACGATGCCTGAACACGTGAGGGAGTATGTAGGGGCGGACTTGGCGGTGTCGGGCGAGGGGGAACGGGCCATTGTGGACGCCGTCGCGGCCGTGATGCGGAGTCGCTCCCTGCCGACGATCTGGCCTGTCACGGCCGGACTGCTGCCGGGGAAATGCCAACGCTCGCCGCACTTTGATTCGTCGCTGGTGGCGTTCTACTGGGATAAGAGCGGAATCATTGGCCTTCAGAGCAAGCGAGGCTGTCCCTATCATTGCTGCTACTGTACCTATCCAAAGCTCGAGGGCGCCGCCTTTCGCTCCCGCGGAGTTGAAGCGGTCCTCGGCGATCTGGAGCGGCTCAAGCGGGACTTTTGTGTCGATACGGTATTCTTCGTGGATTCCGTGTTCAACGACCCCCAGGGGCAATACATGGAACTGGTCGAGGCCATGGCAGTCCGCGATCTCGGCGTGAAATGGGCGTGTTATATGTCGCCCCGACTGCTGACCCGCGAGATCCTGACGCTTTGCAAGCGAGCGGGCCTGTATGCGGTGGAGCTCGGCACCGACGCGACAACCGATACGACGCTGGAGGGCATGGGCAAGCCGTTCCGGTGGGCCGAAGTCGAGCGGACGAATCAGATGTGCGTGCAGGCGGAAGTCGCCTGTGCGCATTTCGTCATCTTCGGGGGACCCCAGGAGACGCCGGCGACTGTGCGCGAGGGACTCGACAACATCGCTCGCCTGGAACATTGCGTCGTCTTCGGCTTCTCGGGAATCCGGGTCTATCCGGGAACGCCTCTTCACGAGTGTGCCGTGGCGGAGGGGCTTGTGCAAAGGACGGATTCCCTGTTCGAGCCCGTCTACTATGTGTCTCCAACTGTGGACAAGGCATGGATGGAGCAGCAGGTGATCGAGTCCTGGTCGGGCCGTCGAGATCGCGTCTTCCCGCCGCACGAGGGACAACGTGCGGCGGCGATTCTCCGATCCTTCGGGTGGAAAGGGCTGCTCTGGGAGCGAATGATTCGTTTCCCGTCGCGTGCGAGCTGATGAATGAGACGGATGCATGGTCCTGAACATGGATAGACGACGCGTATTGCTGATTCACCCGTTGGGCTATGACGCAGACGCTGCGGATCGGGATATCTCCCGAGTGGCCAACCTGATGCCTCCACTGGGTCTGGCCAGCATTGCGGCCTACATTGAGCAATACGGTTTCCATGCGGACATCATCGACTGTTTTGCCCATCCCGATTCGGACAGGACGATCGACGACTACGTGCGTCGTCACCGACCACGGTTCGTGGGGGCGACGTGCACGACGGCGGGTTTTCTGGATGCCGCACGGATCTTCCGCTGGATCAAAGCGACGTGCCCCGAAACGTGTTGCATCGCCGGCGGGCCGCACGTCTCCGCGTTACGGGAGCGAATCCTCCACGAGTTTCCCGAGGTGGACTATGTCGTCGTCGGGGAAGGGGAGACCCCGTTGCGGGCCCTCATGGAGGCGGATGGCGACGCCAGGGGGATCGCCGGACTGGTGTACCGCAACAACGGGCAGGTGGCGTTCTCGGGTTTTCAGAAGGACCTGCTGGATCTCGACACGCTGCCTCTGCCGGCGTATCACAAGATCGAGGGGTTCCCGAAACGATACCAGTTGCCGATTTTCAATTACCCCAGGACGCCGAACACGAGCTGCATCTCCAGCCGGGGGTGTCCATACCAGTGCAGCTATTGCGACCGGTCCGTGTTTCGGCGGACCTTCCGATATAACTCGGCCGATTATCTTTACCGGCACGTACAACTGCTCAACCGACAGTTTGGTGTGCGGCACCTCAACCTGTACGACGATCAGTTCACGTTCAATCGGGATCGCGTGGTTGCCTTCTGCCGGCGGATGATCGACGAGCCTCTGGGGGTGACCTACAATTGCGCCGTGCGGGCTGAGCACGTGGACCCCGAATTGCTCGCCCTGATGAAGAAGGCCGGGTGCTGGATGATCAGCCTGGGCATTGAAACGGGCGATCCCGACCTGCTAGCGCAGCATCGCCAGAATCCGGACCTGGGATTGATGACGCGGACGGTTTACGACATTCACAAGGCGGGCATCCGCGTCAAAGGGCTTTTCATGATCGGCCTGCCGGGCGAGACGGAACAGAGCTTCCGGCGGACGATGGAGTACGTGTTCTCGCTGCCCATCGACGATTTGAACGTCGCGAAATTCACGCCGTTTCCGGGTTCGCCGCTCTATGAGAAGATCCACTCCCTGGGCCGTTTCGAGGAGAATTGGGAGAAGATGGATTGCATGAATGTGGTGTTCGTGCCGAATGGGATGACCGCCGAGAAACTGGAGAGCCTGTTCATGGAGTTCTACCGGCGGTACTACACCCGCCCGAAGACCCTGTGGAATTTCTTGAGCATGTTGTGGAAGTCTCCGGATAGCTGGAAGCGATTCCTGGCCAACGCCGGCAGTTTCCTGCGATTCGCGCGCGGCAACCGTCGAATCGTGGAACGAAAGTGAGGCCCGACGCAATGTGCCAGATTGCCGTCGTCATCCCTGTCTTCAACCAGCCCTCGCGGCTAAGGGAGGTGGTCTCCCGATGCCTTCGGGAGTGTCCGCGGGTTCTGGTCGTAGACGACGGCAGCGAGCCTCCTGTGGCTTCCCTTTTGGCGGAATTGCCGGTTGAGGTCCTTCGTCACGAGGTCAACCTGGGCAAGGCCCAGGCGATTCGGACGGCCGCGCGTTGCCTCGGCAGCCAGGGCGTCACGCACATGATTACTCTGGATGCTGACGGTCAGCATGATCCCGAGGATCTGCCCAGGATGATCGAGGCGATTCGTGACCATCCGGAATCCCTGATCGTCGGGGTCCGGGATTTCGAGGGGGAAAACGTGCCTGCCAGCTCGCGGTTCGGCCGGGCGTTTGGCAATTTCTGGGTCCGTCTGCAGACCGGCACGCGGGTACACGATATCCAAAGCGGATTCCGGGCGTATCCCGTTGCGCTGATCGAGCGTCTGCCGTGCTGGTCCGGACGTTACGCCTTCGAGGTGGAGGTGGTCGTTCGCGCCCTCTGGGGAGGCGTCCAAGTGCACGAAATGAGTGTGCGGGTGCATTATGCCAAGGCAGAGCATCGCAATTCGCACTTTCATAAGTTTTCCGACAATCTGCGACTGACCGCCCTGAACACTCATCTGACCGTGCGGTCGGTGATCCCGTGGCCCCACCGCCGGTTCGCAGGGGCACACAAGGAAAAGTCCGTAACGATTTGGCATCCGTTGCGCTCCATTCGGATGCTGTTGATGGAACGGGCGACGCCGTGGGGGCTGGCGTGCGCCGTGGCATTGGGTGTGTTTCTGGGGGCCGTACCGCTGATTGCCTGCCACACCATAGCGATCCTGGTCGCGGCGGCGATCCTGCGGCTCAACCGGATCGCGGCTGTGGCGGCAAGTCAACTCTGCATGCCGCCGGTGGTGCCGGCGCTTTGCATTGAAGCAGGACATTACCTGCGTTTCGGCCGTTTCCTGACGCTTGAGGGCATTGAGAGCCTCCGCAGCGCATCGTTTCTCGAATTGGGATACATGGGAGTCGAGTGCCTGTGGGACTGGTGCCTGGGGTCGCTGCTGGTTGGAACGGTCCTGGCCCTGCTGTTCGGATTGGCGACCTGCGTGGCCGCGAAAGCACTGCGAAAGGTCCGGTATGCGTTCTGACCGCACCATGCCCGTTTCCAATGCCCAGTGGGATTCGCGAAGCGTGGGGAAGGGCTGGCAGTTTGCATTTTTCCGTCTGTTGCTTCGGATGGGCGGACGCCGGCTGGCTTATGTGTGCATGTACGTAGTGGCCGCCTGGTATGTGCTGCTATGCCCATTCGTACGCCGGCGATGCAGGCACTATCTCGACAGACGCTTCCCCGAAGTGCGAATGCCGCGGACTCGATTGTGGCACGATTACCGTCGGATCGAAGCCCTGGGTGAATCGCTCATCGATCGCGCTGCTTTCGGCTTGCTTGGGCCTGATGTGCTGCGACTCGAGTTTCAAGAAGGTCGGCGTCTCCAGGAGCTGATTGACGAAGGTCACGGTTTGATCCTCCTCAACAGTCACGTGGGATGCTGGCAGGTGGCCATGGCGGCATTCAGTTACCTTCGAGTTCCGGTGAGCATCGTGATGCACCGGGGGGCTACCGACATTGATCCGCGATGGTTCGATGGGGCAGGCTCGGACGTGCCGTTTTCGATCATCGATCCGACCCAGCCGATGGGCGGAGTGATGCAGATGATCGCCGCGATCAAGGAAAACCAAGTCCTTGGACTGATGGCGGATCGCGTCTTCGGCGACGACCCCAACACGTTGCAGACGCCTTTCCTCGGAGCGCCGGTGTGCTTCCCCGTAAGCCCCTATCGACTTGCATCCATGCAGGGCACTCCCATCGCTGTGGTCTTCAGTCACAAGGTTGAATTCTCGACCTATCGGATCGAGTTGGCTCGTGTTATCCGCGTTCCCGTCGGCCTCGGACGCCTGAATGCAGTCTACAGCCCGTATCTCCAGCAGTTTGTCGGTACACTGGAAGCTTTTGTCGCATCTCACCCCTGGCAGTTTTTCAACTTTCACGACATGTGGCAATCGCCGCCCTCTTGATCGCTCCAACGGATTCCGGTTACAGGGTCGTTCAAGGAGTATTGTTTGCACCGACCAGAGCGTGGTTGAGAGCGTCGAGCAGCTCGCCCTGGTAGTCGTCGCTGTACTCCCAGAACATGACGCCGCCGAGGCCTTTTTCCTTGAGATACCGCACTTTGGAAGCCATGGACCGTGCGTTTTCGTAGGAGATGAAGGTCGCCTCCTCGGGATTCCACAGATAGGGGGCCTGGGCCGATTCGTCCCAGCACTGTTGATAGGCGTCGTCGCGCAGGCACGGAACGATCTGACGATAGAAAACGATGTCGCCGACCGATTCGGCCTCCTGAAAGAGACCGTGGTTTTCGCCGCTTTTGACCCCGGTCCATTTCCTGCCGTAGAAGGGAATCCCCAGGTTGATCTTACGCAGCGGAACGCCCGCCTTCACGTGGAGATCCACGGCGTTGATGAGGTTGTTCTTGTCCCGCTCCGGCGACGAGGACGCCCGGAAATTGCTGTGATGTCCCGTGCGGTGATCTCCGCCATGGTAGAAATCGTAGGTCATGATGTTCAGAAAGTCGAGGTAACGCTGCAATTGGCCCAACTCGGTGTTGTTGACGTACCGTTGGCTCGATCCGGTGGCGATCGTCAGCAGATAGTGTCGATGATCCGGCTTTCGGGCGGACAGTCGGTCCAGTTCCTCGCGGACGGCTTGGAGCAGGAGCGTGAACGTGTGAACGTCTTCCGCCCGATAGACGTTGCCGGCGCCGGGACTGTTGGGATATTCCCAGTCGATGTCGATCCCATCCAGATCGTAGGCGTCGACGAAGGCTGCCGCACTGGTGGCAAACTTGCGACGGGACTCGGCCGTCAGTGCCGCATCGGAGAAACCGCCCGACCACGTCCAGCCGCCCACGGAGACCAGCACCTTCAGGTCGGGATTGATCTTCTTCAGGGCGTGTAGTGTGAAGATGTCGTCCTTCTTCAAGGGGGTGTTGTCGATGCGGGTGTCGAAGTGCACCTGGCCATCCACCACGTTCACGAAGGCATAGTTGATGTGCGTGATTTGGTTGGCCTGGATCGTGGAGAAATCGAAGTCACGATAGCCGGCGACATATGCCACCACGTTGTATTTCTTCTTCGCGGGCGTCGAGGAGGCATGACAACCCGCCACGATAGCCAGCATCGTCACCACAATCGCGGTGATTCCCAGAATACAAGCTCTGTTGTGCTTTCTCATCGGACGTCACCTCGATCGGGCGATCTGCTCGTTTCTCACGACTCCATTGTCATCGACTTGCAGCGGGGATTGGCGAGGTTCTTCTCGATCATCTCGCATCGCTGTCGCACGCACGCAAAGGCTCGGCCCCCGTCTGGCGGCGTGTGGAGGACGTAGTCCAGCAGGCGATCGATCGTGCTGGTCGCGACGTGAACACGCGTGTCCGAGGAACCGTAGTAGATGAACACATCGCCGTTTTCCCGTGCGATCCAGCCGTTGGCGAACAGGACATCGGAGACATCGCCGACGCGCTCCATGCCGCGAGGCGCCATGAAATAACCGGCGGGCCGATGGGTGATTCGCCAGGGCTCGTGCAGATCGGACAGGAACATATACAGAACGTAGCGCAGCCCGTCGGCGTTTTCCCACACGCCGTGGGCGAGATGCAGCCATCCCTTGTCCGTTTTGATCGGCGACGGGCCCTGGCCGTTCTTGCCTTCGACGATCGTGTGATAGCGGCATGGGTCGATGATGAGCGACTCATCCTCGATGACGGCGTTCGTCACGTCCTCGCAGAGGGCCCAGCCGATTCCGGTGCTGCACCCGGCGGCCTTGAATTCACGCATCGGCCGGGTGTAGAACGCGTACTTGCCGTCGACGAACTCAGGGTGCAGAACGTAATTGCGCTGCTGAGCCGACGGGGTCTTCAGATCGGGCAATCGTTCCCATGTCCTGAGGTCCTTCGTGCGAGCGATCCCGGCCCTGGCCAGAGCGGCGGGCGGATTGTCCGGCTGCGCGGGGTCGTGGCGTTCGGCACAGAATGTTCCGTAGATCCAGCCATCCTCGTGCCGTGTCAGCCGGATATCGTAGACATTCATTTCTTCCTCGGACGCCTCCGGCATTACGATCGGACGAGCCCAAAAGCGGAAGTTGTCGATCCCGTTGTCGCTTTCCGTGACAGCGAAGAAGGACTTGCGGTGATAGTGGCTTATCCCCCGAAAGTAGTGCCATTGACGATGTTAGGATTTCCCTGTAGA
>CAZDTD010000031.1:0-28637 GCA_964507995.1 uncultured Pirellulales bacterium | reverse complement strand
GTGTCGGTGGGGTCAGATGTATACACGCGAAAGGGTGCAAGTACTTGCACCCTTTTCCGCGTTTTCAACATCGCCAGTGCGGTTGCGGCTGTCTGGTCACTTTTGCAGGCGTCGTCCAGAGCATCGGTGGGTTCCAGATAGGTTTGCTTCCCGGACCGCCCGAACTGGTCGCCTGCCTCATAGCTGGTCACGGGGTCGCCCCGATGGCTCAAAGCGTATTGCTCGTTCATGGCGTCACCCCCTCATAGGCACGGCGTAGGCGTCGTTCGCACAGGGCCGTGAATGCCATTCTGCTCGTCTCGCTCTGGGGGAACACTGACAGCAGCAGGGCATCGGCCGCTTGCTCCATGAACGCGCTCGGCCTTGACCGGCTGTTCTGATCCGTGTAGACTTCGCTTCGGTGATTCTGACTTCGGGCCGTCGTTGTGGCGACGACGGCCTGCACTTTTTCAGCGGTCTTCACGTGCATGGGGATTCTCCTTTCCTGGTCTGTCTTGCAGAAACTCCCTGACCGTGTTCACGACGCTCTCGGGGAACAGGCGGACAAGTCCCGCTCTACCAACAGGCTTGATGCCCGCTTTGCGGATGGCATAGCTCACGCGGTCCCGGTCTTCGTTGACCTGTTGGGCAATCTGCCCGGTGGTCAGAACAAGCATTGACGATCCTTTCAACAGACAATCATGGTTTCGATTCGTACTGCTGGAAGGAAGTCTATGGGCCACATGGGGGAAATAGGCGTTTTTCCGAATCTTCTGAATGGAATCAGCCCACAGCCAAATTCAGGCTTCGGTTTCTAAGCGTTTTGCGTGCGCACAGAATTTGCGGAGAACGTAAGAATACGTTTGGGGTGGTGTGAGTTTTTCCCGATTGTTCCGAATCCTACTGGTGGGATTCTCGCTTGTGCCGATTCCAATCCAGGCACCTATCGAGGTAGGCTATTTCGATACCTGCGTCCTGGCAGAAGTCGTATTTATCGATACCCGACCCGCGGGCCTGCGTCCAACTGTTGATAAGCGACTGCCGCTTGTTCGCTTCTCTCGCAGATAAGGGCTTCCGTCCGCCTTTAGCCACCTTCTTTGCCGTCCTGCCCGCTTGCCCAGAACCGTTCGGCTGCTTGTTCTGGAGGCACCATTTCAGGAGACTCAGTACGCCATGCCGAGAAGAAACATCCTGGTCTGGAATCAGGGATAGACGCGGATTCTCGTGTGTCAGTCGCAGGGCAGTCATATATGCCAAACCATAAGCCTTCATGCGTAGCTTGGGGTCATCCCAAACCGTTTCTCTGTTTCTGCCGCCGACCTTAATGGGCGGCCAGTGACCATTCGGCAGGAGGCCCATGTCCGTGACCACAAGGTCGGTCTCTTCTCCCAGTTTTGGCCACGAAAGGTCACTCTCTTCTTCCGTCGCTGGCAGGACCCATACCTTCATCGGCGGGTGCCTGTATTTTCTCAAGTTGCCACGGACAATCGCGAAAAGCAGACGAGTCAGCTCCTCGACGGATGTACACGTGTCGAATCGGACCTCCAAAGACCGGTCATCAAGGTAAGAGAAGTCTTCTGTCTTATCCTGTGGTGCGTTCATCGCTCTTCGTCCACGAAAACAGAAATCGCGGCCGGGGGTGTTGTGGACACGGTGTCCCCGACCGCGATTCATGGCATAATTCCAGATGTACCTTCGCCGTGCCCACGTCCCCGACTATACCCAGAACCAGACAGGATTTCAACGTTGTTGCTTGTGTTCGGCAAGGCTGGAGCCTACAATTGGATCTGTTGGGTGCCATTGCTGTGTTATGAGCGATCTTCGAGGGAAGGCTATGCGGAAGCTCAGTTGTCTCTTGTTAATTCTGTCATGTGTGCCGTGTTCCTGCCTGCGAGTGGATGCTGGTTCTTCTGCATCCCCTCCCGTCTGCGTGTCCGCCGATAGCAGGCCCGGCAGCAGCGATGCGAGTACAGAGAACGACGAGTCACCGAAAACATGGATGCCCAAAAGCGCTAGACCGGTGGACATGGGACGTGTTCAGATGGCCGCGGCAACTCATGAGAAAGTCACGCGTGCTGCGGCCGAATACGGCGTCCCAGAAGCCCAATTGGAGATGGGGTACTGGTATGAGACGGGGCTTGGCGTTCCCAAAGACCCTGTGGAAGCCGTCAGATGGTACATGAAGGCTGCTGAACAGGGCTACGCGGAAGCTCAGCATAATCTTGGCGTGATGTACAGTCAGGGCGAGGGTGTTTCGCAAGACAAAAAGGAGGCAGTCAAATGGTACACGAGGGCTGCCGAACAGGGTCTCACGATTGACCAGTACAATCTGGGCGTGATGTACTATCACGCTAAGGGTGTTGAGCGAGATTATGCCAAGGCGGCCATGTGGTTTCTCAGAGCCGCTGACGGAGGTTATGTCGGTGCGCAATATAGCCTCGCTTTGATGTATGCCAGTGGCCGGGGTGTCCCCCAAGATCCCAACAATGCCAGGCGCTGGTACGTCAAGGCAGCGGAGCAGGGCCATGCAGAAGCACAGTATAGCCTCGGCATAATCTGCTACGACTCAGCGCAGAATCGTGAGCGCGAGAGTGCCTCTGAGCGGCAGCCGGAGTTGTATGGAGAGGCGATTTCATGGCTGACCAAGGCTGCTGAGCAAGGACACCGGGAAGCCCAATTTCGTCTCGGCAATATGCATGCGACTGGCACCGGTTTTCCATACGATGACAGCGAAGCTGCTGCATGGTATGAGAAGGCTGCCGAACAAGGACACGTCTATGCTCAGTATTTTCTTGGATGTTCCTATAGATCCGGCAGCGGGGTGCCAAAGAACCTCCCCGAGGCCTTCAAGTGGTACGCAAAGGCAGCCGACCAAGGCTACGCCGACGCACAATTCGAGCTTGCTATAATGTGTCACTATGGCACCGGGACCTCTGCGGACCCCAATGTATCATGGTCCTGGTTCTTGAAGGCCGCTCAGCAGGAAGATAACAGTGCTGTTAGTGGATTCATAGCGATCCACCCCCAAGAGGCCGTGCAGTGGTTCTCAAAAGCTGCTGAAGCCGGATTCGCCTATGCCCAATATGAACTCGGCCTCATGCATCAGGAAGGTGAGGCTGTTCCAAAGGATCACAAACTTGCTGCGGAGTGGTTGACCAAAGCCGCCGAACGAGGACATGTCCTTGCTCAGTGGCAAGTTTTCTGCATCAAGTACACAGGTGACGGCACCACGCACGAGTATGAAGAGGCTGTAAGATGGTTGGCCAGAATGGCTCACGAAGATAACCCTGCCGCACAGTATTGGCTTGGTCTGATGTACCGCGACGGCCAGGGTGTGAACAGAGATGCCAATCAGGCAGTGGCATGGCTCTCGAAGGCTGCCGAACATGACCTCATTACAGTTCAAGTGCTTCTCGGTCTTATGTACGGTGAAGGAGTCGGTATTCAGCAAAACGAGGTGGAGGCAGCGAAATGGTTTGCACGAGCCAATTCCAATAGCCAATGGCGTGCCTTTACTGATGAGCGACTTCCACAGGTCTATGGAAGATGCCGCTACTCAGTGCTCGCACCGCTCGGCCCTGAGTCAGTGCAGGCCAAGGCTGATGCAACAACGTGTTTCGTGCTGGGCACGATGTACGCAGAATTCGCCGAGACAGATGCCACTCGCCGTGCCGGTGAGGAGGCAGCAAGGTGGTTCACAAAGGCGGCTACAAAGGGCCTTGTTCAGGCTAAGTTGGTGCTTGCCGCAATGTACGCCGACGGAGACGGTGTGCCGCAAGACGATACGAGAGCCGCAGCGTGGCTCACAGACGCGGTCGATCTGTTGCCTATCTCTGTGCGACGCTCTGCCTCAACACAGTACGAGCTGAGCCGCATGTACAACGGGCTTGATGACAGCAAGAATGAAATGGCATGGCTCACCAGGGCGGCCGAACAAAATCATGCCGAAGCGCAGTACCAGCTTGCTTTGTGCCACTGGCATGGGTTGAGCAAGGTCCTTGAGGACTACGTTGAAGCCTACAAGTGGTTTCTCTTGGCAGAGTCAAACGGTTACAGTTATACCCGCGGCCTGAGGGAGCTTCTTCGCAAGGAGATGACACCCTTGCAGATTGCCGAAGCCCAAGGTTTAGCCAGAGCCTTTGCGCCTGCAAATAGCCATCGGTCCAGAGAACACGAGCAGGACCAAGCAACCGTCACAGTAGCCGCCACCGGGTTCTTTGTATCACCGGCAGGCCACATCCTTACTGCTCGCCACGTTGTTGAACAGGCCGCTCGTGTGGAGGTGATTCATAACGAACAGTCATATCCCGCACGGGTCATCCTACAAGACGAATCAACCGATGTGGCGGTCCTGAAGATTGAAGCGGGCGAGTCCTCCTGCCTGCCGCTCGCTTCCAGTGCCGCAGTGAAACCAGGCGATCCAGTCTTTACAGTGGGATTTCCCCAAGTGTCAGTTCAGGGTATGGAGGCGAAGTTCACGGAAGGCTCGATCAGTGCCTTGTCCGGCATGGGCAACAGCCCACGTTTCTTTCAGATCAGCGTACCCGTCCAGCCAGGCAACAGCGGCGGTCCACTGGTCAATGAGACAGGAGAGGTTGTTGGTATGATTGTGTCACGGCTCGATGATATGGCAGCCCTCACGGCAACCGGGGCCGTGCCCCAGACCGTCAACTACGCAATCAAGAGTTCGTTCATTTTGCCGCTTGTAGAGTCGGTCCCTGGTCTCGCGGAGAAGTTGCCGAAAAGCTCTGCTGCCAAGGACCGATCCACCGCCATCGACACAGCAAAGCAGGCCGTCGTCCTTATAATCGGATACGGTGCGCGCGGCGATTCGGAAGACCCTTCATTGCCGTGATTCCAGCTGCTCCTCAATTACCTCAATCCGGCGGGTGAGTTCCTCAAGCTCGTGGAACTTGGCCTGCTGGTCGAGGATGTCCTTGGCGGCCAGCCGCTTCAATCGGTCGTCTCCGGCGTCCAGGAGGCCCGCCAGCGTCTCTACGGCCTTTACGACGCTCTGAGAGAGCAGCGCAAGCCCCTGGGCGACCAGTTCCGCCCTCTGACGGTCAAGCTCGGCCTTGAAGGCGGGTTCTTTGAGCCACTCGTAGAGCGTGTCCCGACTGATCTGGCCCTTGCGGCAGGCGGCCGTATACGTTGGACTCGCCAGCAGGATGGGCAGGAACTTCGCCTGCCGGGCCGTCAGCTTCGATTCGTCGTCCTGTCGGATTGTGTCGGGTTTCGTTGTCATGGTTTGTGGCGTGTGTCTCCAGACTCCTGGTCCTTCGCTGCTCGGATACTCTCATAAGTCACGTGGCGGACAATGACGTTGCCGCGTCGCTCTTCCAGCGGCAGGGGACCATCCCCAAAGTGGACGAGATGGTAGACAATGGGCTCCTGGCTCATGCCCAGGGTTTCTTCGGCTCGTTCAATTCTCCGTTCGATGCTGTTCATGCCGATTTCTCCTTTCCGGGGATGCTTCGGACCAAGGCCAGGACGGCTTGTCGGATGTGTTCCGGCAACTGGGGCCAGCGGTCCTGAATGAGTCTCAAGTCGGGGTCCAGAGGGGGCTTTTCGCTTTCAAGTGCGCCGGATTCTGCGCTCGGAGTCTCGGAAATCGCGGTTTTTGATACCGCCAGGGGGGAGTGTTCGACTCCTTCATCACCCATTCAAATCCCCGTTTTTGACCCCGCCAACGCGGTTTGCTTCTCTGTCCGCCTTCGCCGGACTTCGCCCTTTTTCGCCAGCTTGGCACAAGTTTGGGCACAAGTGGTCTGAAACCCCGGCAAGAAAATTCGCCTTTCTACCAACAGCAGGCCGTCGCTGCGCGTTATGCTTGTAGATGGCCAGA
Source organism: uncultured Pirellulales bacterium (assembly GCA_964507995.1). Taxonomy (GTDB): domain Bacteria; phylum Planctomycetota; class Phycisphaerae; order Sedimentisphaerales; family Anaerobacaceae; genus PLanc-01. The sequence continues at coordinate 22,813 of CAZDTD010000031.1, read as the reverse complement.
ATTGACAGGAAGGCGATGTGGACGGCGCAAAACCGCAGCAGGCAACTCGGTCCGAAGGGCGGGAAGTGAGTCCCGGGGCCCCGCCGGGACTGATGGACGTGTTCCTGCAGGAACGCGAGCGTCTGTTGCGGATCGCGGCGGGCATGGGAATGGCCCGGGCCGACGCGGACGATGTCCTGCAGGACGTGTCGGTCCAGGTCCTCAAGAACGCCGACCGCTTCGAGCAGGAAAACGTCATGACGAAGTGGCTGATCACCACGACAGTGAATCATTGCCTGACCGAACATCGGAAACGCTTCCGTCGCAAGGCGTCGCGGATCTTGCAGCGCCGGCCGGACATGGCCGACGGGCTGACGGGAGGCGACGGTCAGGATCGGGTGGGCCTCCGCGAGGAACTCGATGTGGTCCGCCGGACGTTGGCCGAGCTCGACCCGACGCTCCTCTTGCCGGTGGTCCTGAGGTACTTCTGCGACATGGATTCTGGCGAGATCGCCGAGACCTTGGAATGGAACGCGTCAACCGTGCGAAGTCGATTGAGAGAGGCCCGGCTGATCCTGGCGGGCAAGCTCCTGCAACGAGGAATCGAACCATGAACGGACCCTGTAAAGAATTCGCGGACAGAATCGTCGATTACGTCGACGGCGAGCTGCCTCAGGACGAGACACAGGCGGTGGTTCGGCATCTGGCGGCCTGCGAGCCATGCCGGCGGACCGCCGATACCCTGAACCGGTCTCTCGGTCTGGCGAAAGTCCTCTGGTCCGACAATCTGGACGACAAGGGAGCGCCGATGCGGTCGGTATCCGCGCCGAGATTCCATCACATCCGAGTCTATGCGGTCGCGGCGAGCGTCCTCATCGCGGCCTCGGTCATCCTGTTCACCGTCGCCAATCGCCATCCGCGTCCTTCCGCGATTCGCATCGAGGACGTGGAGCAACAGGTCGCGAAAGCGGGCACCGCGGCCGAGTTGCTGGCGGCCACGCAAATTCTCGCCCAATGCGAGGGCACCGAGTCGATTGTGCAAGAGCAGTATCGTTACATCCTCGCGGAGTACGCCGGCACGCCGGCGGCCGAGAGCATCAGAACCAAGTACAACCTGTAACTGGGAGGCATACGCAATGAATAGCCGTGGAACCATCCGAGGTGTCGTGGTCTGTGTCCTGTTGTCGCTGGGGTCCGCAGCATGGTCCGGCGAGCCGAATGAACCCCTGATTCCCCTCGAGTTCGAGATCAGCCCGACGCCGCTGCCGTTCTCATCGATGCCAATGGTGCGTTCGGGCAATGCCTGGAAGGACTTCATGGCCTTCCAGCCGGGCTATGCCGCCGATATTGCCATTGTCGGCTCGACGGCTTTTATGCCCTTTCCGAATCGACGGAGTGGAAGCGACAAGGACGATTTCGTAGCCGCCGCCATGCGCCGCGCAGATCTATCCGAGGGACAACAGGCGTTGCTGGGAATCCTCGAAGATCTGTACCATGTTCAGCCTGAGCCGCTCAGGAATCGTATCGACCCCAATCACCCTGAGCATTTTCTTTTGTACGCGGTGACGCTGGAGGACGCCAGGAAGATGGCCGAGATCTATGGACAGTTCGCGGCAAATTGCTTCAAAAGAAGCGTTGCCTGGCAACAAGATCACATCAAAGGGTTATCAGATGAACTGGCAGGCAATCAAAAAAGGCTGTCGGAACTTGGTCAGTCCGAGGGGGCCACGGGGAAGCAATTGCAGGAACTCAGGAAGTTGGTTCCTTATCGCAACGTGCAGCAGGCGACCGATGCAGTGGCCGAACTCGATAAGATGCTCAACCCCGCCCGGGTGGAGATCGCCGGCCTGCAGGCCAAGCTCAAGGCGATTCAGGACCACATGAAGACGATTTCCCCCAGTAACGCAGAGCTGAGGTCGAAGCTGGAGACGATGTTCGTGGAGGAGTCGATCGCGTTGCAGGTGGCCGAGGCGCGGAATCATACGGCTCAGGAACTTCGCAAACAGGCCAACGACTATGTTGATCTCACCCAGGCCTTGACCCGCATGGTCCAGGAGAAGCAGCAAATCGAGAAGGACTTGCCCGATTGGTCGAAGAGGCTTCAGGATGCGAAGGACAATCTGCAGACCACCCTGCGGGAGGAACCGCAGATTCCGACGAAGATCGTGATTCATCCCATCGCGTGGGCCGACGGAGGGCAGGGCAACTAACGGGACGCGGTCGGCGGATCTGCCTTGTTGACTTCGCCCCTGGTTCCAGGGACAATGCCGTCCGTGACGATGCGTGGGATAAAACCCACACGAAACTATGGAAAGGAGATGCATCAGATGGGACGCTTTGGCCTCAAACACATCGTTTGCCTGGGATTGATCCATTGCTTCGCCGCCGGACTGCTCGCGGCGCCGTTCATGGGCGAGTATGAAGGAACTTTTCACCCCGACCCGAAGGTGACGTTCAAGGCTATCGGCAAGGTCGTGCAGGAGAGCGAGACGCTTTACCGCGTCGTGCTCTACACGGGGCCCGAGACGCCGGTGACCGAAGGCGCCTACGTCGAGATCTACGCGGTGGCCCAGGGCGATGACGCGCAGATTACTGGCCGGTCGGGCGGATACGGTTGGGGCGGCCAGATCAAAGACGGCAATCTCCGAGCCGGGAGCGGGTACGGCCAGTACTGGGAACTCAAGAAGATCGAGAGCAGCTCACCCCGCGCGGGCGTCAAACCGCCGACAGGGGCGGTCGTCCTGCTGGCGTTCGATCCGCAGAAAGCCGCGGACCTCAGTGCCTGGACCAACGCCCAGTGGAAGGCCCTCGATGGCGGCGTCATGCAGGCGGCCCCTGGCAAAGGGTCCAACAAGACCAAACGCGAGTTCGGCGACATCAAGCACCTGCACATCGAGTTCAAGCTGCCCCTGGAGCCGCTCAATCGCGGGCAGGGTCGGGCCAATAGCGGCGTGTACCTCTCAGATCACTACGAGGTCCAGGTCCTGGACTCGTTCGGCCTGACGCATACCTCCGGCGACTGCGGCGGCCTCTACAACATCGCCCGCGCCACGGTCAACGCGAGCCTGCCGCCGGAAACCTGGCAGACCTACGACATCACGTTCCGTGCCCCGCGATTTGACGACGCAGGCAAGGTGAAGGAACTGCCGCGGATCACAGTGCTCCACAATGGCGTGAAAATCCACGACAACATCGAGATCACGCTGGACAACCATCGGGCCAAGGGTCCGCTCCAGCTCCAGGATCACGGCCACCCGATCCAGTTCCGCAATGTCTGGGTAGTGGAATAGCAGCGAGGTGAATCCTATCCGTCCCATTCGTCCTATAGGTCCTATGGGACGGATAGGACGGATAAGACCTATACGCCGGCGTAGCCTTCGATCATGACGATGGCCTTGTACGCGGCCTGTTGAACGTCGCGGTCCTCGTCTTCGGCGTAGGCCTGTTTCAGGGCGGGCACGGCCTTGGGGTCTTTCACGCGACTGAACAGTTCCGCCACCGCCTTGCGGACCTGCGGATCGCGGTCCTTGGACAGTGCCCGCTCCAGCGCCGTTCGGACGTTTTGGTCGCGAGCGAACGGCTCCAGGTCCTGTACGGCCTGGGCCCGGTTTCCGGCGTCGCCGATTTTGAGCGCCTTGAGCAACTCGCTTCGCTTCTGCAGTTGCCTCTCGGTGAGCGGCGATGCCTGCTCGACCTTTGGCAACGGCGGGGCGGGCTTGTGCTCCTCAATGACGACCCGCCGCTCCGGCACCACGACCGGTGGGACCACCACAACCGGATACGGGTCCCACCATGGATCGTACCAGTAATAGTCCGGCCATGCGTACCAGCCGCCGTACCATCCGTGATGGTGGTGAGGGTAGTGCGGACCGACGACGGTTCCGAAACCGATGCCGACGTGAACATCGGCCGAGGCTGTGGCGGAGATCGCCGCCGCCAAACACGCCGACGCAAGGATGAACCGACCCAAACGCATTCTATTCTCAATCATTCGAGCCAACCTGCCTTTCGTGCCGTTCATTCAAAATATACGAAAGACCTGTCCAATCGGATCGCGGCACGCCAATCATTATACCCCATTCACGTCGTAGCACCACAATGTGTCGTGATAGCGCAGGTAGAGCCTGCCGTCGAACAGGACGGGATGGGTCCATGCGTCGCGGACCCCGTCGGCCGTCAGTTGAAACTGGCTGACGATTTCGAGGCTGTTGGGACCGGGTTTCAAGAGGGCGGCCGTGCCTTGTTCGTCGAGTACGTAGAGCCGCCCGTCCGCCCAGATCGCGGCGCCTGTCGTGAGGCCCTTCAGTTCGCACGTGGTTTGGCCCGTTTGCCAGTCGATGCCCAGCCACCATTTGGCGTCGCGATAGCCCGAGGCGAAGAGCGTGTTGTTGACGAGGACGCCGCAACCGGTCACGGCGTCGATCTGTGATGTCCATCTGTGCTCGGGCGAGCCCGAGCCAAGCCGGTAGAGCCGCCCGTGCTCGGAGTAAGGAGTCATGAAGAAGACGCATCCGGAGCCATAGATCGGCGTCGAGACGTTGACGCCGTGCGGGTTCTTCAGAGGGACCATCCAGAGTAGCTTGCCGGTGTCGGCATCGACGCCGAAGCCGTGTGCTGAGGAACAATTCGCGACGATCCGGCGGCCTTCGAGACGGAACAGGATGGGCGAGGAATGCGACGCCCGATCATCTCCGAGCGGCTCGGTCGTCCAGAGTATTTCGCCTGTGCGTTTGTCCAAGGCGGCCATCAGGGCCTTCCTCCCGCCCGGCGTGACGATTACCCGTGGGCCGTCGACGAGCACGCATTCGCTGAGGGCCCAGGTGATGTTCCTGCCCTGGAATCGGTCGAGGATATCGACCGCCCATTGCTCTTTGCCGGTCGCAGCGTCGAGACAGACGAGCCTGCCGTGAGCGTTGAGGTGGTACAGCCGACCCTCGGAATAGGCACAGCACGCCCGAGCGCCGGGATAGGGCGTCTTCCAGGCACGCCCGTTCGTTGCTTTCCATTGGATCTCGCCGGCCGAGTCGAGGGCGTATACCACGAGGTCGTCGCCCACGTCGCCGGTGATGTAGATTCGCTCGCCGACGAGGATCGGCGAGGACCAGCCTTTGCCGAGGCCCTCGATTCTCCAGAGCAGCCGGGGTCCGCCTTGGGACCAGCTTTGCAGCAGACCTTTCTCTTCCGAGACGCCGTCGCGTCTTGGGCCTCGCCACTGAGGCCAGCCCGGCTCGGGAGATGCGATCAACCCATCGGCCGATGTTCCGGCCCGGATGCTTGTGGCAAGGGCCAACAGGAGACAGGACGCAGCGCACGTCCTTATCCAATCTCTCAACTTTCGCTCGTCAAGCGGGATCCTCGTTGAACTGGCCATTGACGACCTCGATTGTGCACCTGGGAATGGCGGCGAGGAACTGGCCGCCGTAACGTTTGTTCACGACCCGGCTGTCGAGGACGACCACGATGCCGGTGTCGGTCTTGCTGCGGATCAGGCGTCCGAAGCCCTGCTTGAATTTGATGACGGCCGAGGGGAGCTGGTAGTCGTTGAATGGATTGCCGCCTTGCTGGCGGATCTGTTCGAGCCGGCCCGCCAACAGCGGCTGATCGGGCACCGCGAACGGCAGGCGAACGATGATCACGTTCGAGAGCGCATTGCCAGGGACGTCGACTCCCTGCCAGAAGCTGTCTGTGCCGAAGAGGACGCTCTTGCTGGTGCTCTTGAACTCGGCGATCATTGCGCTGCGGTCCATGTCCGCGCCCTGTCGCAGCAGGGCGAAACGATTCTCGGCCAGCCAGCCTTCGAGCTGCTCCGCCATGTTTTCGAGCATTTGGTAGCTGGTGAACAGGACGAAGGCCCTGCCGGCGGTCTTTCGCACGTACTTCTTGATCGCCTCCGCCGCGGCGGTGAGGAAGCCGGGCTCGTTTGGATTCGGCATGTCCTTTTCGATGTAGAGCGTGACCTGCCGCTCGTAGTCGTATGGAGAGTCCAGATGCAGGCCGTCGAAGTCGGTCAGGCCGACGCGTCCCGAGAAGAACTCGAAGCCGCCGGCGGCGCCTGTGCTCAGGGTCGCGCTCGTGAGGATCACGGATTCGTACTTGCCGAACAGACATCGCTGCACGTCCGGCCCGACGTTCAGCGGCGCAGCCCGCAGGCGGATCGTCCGGCCTGTGTTGCCTTCGGCCTCGACCCAGTAGATGCGGTCGGTCCGCTCCTGCGCCAGGAAATTGTCGAGGTCCTCGACCAGGGCGGTGCAGTGGTCCGCGCAGCGGGTCAGTTCCGCCTGCTTGTCCGGGTCTTCCGTCTCCTTGCCCAGTCGGCCCAGTGCCTTGCGGAGGTCCTTGAGGTTGGCCGTCAGGGTGTCGTTGACGAATCGGGCAGGGCACCGGCCGGCGGTCTTGGCCTTCTCGTTGTAGTACCACGCCTGGACCTTGCGGAAGAAGTCGCTCGCCGCGGCGCCGGTCTCGCTGACCTGCTTGATGATCTCGTCGCCGTCGCTGTGAGCGAGCAGGCCCCTGTGCGTGCGAGGATTGTACAACTCGTCGAGAAGATACCTGGCCCGGTGATTCGTGATGTCGATGCCGAAGTGCTCCTCGGCGACGCGCTCGATGTTGTGGGCCTCGTCAAGCACGACGATCTTGTAATCGGGCAGCAGTCCGACCCCCTGTTCCTTGAGCGTCAGATCGCCGAACAGCAGGGCGTGGTTGGCGATGATGAGATCGGCCTGGTCCCACTTCTTCCTCGCGTGGGCGTAGAAACAGCCGCGATAGTGGGGGCACTTGCGTCCGCGGCAATTCCCGTGCTCGCTGCGGACTTTGTCCCACGTCGCCCGGCTCGGCAGGAACGACAGATCGCTGAGCGAGCCGTCTTCGGTCGTCGTGGCCCACTGGCGGATGGCGTCGAGCTCGCGCGAGGCGGGCCCGAACAGCGACTGCTGCATCCGATACGCGAAATCGAGCCTCCGTTTGCACAGGTAATTGCCTCGGCCCTTGGCGAGGACCGCTTCGAACGACTGGGACAGGCACCCCTTCAGGAAAGGGACGTCCTTGTTGGCGAGCTGTTCCTGGAGGGTGATCGTGAATGTGCTGACCACCGCCTTCTGGCCGGCAGCGCAGAGCTGTTGAATCACCGGGACCAGATAGGCGAAGCTCTTGCCGACGCCGGTGCCGGCCTCGACGACGAGATGCCGGCGGTTGGCGAACGCCTGCTGGATCGCACCGGCCATCTGGACCTGCTGTGGCCGGGCTTCGAAACCCGGCATCGCGGTCGCGATGGGCCCGCCCGGACCCCAGAACGCCTGTGCCTCAGCCGTAATGTCTTGGTTGTGTGTCACTTGAGACCTCGAACGCTCGAAAGAATCAATCGTACCGCACGGCCTTGTCCGTCGCAAGCGGGTAATGGGCATGACGCCCATCAGGGCAATCCTCGGAATCTTCCTTGACATGGTCCCGGTTGCCACTACCATAACCGCAAAACGATACGGCATTTATGGAGGTCCGATATGAAACATGGCGTGGCGTGGTCGGTTGTGTCGTTCCTGGTCGTAATGGTGTTGTCGGCAGGCGTGTTTGCGGAGGATGGTTCGCTCACGCCGGAGGCGGTGGCGAAGATCCGCAGCGGGTTCCAAATGGACGCCCACGCCCGGGCGACCCGCAATGCCCTGACGAGCGCCGGAATCAAGGAGATTTCCGAGAACCGCGAGATCCTGGCCGACCACGACGCCAAATTCAGCCACAAGATCAAGACCAAGGGCATCAGTAATCAAAAAAGCAGCGGCCGATGCTGGATGTTCGCGGGCTTCAACATGATCAAGCCGGTCCTGATGAACAACCTGGAGCTGGACGACTTCGAGTTTTCTCAGATATACCTTCAATTCTGGGACAAGATGGAGAAGGCGAACAAGTTCCTCGAGTACATGATTGAATTCCGCGACCGGGACCTGCTGGATCGCGAGGTGGTGTTCCTGCTCCAGGACCCGTGTCCGGACGGCGGGTATTTCGAGAACTTCGCGGACCTCGTGGGCAAGTACGGCGTCGTGCCTCGGGAGGCCATGCTCGAGACGGCCAGCTCGGAAGGCACGGGGATGATGAACCGGCTTCTCAGCCGGCTCTTGCGAAAGCACGCGGTCGAGCTCCGCCAGATCTACGAGGACACCGGCTCGGTCAAGCAGATGCGCGTGGCCAAGGAACGGATGATGGGCGAGGTCTATCGGATGCTCGTTCTGAATCTCGGCGAGCCGCCGGTGGAATTCACCTGGCGACACACAGGCAAAGGCTCGGAAGTAAACGAGGAGAGCCAGGACGCGGATGAAGAGGGTGACGAGGACGAAGAAGGAGACGACGAAGAGGATGATGACGGCGACGACGAGGACAAGCCCAAGGACGACTACAAGGTTCAGCAGAAATGGAGCGAGGCGCGGGTCTTCACGCCGCAGTCGTTTTACAGTGAATTCGTCGGCCTCGATCTCCGCGAGTTCGTGAATATCGGCGACGACCCGATGCGGCCCAAGGGCAGGCACTACGAGATCGATCTGACGAAGAATCTCTACGACGGTCGCAATCTGAATTACGCGAACGTCGAGACCCAGGCCCTCAAGGAGCTTGTCGTCAAGGTACTTCTCGACAACAAGGCGGTCTGCTTCGACGCCGACGTCTCGCCGGACCAGGACAGTGGCAAGGGCATCATGGCCCGCAATCTGTACGACTTCGAATCGGTCTACGACCTCGATCTGAACCTGGCCAAGACCGAACGGCTGCTTTACCGCGACGGCTCGATCAATCACGGCATGGTCTTCGTCGGCGTGGACCTCCAGGACGGCAAGCCGGTCAAGTGGCTGGTCGAGAACAGTTGGGGCTCGGACCGCGGCAAAGGCGGTCTGTGGACCATGTACGACGACTGGTTCGAGGACAACGTCTACAAGATCATCGTGCACCGCGACTACGTGCCCGAGGAAATCCTGCAGGTCCTGGAACAGCCTGCCGAGAAACTGCCGGTCTGGGACCCGATGTGGTAAGAGCTATCTGCTGCGGTAGGGGCCGGTGCGCGTGACGCCTCCGGCGGCACCGGGGAAGCCGCCGAGGCCAGTCATGCCGTACCCCCCGCCGGGCATGTAGGAAGAGCCAGTGCCCATCATCGGGAAGGGGTTGGACGGCGGCGACGTCAGGTCGCGGATGTCATACACTCGCGTGATCTGCTTCGAAACGGGCAGGGCCGACGTGCTCGCGATCATGATGACGCCGCGGTGGACCCTGTAGCCGATCTCGGTCGAGGCTCCCGCGGACAGCGAGAGCACAAGCATGTCGAGATACTGGCTCAGACGAAGCCCAGGGATGCCATCGATGCCGATGGGCGTGTCGTGGTAGACGCCGGCGCCGTCGAGGTCTCGCCAGAGCACGACGACGGGCAGCGGCGGCGTGGTGCAGTTCCGCAGGATCTCGATCGCCTCGCTGAGCGGCATATCCCTCGTGAACGAAGTGGGCGTTCGCGCCGCGGGTCGCAGCATGGGCTTGATATCCGGCGGTTTCAACGGCTGGACCACGTTCGGTTTGACGGTTGCGTTGGTCGTGGGTGTGGGCGGAGTCGTCGGCGTCGCGGCGTATACGACCGCCGGCGACAAAGTCACGAAAACGACCCCAATCCACGCGTTTCGGACGGTTGCGTGTTGAATTCGCTGGCTCATCCTCGGCCTCCTTTTTCGCTTTGGAGCAGGAACTCGACCACGATTGGCAAGGATGCCCCTTGCCTCAACAACCGATATTACACCGCGCGGATATCCGTGACATCAAACAAAAAGCGTGGAAAATGCTGTGTTACTTCGCAACCGAAGCGATGGGGAACATCTGCTCCGATCGCTCGAAGGATTCGGCACTGGCTGTGATTGCGTAGGGACCCCGCCCGATGGCGTCGAGCGTCCGACTGGCGGCGGTGACCACCTTCTCGTTCGAGCCCTCGGCGACGATTCGCTCCAGCAGGACACACGTCTCTTCGCAGGGGTAGTTTGCCAGAGCCTCGATGGCTGCCGTCTGGCCGGACTCGGCGGAGACTTCCTTGTTACCGGCGGCCGCGTACAGGAGCTGCGCATAGGCGTCCTGATTGTTGATCTGCGTGATGGCGTTGTAGATGCTTGCCCCTTCGCCGGGCGTTGTCGCCTCCAGCCTTCTGAGAAGGTAGCTGGCGCATTCGGAGTCGCCCACCTTCGCCAGGGCGTCGATTGCAGCCTGCTGGAGGCAGTCTTGAATCGGGGATGTGACGTCGCCAGCCAACGATAACAGGGCGTTGGTGGCCGCCGACGATTGGACATTGCTGATCAACTGGACGAGACACTCGACCTCGGCGTCGGTTGTGGCGTTCTCATAGCGGGCGAGGATCTCGTCCATCACCGGCGTGTCGGCCATCCTGGCGAGGGAATCGACGGCGGCGCGAGCGACCGCGGCATCCTCCGTCTGGAGCAGGGTGTCGAGAAGGAGCGGCCAGCTATCGTGGTTGGCGATACCCGCGATACGTGTGCCGAGGTCTTCCTTGAACTGTCCATCCTCTGTTTGGGCCAGTGTATCGAGCAGGGCGGCGGTTGCCGCCGGAGTGCCGATCCGGGCGAGGGCCTCGGCTGCCCATAGTCCGGCTTGGCCCTGGATGTTCACCAATTCGCCGAGAGAAACGACCGCGTCGTCGCCCAACGCGACCAATTCATCGATGTATTGCTTGATCTGTGCGTGATCTCCCTGCTGGACTGCTCTGCGGAGCATGGCCACGACCGCGGCGGGGCCCTCCAGGTTGGCGAAATCGACGGCGTCAACTTCGCTGGTGGATGTGTCCTGAGGGATGCTGGCGACACTGGTGCTTTGCGACACCGGATGCACTTGACCGGGCTGTTCGCCCGACGGACCGAACAAGGCTGTCTCAGGACGGTTTTCTGGGGTTCCAGGCGGCATCTGGGATTGCAGGGAAGCGTCGGATACAGAGACCGCCTGCTGGGCGGCCTCTCGGTCGTGAGGCACGGAAGATTCCCGCTCGATCGAGCGGCTCATCGCGTAGAGGACGACCAGGGCGGCCAGAATGGAGGCCGGGTACAACAGAATTGCCCAGTCGAATCTGAAACTGCGACCCGCAGCGGTTGGAGCTGCCTTGTCTGCCTTTTGCCTGCCATTCTTGTTGGGATGCATGCCGCTCATAGGGATCTCGCGAATTGAATCCCGGCTGGCCTGGGGTCAATCAGGCCAGCCGGGCATATCATGAACCTTCTTACGGATGGCGTCGGTTGCTGGACGCTGAAAGGGGCGTCACTGCAACGTGGCCGTCCGACTCTTGTCCTTACGGCTTGCCGTAAGTTCCTGCGCGAATCTGTGCGATCTCCGACTCGGTGAGAATATCCTTGAATACAACCATCTCATCGAGCTGGCCGTCGAAGTGGCGGCGGTTAGTCGCATCACTCCGGGCCCCGACACACACGTCCGCGTCAGTGACGCTTATGTTGTACCACGTTGTGCCGGTCTTATTGGCCAGGAGGGTGGAGGTTTCGGAATCCCAGACGCTGATGCGGTAACCCCTGGTGCTGTCGCGATACGTCATGACGACATGGTACCACCGGTCAACGACAACCCGCTCCGTCCACAATGTTCCGAGAGCCTGGTAGTGTACGCCGCCATCATAGCCGATGAGGAACGCCACCAGGCCGGCGTCGGTGATCATGTGCGAGATAGTGATCTTGTTGTTTGTTGGATCACACTTCGAGAACGGATCGTAAGTGTACTCGCTCGCAGGGAGGGAGTTGAGCTTCATCCAGTAGGCAACGGAGATGCTCTTCGGGGCGGACGGACTGCTGAACGGGAAGTCCGCCGTCAGGTTGGCGTCCGGGATCCAGAGGTAGTCACCTTCGCTCGCATCGAGATTGACCGAGCTGTCGCCCTCTTTCTTGTCTGTCGTCAGGGCCATGGCGCCGACGTTTGCCAGAACGTTGGTTGCGATAGTGTCTGCGCCCAGCTTGTCTGGCTCGAAACGCCACCAGGCTACGGCGTTCGGATCGACAGTGAAGTCGTTGCCTGCGAAGACGGCGCCATATGTGGCCTTGAGGCTCACATTGGAGTAGGCGCTGTATCCTCGCATCAGGATGTACCAGGTTGCGGCGGCGGGGTTGCTGATCTCCACCGTCTCATTGTTGCCGATCAGGTACGGCCGGTAGTCCCAGTTTGTGAGCGTCGGCTTGGCGCCCTTGCGAACGTAGAGGTCGGCATCGCCGGTGCCGCCGGCCATCTCGATTTTTAGAGACGACTGGCTGGCGGGAAGCACGATCTTGTAGAACTTCTCGCTGCCGGACGTGCCCGAGATTCCCGTGACGGCCACACCATTCTGGAGTTCTGTCACATCGTCGCCCGAGGAAGTATACGTGGCTTTCACCGTGACTCCTGCGTACGTCGAGTACGCTCTGAGCATGATGTAGTACGTTCCGGCCGACGGCGCGGTGATCGTGACGGTTTCCTCATTGCCGATCAGGTACGGGCGGTAGTCCCACACGGTAGTCGTGGGTTTGGCGCCCAGGCGGACATAGAGATCCACGTCGCCGGTGCCGCCTGTCGTCAGGATCACGAGACTCGCCTGGCCAGCGGGAACCACGATCTTGTAAAAGGTTTCGCTGCCGGTGCTGGCGGAGAGCCCGGAGACGGGCACGCCATTCTGCAACTCGGTGACCGTGTCCGGAATGTCGCCGCCGTAGCTCGCCAGGAGCGTGACGCCGGAGAAGGCCGCACGCCCGCGAACCATGATGTACCAGGTGCCGGAGGTCGGATTATTCACCATGACGGACTCGTTGTTGCCCGTCAGGTACGGACGGTAATCGTAATCTGTCGTTGTCGGCAGGGATCCGCGCCGGACGTAGAGATCGGCGTCGCCAGTGCCGCCGGACATCTGGATTTCCAGCTTGGCTTGGCCGCTCGGAACTTCGATCTTGTAATACTTCTGTGTGCCCGTGCTGCCGGAGATACCGTTCACGGCCACGCCGTTGGAGAGCGGTATGACCACGTTGCTGGCCGAGTAGTCCACCAGCAGCGTCGCGCCACTATAGGCTTCTGTGCCCCTGAGCATGATGTACCAGGTCCCGGGCAGCGTGTCGGTGCTGACGCTGACGGACTCGTTGTTCGTCGGCGTGATGGACCGGTAGTCCCAGTTGGACGTCGTCGGCTTGGCTCCCCGTTTGATATACATATCCGCGTTGCCGGCGCCACCGTACACGGTGAACGACATCATGTCCATGCCGTCGGGCACGTCGATCCGGTAGTACGTCACGCTGTTCAGTCCGCCGCTGACGCCCGTCTTGGGTACTCCATCCATGAGGACGATCTCGCCGCCATACGATGCGGTGAGCGTCAATCCTGCGTATGTGTTATAGCCGCGAACCATGATGTACCAGGTCCCGGCGGTTGGCGAGGGCACCGTGACCGTTTCCTCGTTGCCGGCCAAGAACGGGCGATAATCATAGCTGCTCGTGGTCGGACTCGCTCCAAACTTGACGTACAGATCGGCATCGCCGGTACCGCCTGTAATTGCGATGGTCAGACTGGTCTGACCGGAGGGCATCTCGATGCGGAACAGGGTCTCACTGGCCTGTGCGCCCGCGATGTTGTTCACGGGGACGCCGTTCTCCAGGAGGGTCCCGACACTACCGCCACCGTAGCTGGCGAGCAAGGTGACGCCAGAGAAGGCATTGAATCCGCGAACCATGATGTACCATGTTGCGGCGGCGGGATTGTTGATGCTCACAGATTCATTGTTTCCGGTCAGGTACGGCCGGTAGTCGTAGCTGCTCGTCGTAGGCAGGGCGCCCCTCTTGACGTACAGATCGGCGTCACCCGAACCGCCGGAGATGCTGATCTCGAGCTTTGTCTGGCCCGCGGGGACGACGATGCTGAAATAGAGCTCGCCCGCGGCGGCTCCGCTGAGGTTTGTGGCCGGCACGCTGTTGTTCAAAGGCGTGGTCACCGTTGCGGCCGAGTATTGGGCCAGAAGGGTCACGTTTGCGTAGGTATTGTAGCCCTTCAACATGATATACCAGGTGCCCGCGATCGGATTCGAGACGGTGACTTTCTCTTCGTTGCCGATCTTGTAGGGTCGATAATCATAACTCGTGGTGGTGGGCAGTGACCCGCGTCGCACGTACAGATCGACGTCGCCGCTGCCTCCGGAGGTGCTGATCTCCAACTGGTCCTGCCCGGAAGGGACTTCAATCTTGTAGAACTTCTCGCTGCCGGCTGTGCCGGAGAGACCGGTGACAGCCACGCCATTGGTGAGGCTGGTCTGGGCATGAACCACCGAAGCGAACATACCCAGCGCTGCGACCAGGATGACGAGGCCCTTTGCGCTTTTTGTGTTCAAACTGTTCATTTTGTACTCCTCTCTACAAAGGTTTGTACAGATTCCATGATTGCCCTATTCAATGTCGGACCGATACATCTCTAGCATAAGTGCCATATGCGCGGGGATTCATAACGCTAATTCCATAATCTTTCTCTTTCCCGATACACGGGCGACCCACGCGGATTCCTCGACGGCGCAGTTGCGACAAAAGACAAGAGGCCGGTCCGAGAATAAACACGGACGGAGGCTTCCGGTAGCCGGGGTGTTGATGGACTGGATGTTCTTCAAAACAACGCACCGTAGAATTGGCGCACCGCGCGCAACAAGCACCCGGACAGGAGCGCAGACACCCCCCACTCGGGCGACCCAAGAATTCAACGCTGGTTGTTTGTTGGCGATTGTCATTATAACACCGTGGCCCCTGCGCGTCAATGACTTCGTGTCAAGAGAATTTCTTTTTCTCGGAACAAGGCCCAATCCGGATCGGGTCTCATAACTCCGCGACCCTCTTTTCCCCATACGCTCGGCCGTCTTGTCGTGGTCTGTCAATTTGGCAAGACCAAATTACGATCTCATGCACAAACGACAGTCGTGTGGGGTATCGATGTCAGAGGTGTTCCGCTAAACCGTGTTGCACACAGGGGTTACGGTTGCAGGTGCGGTTTGGTACGCCGTTTGCAAATCGTGGATTCGGGAATTGGAACATGCGAAATGGGCATTTGAGACAACCTGAAAGGGGGTACCGAGCTATGTTCATGGATCAATGGTTTCCGTTCTTCGACGTGGGCAAGACGCTGGAGGAGATGGATCGGGTGCTGGGCCGCATGGGCAGGCCGCTTGGGTTGCGAAGCGTCCCGAGAGGCACGTTTCCTGCCATCAATATCTATCAGCAGAATGACGCCGTGGTGCTGACCGCCGAGGTGCCTGGCGTGCAACCGGAGGACCTGGACCTGACGGTTTTGAACGATTCCGTGACACTGACGGGACGGCGCAAAGAAGCGGAGTTGCCGAAGGACAGCCGTTTCTATCGGAGGGAACGTCCCGCCGGCGAGTTCAGCCGCACCGTGGCTCTTCCGGATACGGTCGATCCGAATTCCGTCAAGGCCGAATACTGCAACGGGATCTTACGGGTCCAGATGGCCAAGGCCGAGCCGGCGAAGGTGAGGAAGATCGCGATCAAATCCTGATGTGACAGTGCCGGAATACGCAAGAATGATAGGAGGTGTTCGATATGACTATGGAACCCCAAGTAACTGAAACACAGCAGTCCGAAGCGACTCGTCGCGAGCAACAGTGCCGGTGTTTTCAGCCGGCTACCGATATTATTGAAACAGCCGATGGCGTTCTCCTGAGACTCGACATGCCGGGGGTGGCCAGGGAGAAAGTCGATCTGACAATCGACAAGGATATGCTGACGATCGTCGGCAAGGCCGAGCCCGAGCAGACCGGCGACGCGGTCTATCGCGAGACGCATGTCGGCGACTACAAGCGTCAGTTCAGCCTCACGGCCGATCTCGACCCCGCCAACATCGTTGCGACCATGAACCACGGCGTCCTGGCCGTCCAGATCGGCAAAGCGGAAAGAGCCAAGCCGCGAAAGATCAAGATCGAGGTGGCTCAATAGTCGGCCTTGACCGGTGATTCCTTGACGGTTCTTTTCCGTTCGTCTACAGTGGCTGTGCAAGTGTGGTTGTGACGGCCCGTGCGACCGGCTCGTTTTCCCGGTCGAGCAGGGGCGCCATGCGACGACGGAAATAACGTAGGAATCACGGGGAATCAGCGATGAAAGCGAATCCAGCGAGGCTGGCAGTTGGTATCCTGATGTTGTTGTCTCTACAGGGTCGGGCTGCGACGAACCACAGCGATACCGACTGGTTTCGCGACGCCAAGTACGGCGTGTTCATGCATTTTCTGCCTGGGGATGCCGCCGGTCTGGCCCGCGTGCAGGAGTTCGACGTGGAACGCCTGGCCCGACAGTTGGAGTCCATGGGGGCCGGGTACTTCGTCCTCACGCTGGGCCAGAATTCGGGCTTCTTCAATTCGCCGAATGCGGCCTACGATCGATTCACAGGCTACGCGCCCGGCGAACGCTGTTCGACCCGCGATCTGCCGCTGGATCTGTATCGAGTTCTGAAGTCCAGGGGCATCCGTTTGATGCTCTATCTGCCTTGCCAGACTCCCAATGCCGATCCGCGCGCTCAGAGGGCGTTCGGCCTGCCCGAGGGTCGGAA
Source organism: uncultured Pirellulales bacterium (assembly GCA_964507995.1). Lineage (GTDB taxonomy): Bacteria > Planctomycetota > Phycisphaerae > Sedimentisphaerales > Anaerobacaceae > PLanc-01. The sequence continues at coordinate 6,265 of CAZDTD010000031.1, read as the reverse complement.
GGATCAGCCGATCAACGTGGAATTCGCCCGCAAGTGGGCCCAGGTGATCCAGGAATGGTCCGACCGCTATGGCGACAAGGTGGCGGGATGGTGGTTCGACGGCGGGTACAAGGGGATCGATTTCAATGAAGAGATCGCGGAAATCTATGCAACCGCGGTCAAACACGGCAATCCGAACGCCATCGTGACATTCAACCCCGGCGTCAGCCTGATCCGTCACACGCAGGCGGAAGACTATACGGCCGGCGAGTTGAACGAGCCGTTCGACGTGTTGCCTTCCTCGCGGTGGGTGGATGGATCGCAGTGGCACGCGCTGACCTATATGGGCTCACAGTGGTCTGCCAGAGACGCGAGGCATCCTGCCGAGCGATGGGCCAAATGGGTCAGCACGGCGGTGTCGAAAGGCGGCGTCGTCACGCTCGATATGGGTCCGAACTGGGACCCGCAGGCCGGACCGATCGGTTCGCTCGCCACGGCCCAGGTCGAGCAGGTACAGGCTATCCAGGTCGCGGTGAAGGCGACTCTTGTTTCGACGGATTCCGAAGATCGCAAGAATCCCTCCCGACCTGCGGTGGAACTGCGTGCCCGTGACGGCCTGGCGAATTTCTTCGCCAAGGCAAAGGCTGACGGCAAAGTGACCGTCGCCTACTTCGGCGGCAGTATCACCGCCGCCAACGGCTGGCGGCCCCAGACGACCGCCTGGCTGCAACAGCGATATCCGCAGGCTCAATTCATCGAGGTCAACGCCGCCATCGGCGGCACCGGCTCCGACCTCGGGGTCTATCGGCTCGGACGCGATGTGCTCGCGCATCGGCCGGATATGGTGTTCGTCGAGTTCGCCGTCAACGACGGCGGGGCCTCGCCCGAACAAATCTATCGATGCATGGAGGGCATTGTTCGCCAGGTCTATCGCGCCGACGCCGAGACCGATATCTGCTTCGTCTACACGATGCACGAGGGAATGCTCAAAGACCTGGCGGCCGACCGGTTGCCTCGCTCTGCCTCTGCAATGGAGTTGATCGCCGACCACTATGGAATTCCGTCCATTCTGCTGGCCCAGGAGGCGGCTCGCAGGATCAACGCCGGCGAATGGGTCTTCACGTCGTCCAAGCCCGAGTCGCCCGCCGATCCAGATAAAGGCCTGCCGGCGCGTCCGGCGTTCTCCTCCGACAGTTGCCATCCGTTCGCCGAGACCGGGCATCGGCTCTACACCGAGGCGATTGCCCGCTCCTTCGAGGCGATGGAGGGCCTTGGAACGCCTGGGCCCCGTCCGCTGCCGACGCCGTTTACGCAGGACAATCACGAAGCGGCCCAACTCATCCCGCTTGCCACCGCAATGCTCAGCGAGGACTGGCAGACGCTCGATCCGCAAACGGATCAGATTGCGAGAAATTTCTCCCAGCGGCTGCCTGTCCTGTGGCTCGCGGGCAAACCCGGCGCGACGCTACGTTTTGCCTTCCACGGTCGTGCTGCGGCGGTCTACGACCTGCTCGGACCTGATGGCGGCGAGTTGGAAGTGCTCGTGGACGACCAGCCTGCCAGGGGCGTCCGTCGATTCGACGCCTACTGCACGTATCATCGACTCGGCACGACCGCTCTTTTCTCGGAGACGCAGGCCGGCGACCACACTGTGACGGTGCGTCTGACAGCCAACACGTTCGACAAGGCCGAGATCCTCAGCCGCAACAAGAACAAGATCGACGATCCCGCCCGCTATGCGCCGCTGCGATGGTATGCAGGCGCGCTGCTGATCGACGGGGAATTGAAACCGGCCGGGGCAGCAGATGCGAGCACGGATTTCCCCAAACGCCTCACGCGGGCGGAGAGCTTCCTCGGTATCCACTACGATTTCCACGCCGGACCGGACTGCACCGAGATCGGCAGGAACACGACCCGTGCGATGATCGAGAACGTCATTGACCAGGTGCATCCGGATTACATCCAGATCGACTGCAAGGGACATCCCGGCCTGTCGAGCTATCCGACGAATGTGGGCAATCACGCGCCGGGCTTCGTCGGCAATCCCCTTCGGCTCTGGCGCGAGGTGACGGCCGAGCGGGGCGTCGGGCTTTACATGCACTATTCCGGGGTGTGGGACTCCGAAGCCATCCGTCGCCATCCCGACTGGGCCGTTGTCAACGCCGACGGACAGACGAACGGCAACGCCACCTCGCGATTCGGCCCATACGCGGATAAGCTGCTGATTCCCCAACTCCGCGAACTGGCGGGCGACTACCGTGTGGATGGCGTCTGGGCCGACGGCGAGTGCTGGGCGTCCGTGCCGGACTACAGCGACGCTGCGTTGAAGGCCTTCCGCGAGACGACCGGCATCACGGACATCCCGCGAAAGCCCGGCGACCCGCACTGGTTCGAGTTTCTTCAGTTCCATCGGGAGGCGTTCCGCCGGTATCTGCGTTACTACATCGCAAAGGTGAAAGAGACGCACCCGGACTTTCAGATGTGCAGCAACTGGGCGTTCACCGATCACATGCCCGAACCGGTCAGCGCGCCGGTGGATTTCCTCTCAGGCGATTACTCCCCAGACGACAGCGTCAACTCCGCCCGCCTGTCGGGACGGTATCTGACGCGTCAGGGCGTGCCCTGGGATTTGATGGCGTGGAGTTTCTCCCGCAACAAGACGCCGGACGGTCGAAACCAGAAGACCGCGGTCCAGTTGCAGCGGGAGGCTGCGGTCGTGCTCGCCTTGGGTGGCGGCTTCCAGGCGTATTTCACCCAGAAGCGGGACGGCTCGATCCGCGAGGAGCGGGTGCCCGTCATGGCCGAGGTGGCGAAGTTCTGTCGGGTCCGCCAGGCGATCTGCCATCATGCGGTCCAGGTGCCGCAGGTGGCGGTGCTGTTCTCGACAGCCGCGCACTACCGCAGGAGCAATGGCCTGTTCCATCGCGATCTCGGCCGGATCAACGGCGCGTTGCAGGCCTTGCTGGAGAGCCAGCAATCCGTGGAGGTCCTGAGCGAGCACCATCTGACGGGCCGGATGGCCGAGTATCCGCTTCTCGTCGTGCCCGAGTGGGATTTCTTAGAGCCGCAATTTCAAGACGAATTGACCGCGTATGTGAAGGGGGGTGGCAATCTGCTCCTGATCGGGCCCAAGACCGCAGCCCTGTTCCAGACCGAGCTGGATGTCGCGTTAGAAGGTGGTCTTCGGCCTGCGAAAGACTGTCGTCTCTCGTACAACGGTCAACAGACCCCGATCTACGGCCAGATCCAATCGGCAAAGCTGGGTCCGAAGTGCAAGGCGTTCGGCGGAATTCAGACGAGCGGCGAGGCCGACTCGTCATCGCTGCCTGCCGCTTCCGTCAGCGAGTTTGGACGCGGCAAGATCGCGGCGATCTACTTCACGTTCGGCCAGGGCTACGTGGATGCCCGGACCGATCTGGCTCGGCAGTTCCTCAACGATCTCGCCAGCGAGCTCTTCCCCGATCCGCTGGTGGTGGTGAAAGGCTCGCACGATGTCGATGTGGTGGTCAATCGCATCGGCGGCAAGCTGGCGGTGAATCTGGTCAATACCGCCGGGCCGCATCGGACCGAGCCCATTCTGGACGTCATCCCGCCCATCGGTCCGCTCGACGTGACGATCCGTCAGGCTGCAAAGCCGACAAAGGTCTCGCTGGAACCCGCCGGCATTGCGCTGCCTTCCGAGCATCGCGACGGCGAGATCCACGTCACCATCCCTCGCGTGGATATCCACGAAGTGGTGGTTGTCGAGGGCCTTTGATAGGGATTCAGGAGGTCCTTTCGTACGCCGACGACTCTGTCATTCCTGCACTGCAAAGTCGCAACGTCTTGTTTTTCCGGCAAGAGGAACCGAAAGAAGGAGAATTGAGCCGAAAAGAATGGAAGAAGACGAAAGAAAAGAGGCTCATCCGGTTTCAGCGTACTTCGGCAGCTCCTGGGGCTCCGCCCCAGACCCCGTGATTTTCCGCTTTGAGCCAATAGCATGATAGAAGAGCGGTGCGGCGTCAGGCGTTCGCTGGTCTTGGGTTTTTGCGGACCCGCTCTACGGACAAGCAACCTGCCCCAGGCACGAGCCCGCGTTGCGGGAGGGCAGCGGCCCAGCGGCATGGCGACGCTGCTTACGTGGGGCTCATGTTATTGGCGAAAGAGAAGATTGCCGCGCTTCGCTCGCAATGACATGAGCGGGAAATCTCCCTTGCACGACCGCTTCGGGCGTGCAAGGATCAGGAAGTACGCTGAAACCGGATGAACCAGAAAAGACAAGGACACGATAGACGCTGCGGTTTCACCTTTTTCGTCTCTTTTGGCTATTGTTGCCTGGGTTGTGGCCGAGAGCCACGCCAAGAAAGCAGAAATCCAGGTGTCATGGGACGTGATATATCCTCTGAAGTGAATTCCCGCTTTTGCGGGAATGCCAGCCGGGCGTTGGGGGGCTGCGCCGTTACGCGCATGCTCTCAGTGGGCTTGCCGGTCGAAGCAGAAGAGATGTTTGAAGCCTCGCAGGAAGACCTGGCCGTTGCTGATCGCAGGCGACGCGTAGCACGGCTCGCCCAGCTCATACTGCGCGATCCGCTCGAACTGCGGGCCGGGCTTGATGACGTTGATCTGCCCGTCGTCGTTGATGAGGTAGACGAGCCCCTCCACGAGGACTGGGGAGGCGTGGTGCCTGCCGAGCTTCTCCTGCCAGAGGACTTTGCCGGTTGCGGCTTCATAGCAGAACGCTACGCCGCTGTTGTTGATCGTCAGCAGAAAATCGCCCGCGACGATCATCGAGGGGACGTACGGGGCGCCCTTTGCATCCTGCCAGGCGATGTGACTCTCGGTGGCATTGCCTGAACCGTCGGGTCGGATCGCGAAGATGACCTGCTTGGGCCAACTGCTGCTGATGAAGACCAGGCCGGCCTTCTCGCTGTAAACCGGCGTTGCGACGAACTCCTGAGAGGGGCCGTCCACCGTCCAGAGCTCCTGTCCCGTGTCGGGGTCGAAGCTGGTGACACGCCGGTCGCCGCACTGAATCAACTGGGTCCGTCCGGCTATCTCGCGAATCAGCGGCGCGCTGTAACTGATCCCTTTGTTCGTGCGTTTGACCCGCCAGAGCGTGCGGCCGTCCTCACGGCTCAGCGCAACGAGAAACGATTCGCCTTTGCTGTCGCCATCCACGATGACCTTGTCCTTATAGAGGACGGGCTCGTTGCTGAACCCCCATTCGCCTGCGTGGGTCCCAGGTCGGACGAGCCAGCGTTGCTCGCCGGTCGCCAGCTCGTGGGCGGCCACGACGATGTCGTCTCCCACGCGGAAGGCGGCGTAGACCCGCTGGCCATCGGTGGCAGGCGTGCCGGAGGCGTAGCTGTTTTCCTTATGGAGCTTTTCGAGCGGGCCTTGCACGACGGTTTTTTGCCAGAGGATCTTCCCACGGCTGCGATCCAGGCACACGAGGACGCGTTCCTTCGTCTCGGGCAGGGCGGTCGCAGTACAGACGCGGTCGGCCCAGACGATGGCGGAAGCGTGTCCGATGCCGGGCATGGCAGCCTTCCACGTTGCCCCGGCGGGGTCCCAGTTGCCTGGGATGTTCTGTTCGACGCAGACGCCGTCGCCACGCGGACCGCGCCAGCAGGGCCAGAATTCGGCCTGGGCCGGTGCCGCAGGGTGGATCGAAAGACTTGCCCAAACCGCCGCAAGGGCAACAAAGTACTGTCTCATCGTTTCAAGACCTCTATCTGAAGATCGGGGATCTTACCGGCTCCGCCGTTCGCCGAGGATACGCTTGAGCCGGCGGAGGATGCCGTCTCTGGCGAGTTCCACCGGCGCAGTCGCGTTGGAGCGGAGTTTTTCCATCGCCTCGGCGTTCTTGGCTGTGCGGGCCGCCGCCAGGTCGGAGAGAATGCGGGGGATCTCCTCCCGCAGCGACAGCAGGTGCGCGAAGGCCTCCCGGTTGAATTCGAGCAACTCGCAGTCCGTCACGGCAGTCATGGTCGCGCTCCGCGGCAGGCCGGTCAGGAGGCTCATCTCGCCGAACAAGGCCCCGGGCTGGAGCTCGAATTCGACGGGGCGGGCCATGTCGGAATTGGCGATGCTGCCCTTGACCGTTCCCTGGACGAGGACGTAGAACGACTCTCCCTGTTCGTCCTGTCGCATGAGGGTCTCGCCGTGGGTGTACCGGATTCGTCGGATGTTCCGGGCGAGCGCCTTGAGTTCGTCACGGCCGAGGAGGCAGACGCCTTCGGAATCGGCCATGAGCTTTCGCCCGAAGTCGCTGCCGAGCAGGTCGTCCACGTTGCGTTCGATCTCC
>CAZDTD010000030.1:26907-29265 GCA_964507995.1 uncultured Pirellulales bacterium | reverse complement strand
CTGATGCGGTACTCGCCCGACTCGGCGGGCGGCATCATGGACCCGGTCGTCATCAGCGTGCCGGCAGAGGCCACCGTCGCCGAAACGATCGACAAGATCCGTGCCGCCAAGATCGACGAGGATTTCTATTCCGTATACGTTGTGGATGACCATGAACGATTCCTTGGCGAGGTGCGTCTGCGGCTGCTCCTGACCGGCGATGAAACCATCCGCGTCGGCGAGTTGATCGATCCGGATTCGATCCATGTGACCACCGACATGGACCAGGAGGAGGTCCGCAATCTCTTCAGCAAGAACGATCTGATCGTCGTTCCGGTTCTCGACCTGGACCATCGGCTCGCCGGATGCATCACAGCCGATCGCGTGATCGAGGTTGCGGAAGAAGAAGCGGCCGAAGACCTCTATGTCATGGCCGGCACCAACCCGGATGAATTGGAGAGTTTCTCCGCTCTCCATGCGGCGAGAGTCCGAATGACCTGGCTGTTCCCCGCCCTGTTGGGCACCGGGATCACCGCCACCCTCTTGACGGCGTTCAAGTCGCACAATCCGGCGATCTACGTGGCCGCCGTGGCGTTCGTGCCGATGATCGCAGCCATAAGCGGCAATGCCGGCCTGCAAACCTCTGCGATCGTCGTCTCCGGCCTGGCGACAGGCCACTTGGCCGCCCTGCGGTTAACCACCGTTTTGAGCCGCGAGGTCCGCATCGCCCTGGTGGTGGCTCTGAGTTGCGCCATTCTGGGGGCTGCGGCCTGTGGCATTCTCATCCACAAAGCCACGACGCATCCCCTGACTGCTCAAAACTCCTCTGGGAATGAGACACCACATCCCGAGCCTCTCAGGCCCTTTCGACTGATCTTCGCGTTTGGCACTGCCATGTTCTCCGCCATCATGGTCGCGACCACCCTGGGGCTGCTATTACCCTTCCTCTTTCGCAGGCTCGGCATCGATCCGGCCATCAGTTCCGGGCCCCTGGTCACCACGGCCAACGACTCCATCAGCGTGGCGATCTATATGACCCTGGCAGTGATGTTGGCGGGATGAGGGAACGAGAGTATCCGAAAGGACGAAGACGCAACATGCAGAACGGGACATCCATGGATGAGCTGATCCAACGACTCCGGGAATTCAACCGCGAGCGGGACTGGGAGCAGTTCCATTCTCCCAAGAACCTCGCGATGTGTCTGGCCGCCGAGGTGGGCGAACTGATCGAGCAGTTTCAGTGGCTCTCAGAACCGCAGAGCCGGGACTTGACTGCGGCCAAGAGGGCCGCTGTGGAGGAGGAGATCGGCGACGTGACCATCTGTCTGTTGAACCTCGCCGACAAGCTGGGCATCGACGTCGTCGAAGCTGCCGGCCACAAACTGGAAAAGAACAAGATCAAGTACCCCGTCCACAAGGCCAAGGGCCGCGCGGACAAGTACACTGACCTGGAATGACGGGCTGCAAATCCCAGTTTTGAATCTCAGGTCTATCTTGCAGCAAGACCGCGACGGATGGCCTGGATGCGGACCTCGGCCGTCGGGTGCGTGGAGAAGTACTCGCCCAGAGTCAGCGGGTCGGGGGATTGGTGCAGTTGAGACAGGCGGGTCAGCAGACGGATTGCGCCCTGGGGGTCGTAACCGGCCGCAATGGCCAGGCGAACCCCAAGCTTGTCGGCCTCCAGCTCGTTGTCCCGGGAGTAGGCGGTTTCGAGGAAGCGGACCCCCACATTCCGCAGCCAGACACCGAGCGGACTGCGGATCGGGGCCCGCGCCGCGGCCGCCACCGCCGAGTTGGTCATGATCCGGTCGATGGCGTGCCCCTTGAGGACGTGCCCCATTTCATGGCCCAGGATAAAGGCGACCTCGTGCTCGTTCCAGCCGCACAATTCGAGAATGGGACGACCGACGAAGACGAAGCCGCCAGGCAGCGCAAAGGCGTTCGGCTCGCCGCAATGAAAGGCCTCAAATTGGAATGTGCGGAGCCTGTTGGCGACACGATCCGCCAAGCGGCGGCCGATTTCGTCGAGAATATGCCTCGTCCGGGGCTCGGCATCCATCTGGAGCTGTTGTTTCGCCTCCTGGGCCAGGTCCAACCCGACGTCCCGCTCCAACCCGATCGTCTCGGCCTCGGTCCCTGTCGCGGAGGTCCAGAGCCAGCGCGCCTTGCGGAGCTTGGGTCCCATCTTGCGGCCCAGATGATAGAAGAGACTATCGGACATACACTCGACCCATTATTCCCGTGTTCCGCTGTTCCATTATTCCAATTCCCCACCGTCTCCCAGCTTGACAATTCACGAGATTGCCTTATAATATGTTACCATAAGGGTTTGTTTCTGCAAGCCTTATGCTTCGTGTGGTGGTGTTCCGCTGCGAAATA
>CAZDTD010000030.1:22432-26807 GCA_964507995.1 uncultured Pirellulales bacterium | reverse complement strand
GTGGGCCAGCCGCCAAGGTTGCGCCTGCACGGCGAGTTGAAGAACACCACGGGCGAGATCCTCACCGCCGAGCGGATGGAGGAGTTGGTCTACGAGATTATGAGTCCCGCCCAGAAGGAGTTCTTCCTCAAGAACGGGACGCTGGACTTCGCCCATGAAGTGGGCCGGGAGCACCGGTTCCGCCTGAACGTGTTCCGGCAGCGAGGATTGATCAGCCTCGTGGGCCGGCGAGTCAGCGCGCACGTCCCGTCGTTTGAGAAGCTGCACCTGCCGCCCATCCTGGAGAAGATCTGCGAATCGCGACAGGGGCTGGTGCTGGTGGTCGGCGCCACCGGCTGCGGCAAGACGACGACCATCGCGGCCATGCTCGACCACATCACACGGACCCGGTCGTGCCACATCGTAACCGTGGAGGACCCGATCGAGTACCTGTACAACGACAACAAGGCCATCGTCTCGCAGAGAGAAATCGGAATCGACGTGCCGAGTTTCGAGGAGGCCCTGACGTATCTGATGCGAGAAGACCCTGACGTGGTCTTCGTCGGCGAGATGCGCGACGCGCGAACGGTGACGGCGGGCATGCGGGCCGCCGAGACCGGCCACATGGTCATGGGGACGATGCACTCGTCCAACGCCTCCCAGGCAGTCCACCGGCTCCTGGACTTGTTTCCCGTCGAAGAGCGCGAGCTGGTTCGCCAGTCGCTGGCGATTGCCATTCGGGCCATCGTCAGCCAGGTCCTGTTGCCGTCGATCCGCGAGGAGGTTGATCGCATCCCAGCGATGGAGATCCTGCTGGGCACGCCGCCCGTCCGCAAGCTGATCAGCGAGGGACGTGAGGGGGATCTTCCCGCCGTGATCCGCGCCTCCCAGCGGGAGGGCATGCAAGACCTCACGGAGAATCTGTGCAGGCTGGTGCAGGAAGGCTGGATCGATCCGAAGGACGCCTATGGGTTCGCCCCCAACGTGGAAGAGCTGAAGATGGCCCTCAAGGGCATCCGAACGACCGCAGAGGGCATTCTGTAAGAATTGACAACGGAGCGTTGAATGACAAGTTCGCTGCTGATGGCCGTCGAATTTGGCGGCTATGTCTCAATCGTAAAGCTGGTCCTGTTCCTGGTCTGTTACTTTCCCTGGCTCCTGCTCGTCGGTTGGGCGAACAAAGACGCCAAAGCGGTGAGCACCAATGTCCCGCTCTGGATCGGGATCCTCCTCGGCGCCGGTTTCCTGGCCATTCTGATCTGGTGGCTGATTCCTCTGTTCCTCGTCGGATTGCTGGCTTTCGCCATCGTGGCCGGGGGCACAGCTATCGCCTATGTCAGGCACCGCAACACCCGCGTGCTGGACTTCGACAAGGTTCTGACCGTCAGCCACATCAAGAGCCTGCTCTCCAGGTCGGGAGAACCCAACCCGATGGAGAATTTCCAGTTCATCACGACAAACAACAACGAGGTCCCGCCTCCCGAGCCGCGGACTCCCATGTTCTTCGGCTATCGCACCGCCTACGACCTGCTCACAGACGCCATGTGGCGGCGAGCCAGCACGATCAGCTTCGCGCCCAAAGGCGAAAGCTACGAGGTCATCTATAACATCGATGGAGCGGCGATGAAGCAGCCTCCGCTCCAACGGGAGCAGATGGACTATCTGATCCACTTCGTCAAAGAGGTTTCCGGCCTCGATACGAAGGAGAAACGCAAACCGCAGAAAGGCAAGTTCCGCACGCGTCAGGTCAAAGTCAACACGGATTGGGAGGTGCAGACCGCCGGCTCGACCGCCGGGGAGCAGGTCCGGATCAAACACGTCACCAAAGAAAACGCCCTGCGGCTGGGCGACCTCGGCCTGGCGCCGGAACAACTCGAACAGTTGGAGGTCTTCAAACAGAAGAAACAGGGCGTATTCCTCATCACGGGCCCGAAGAAGAGCGGCATCACCACGACGATGTACTCCCTGATCCGCAACCACGACGCGTTCCTGAACAACATCAACACGCTGGAAAAGCAGCCGACGGGACAGTTGCTCAACGTCACGCAGGCCGTCTTCTCCCTCACGGACACCGGGACGACCACCTACGCCAAGAAGCTCCAGTCGATCTCCCGCATGGGCGCGGACATCATTGGCGTAGGCGAGTGCGAAGACGCCGAAACCGCCAAGATCGCCAGCGTGGCGGCACGGGACGGCAAAATCGTCTACGTCGTCATGGAGTCCAGCAGCGTGCTCCATGCCCTCGGCAAATGGCTCAAGATGGTGGAGGACCGCAGGCTGGTGGCCGAAACTCTCGTCGGAATCAGCAACCAGCGGCTGCTCCGCAAGCTGTGCGAGACGTGCAAACAGGGGTACGCGCCGAACAAGGAGTTGCTCAAGAAGTTCAACATGCCGGCGGACAAGGCCAAAGTCCTGTTCCGGCCCGGCAAGGAAATCTTCGACAAACGCGGTAAACCCTCCACGTGCCCGGACTGCCAGGGGACCGGCTTCATCGGCCGCACCGGCGTCTTCGAGATGATCGTTCTCGACGACGATCTGAGGAAGGCCGTCAAGACCGTCAAGCAACTGCCCGAACTCGGGGTCCAGTTCCGCAAGGCCAAGATGCTCTATATGCAGGAGCAGGCCCTTCGCAAGGTCATCACCGGGACTACGGCAATCAACGAGATGCTGCGTATGCTGGCCCCCGCCAAGAGCGCGGGCACACCGGCCGCCCAGTGAGCCGGCCACGACAAGAAGACGAAGAGCGCCGTTCGCGGCACAAAAGGACAGATCGGAGAACGTTTCATGGTCAGTTTGGCAATGCTCGCCATCATGGCAGGATGCGCGGTGTTTCTGTTTCTCAAGGGAACCATCACGCTGGGGATCGTGATCATCTTCAACGCGATCATCGCCGGGTTCGCGGCGTTCGGATTCTTCGAGCCGGCGGCTGCGATGCTGGTCAAATACTCCCCTGGCCTCGCGGTCTGGGCGCCGATGATCTGCTTTCTGTTGTTGTTCGTCCTGGTGTTCGCGATTCTCCAGGCCGTCTCGATGCAAATCGTCAAGGGAAAGGTGGATTTCGGCAAACTCCCGGAGCAGATCGGCAGACCGATAGCCGGCATCATTCTCGGCTACGTCCTCACCGGCCACCTGCTCATCGCGGCGGCGATGGCCCCCATCCCAAGCCAGTTCCCCTATCCCCGTTTCGACCATCGCAGTCCGGATCCATCGAGTCCCAGCAAGGCCCTGCTGAACCCGGATGGATTTGTGGCCGGGTTGTTCGGAACCGTCAGTACGGGCAGTCTCAGCCCGTTCGGCGAGCCCAAGAGCTTCGCGATGCTGCACGCCGGGTTCATCGATCACCTCTATCTCAACCGCCTCGGGGGCAAGGACGTGTCGTTGAGGACCGAGACGCCGGCAATCACCGTCCCCGCCAAGAACGGCGTGTGGGAGGCCCCCGAGAACCTGAGGGATTCGGAGAATAAGCCGGTATCGTCCCAGGCGGGCAAGAGCCTGATGCTCGTCCACGTCGAGATTCGCAAGGGCGCGTTGAAGGACGCAGCCAAGTTCACGCTCGGACAGTTCCGTCTCGTCTGCGGTCCCAAGACCGGAACGACGCACCCGCTCGGCGCCAAGGGCAAGGCCGTTTATCCCGCCGGGTACATCGGCTCGAACAGCCGGCTGGAGACGAAGTCGCTGGCGGAAGTGATTTCAGTCGACCCCGCCAAAGTCACCAGCGAATCCCTGGCAATCGACCTGGCCTTCCAGATCCCAACGGACACGATTCCTGTGCTCATCGAGTTCAAGCGGAACAACGTAGCCAAGGTCTCCGCCCCCGCGTCGCCGGAGGATGCTCCGCAACTGACTCCGTTCGGCGCCACCGCGGCCAAGCCCCAGGCCGAAGCACAATCTGAGCCCCCTGCCGAGCAATCAGCGGGGCCGAACGGGACGCCCGCCCCGGACCGCCAGAAACAGGAAAGCGCACGCAGCAAGCTCACCCGTCGCATAACCGGTGGCGCGGACGAAGAGAATTGAGAAACGGAAAGTCGAAGGGTTGGGGGCAGATGCGAGCGGTCTGCCACGGATGGTGTGCATCCTGCCGCAAGACGGTCCGCCCGCGGGAGGGGGGCACCGGCCGCTCGTCAGGCCGGTGACAAGAGCCTGTGCGACCGTCAGGAGGCAACGGCCGCTTCTTCCAGGTCCAACTCCATGAGGTGATCCAGGTAAGCCCTCAACTCCGTCTCGCTGAATCGGGCGAGGAACTCGGCCTTGGCGGTCTTATTGATCTCCTGAATGCACTCTATCAGCTCCATCTTATCCATCACACTTGTCCTCAAAAGCATGCCACGTTCGTTTGGAAACGACCTGGGACTTATCGGCAGCAACGAGGAGGTTCCTTTAACGCCCCCGCCGGAAC
>CAZDTD010000030.1:19088-22332 GCA_964507995.1 uncultured Pirellulales bacterium | reverse complement strand
AAAAGAGCTAAACGATGACATCGCTGTTGGAGGTTCGAAAGTGGCAGCAACGGGCGACATTCGAAACGTGATTCTCTTGGGGCATGGCGGCAGCGGAAAGACCTCACTCACCGAGGCAATGCTGCACACGGCCGGCGCCGTGAGCCGGTTGGGGAGCGTTGACGAGAAGACCTCCGTCAGCGACTACTACGATGAGGAGAAAGAGCACCAACACTCGATTCTCGCGGCCGTCGTTCATGCGGAGCACAACGGCAAGCTGATCAATATCATCGACACGCCGGGCTCTCCCGATTTCGTGGGTCCGGCCATCGCGGCCTTGCCGGCGGCGGAAACGGCAATCCTCGTGATCAACGCCGCAGCGGGAATCGAAACCAACACCCGAAAACTCTTCCACCTCGCCGGCGAGCAGGGCAAACCCCGCATGATCGTCATCAACAAGATGACCGCCGAGAACGTGGAGATACCAGAGTTGATCCAGGGAATCCAGGAGACGTTCGGCTCCCACTGCCGGTGCGCGAACCTGCCTTCTGAGGGCGGCAACTCCGTGATCGACTGCATCGAGAACACGACCGGCAGCTCGTCCGTGATGGCAGTGGCCGACGCGCACACTCAGCTCATCGAGAGCGTCGTCGAGGCGGACGATGTCCTGATGGAGCGATATCTCGGCGGCGAGGAGATCCCGGCGACGGAGATCGCCACGGCGTTCGTCAAGGCTTTGCGAACCGGAACGCTGATCCCGATCGTGTTCACGGAGGCCCGCCTGGAGGTCGGCGTCAAGGAGCTGATGAGCCTGATTACCCAGTGCACTCCGTCGCCCATCGAGACCGAACCGGCCAAGCTCGTCGACGGCGAAAAGGTGACCGAGTTGAAGGCCGATCCCGCCGGACCGCTCGTGGGCGTGGTCTTCCGCGTGGCATTTGATCCGCGCTCGAACATGAAGTACTCGACGATCCGCATCTTCAGCGGAACGCTCAAGTCCGATACGAACATGATGCACAACGACGAGAAAAAAGGCCTCCGCCCCGGACATATCCTCAGGTCCCAGGGCAGCGAAACGAAGGAGGTTGACGCCGGCATCGCAGGCGATATCGTCATGCTGGGCAAGCTCGAAGAGCTCAAGATCGGCGATCTGATCCACGACGGCCGCGTCTCGGGCAAGTACAAGATGCCCCCCTTCCCGGAGCCGATGTTCTCCCTGGCGATGGAGCCGGCCTCCCGCGGCGACGAGCAGAAGATCGGCGGCGCCCTCGACAAGCTCCGCGAGGAAGACCCCTGCTTCAGGACCACACGCGACGCGCAGACCAAGGAACTCGTGGTCCAGGGCCTGGGCGACCTGCACCTGCGGATCATGATCGAAAAGATGGCGAACCGCTTCAAGCTGGCCGTCAACACGAAAGAGCCCAAGATCCCGTACAAGGAAACGATCACAGGCAAGGCCGACGGTCACTACCGTCACAAGAAGCAGACGGGCGGCTCCGGCCAGTTCGGCGAGGTTTACCTGAAGGTCGAGCCCGCCGAGCGCAACAGCGACCCGCCGCTGCAATTCAGTTGGGACATCTTCGGCGGTTCGATTCCCGGCCAGTACGAGCCCGCGATCCTCAAGGGCATCAACGACGTCATGGTCAACGGCCCCGTGGCGGGCTTCCCCATGCAGGACGTCAAGGTCTCGATCACCGACGGCAAGTACCACCCGGTGGACTCGAAGGAAATCGCCTTCCGGACCGCCGGCAAGGGCGCGTTCATCGACGCGGTCAAGAAGGCCAAGCCCGCCCTGCTCGAGCCGATCGTGAACATGGAAGTGACCATCCCGGCCGAGAACGTGGGCGACATCGCAGGCGATCTGTCCTCCAAGCGGGGACGCGTCATCGGTCAGGAGATGCTGCCGGGCAACTTCATCATCATCAAGGCCCAGGCGCCGCTGGCGGAAGTCTCGCAGTACACCAGCCAGCTCAAGAGCGTCACCGGCGGCCGGGGCAGTTTCTCCATGACCCTGAGCCACTACGAGCCGGTCCCGCCGAACGTCCAGCAGCAGATCGTCGCCCTCTACGGGAAGAAGAAGGACGACATGGAGGAGTAGCCTCCGGCGTCCACTTCAGGACATACCACGGGCCCGGCATGCAACAGGCTGCCGGGCCCGTTTGCATTTCTACAGAAGAGGCCCGATGGGTCAACTCCCTCTGCGGCCCATCAGTTCGATGAAGTCGTCGAAGAGATAATTGGAGTCGTGCGGACCGGGAGAGGCCTCGGGATGGTACTGGACGGAAAACGCCGCGAGCGTGTCGCAGCGGAGGCCCTCGAGCGTGTTGTCGTTGAGGTTCATGTGCGTCAGCTCGACGTCCTTGCCCTTGAGCGAGTCGAGGTCCACGCAGAAGCCGTGATTCTGGCTGGTGATCTCGATCTTGCCGGTCCGCAGGTTCTTGACCGGGTGGTTGGCGCCGCGATGGCCGAACTTGAGCTTGTACGTCGTGCCGCCCAGGGCCAGGCCGAGGATCTGGTGGCCTAAGCAGATGCCGAAGATGGGGACTTTACCCAGCAGGGACTTGACCGTCTCAACGGTGTAGGTGACGGCGGCCGGGTCGCCGGGGCCGTTGCTGAGAAAGACGCCGTCGGGCTTGTACGCGAGGATCTGTTCGACAGTCGCCTGCGCAGGTACGGCGGTCACGTCGCAACCATGGGAGACGAGCAGGCGAAGGATGTTCTGCTTCATGCCGCAGTCGATGGCGACGACCTTGTATTTCGCGACCGGCGGCTTGACGCCAGGGTTCAGGACGTCCACGACGCCCTCTTTCCACACGTAGGGCTTGTCCACGGTCACGTCCTTGACGATATCGCGTCCCACGAGACCGGGATACTCCTGGAGCCTGGCGGCAAGCTTCTTCGGGTCCGTCTCGACGGCCGAGAGGATGCCTCGCATGGCCCCCCTGGTGCGAATGTGCCGCACGAGCTTCCGCGTGTCGAGGCCCTCGATGCCAACGATGCCGTTGACGCGGAGGTACTCATCGAGCGACGCGTTGCTCCGCCAGTTGCTCGGATAGGGGCAGTTCTCCTTGACCGCGAACCCGCTGACGAAGCTCTTGCGGGACTCCCAATCCTCGGGGTTCGTGCCGTAGTTGCCGATGAGCGGATAGGTCATCGTGACGATCTGTTCATGGTACGATGGATCGGTGAGGATCTCCTGATACCCTGACATGCTCGTGTTGAACACGACTTCGCCGCACTTCTCGGCCCGAGCGCCGAAGGCCCG
>CAZDTD010000030.1:0-18988 GCA_964507995.1 uncultured Pirellulales bacterium | reverse complement strand
AGTTGTATCGGCTTGACGCCGAGCTTTTTGCCGCGGATCGCCTCGATGGCCTTGACAACCGCCTCGGCTCCTCGCATCGTCGTCACGTACGGGATCTGCCGGTCGACCGCGCTGCGCCGGATCTGGAACGAGTCGCTGATGGCCTGCTGGCCCACCGCCGTGTTGATGATCAGGTCGATTTGCTTGTTGATGATCGCATCGACGATGTGCGGCCGGCCCTCGGTCATCTTGAGCGCGAACTCCGACGGGATATTGTTCCGGATGAACTCGATGCACGTCCCTTTGGTCGCGACGATCTTGAAGCCCAGGTCGCGGAACCGCTTCGCCAGGGCAACCGCTTTGGGTTTGTCCCGGTCGTTGACGCTGAACAGCACGTTGCCGTTCACCGGCAGGCTGTTGCCCGCCGCGATCTGGCTCTTGGCGTACGCCGTGCCGAAGTCGTCGGAGATGCCCATCACTTCGCCAGTCGAGAGCATCTCGGGTCCGAGAAGAACGTCGGTGCCCGGGAACTTCAGGAAGGGAAACACCGCTTCCTTGACCGCATAATGGGCCGGCACCACCTCCTGCGTGAATCCAAGTTCTTCCAGCGTCTTGCCGGCCATCACCTTAGCCGCCAGCTTGGCCAGGGGCACGCCGATGGCCTTGCTGACAAACGGGATCGTCCGCGAGGCCCGAGGATTCACCTCCAGGATGTAAATCCGGTCGTCTTTGATCGCATATTGGACGTTCATGAGCCCTATGACGTTCAGGTGCGTGGCCAGGAGCTTCGTCTGACGCAGGACCTCATCGACGATCTGCTTCTTCAGATTGACGGCCGGGATCGAACAGGCGCTGTCGCCGGAATGGACGCCAGCCTCCTCGATGTGCTCCATGATGCCGCCGACTACGACGGTCTGGCCGTCGCTGATTGCATCGACGTCGAGCTCAGTCGCATCGCCGAGGAACTTGTCGATCAGGATCGGGTGCTCCTCCGAGGCCTCGATGGCCTCCTCGACACAGGCCTTCAAGCCGCTCTCGTCGTGAACGACCCGCATCGCGCGGCCGCCCAAGACAAACGAGGGGCGAATCAGCAAGGGGTACCCCAGCTTGCGGGCAATCTCCAGGGTCTGTTCGTAACTGGTCGCGGTCCCGCTTTCCGGCTGGAGCAATCCGAGCTTCGTGACGAGCCGATTGAACCGCTCGCGGTCCTCCGCCAGGTCGATGCTGTCGGGCGAGGTGCCGACGATCTTGACGCCCGCCTTCTCCAGCGGCACCGCCAGTTTCAGAGGCGTCTGGCCGCCGAACTGGACGATGACGCCGTCGGGCTTCTCCGTCTCGACGATGGACATCACGTCCTCAAACGTCAGCGGCTCGAAGTACAGCCGGTCCGAGGTGTCATAATCCGTGCTGACTGTCTCGGGGTTACAGTTGACCATGATCGATTCGACGCCGATCTCCCGCAGCGCAAACGCGGCGTGGCAGCAGCAATAGTCGAACTCGATGCCCTGCCCGATCCGGTTGGGCCCGCCGCCGAGGATCATGATCTTGCGACGGGTCGTGGGGTTGGCCTCGCACTCGGTCTCGTAGGTCGAGTACAGGTACGGCGTGGCGGCCTCGAACTCTGCCCCGCAGGTATCAACCCTCTTGTACACCGACTGGATGCCCAGCGATTGGCGGTGTTTGCGGAACTCGGGCTCCGAGACGCCGGCAATCGAGGCCATGTACTTATCGCTGAAGCCGAACCGCTTGGCCTGCTCCAGCAAAGGGGCCTCGGGGAGTTTGCCCTTGTCGGCCAGGAGTTTTGCTTCGAGCGAAACGATGTCTTTGATGTTGTTCAGGAACCACGGGTCGATCTGGGTCAGCGAGAAGATTTCCTCGACGGTCATATCCCGCCGAAGCGCCTCGGCGACGTACCACAGCTTGTCCCAGTAGTGCTTTCGCAACCGCTCCTTCAACTGGTCCGATGAAAGCGACGTGTTGACGTGCTTGTCGGCCAGGGCATACCGGTTGATCTCCAGCGAGCGGATGGCCTTCTGCATCGCCTCCTTGAAGGTCCGACCGATGGCCATCGCCTCGCCGACCGATTTCATCTGGATCGTCAGCTCCGACGAGGTCTGCGGGAACTTCTCGAACGTGAATCGCGGCCACTTGACAACGCAGTAGTCGATGGTCGGCTCAAAGCACGCGGGCGTCTTTTTCGTGATGTCGTTCGGGATCTCGTCGAGCGTGTACCCGACCGCCAGCAGCGAGGCAATCTTGGCGATGGGAAACCCCGTCGCCTTCGACGCCAGCGCGGAACTTCGCGACACACGGGGATTCATCTCGATCACGTAGAGCTTGCCGTTGGCGGGGTTGACCGCGAACTGGATGTTCGAACCACCCGTCTCGACGCCGATGGCGCGGATGATCTTCAGGGAGGCATCCCGCATGATCTGGTATTCTTTGTCGGTGAGGGTCTGCGCGGGGGCCACGGTGACGCTGTCGCCCGTGTGGATGCCCATCGGGTCGAGGTTCTCGATGGAGCAGACGATGACGACGTTGTCCTTGCGGTCCCGCATCACCTCCAGCTCGTACTCCTTCCACCCGATCACCGACTCCTCGACGAGGACCTGGTGCTTGGGACTGAGCGTCAGGCCCCAGTGGATATACTTCTCGTACTCCTCGGCATTGTAGGCGATATTGCCCCCGGTGCCACCCAATGTGTACGAGGGCCGGATGATCGCGGGAAAACCCGTTTCCTTGACGATCTCCCTGGCCTGTTCCCAGGATTCGGCGTATCCGCTCTTCGGGACTTCCAGGCCGATGTCGAGGATCGTCTTTTTGAACAGGTCGCGTTCCTCGGCCTTCTTGATGGAGCGGAGATTGGCGCCGAGCATCTTGACGCCGTATTTTTTGAGCACGCCGCGTTCGGCCAAGGCCACCGCGGTGTTCAGGCCGGTCTGACCGCCCAGCGTCGGCAACAGACTGTCGGGTTTTTCCTTGCGGATGACCTTCTCGACCATCTCCGGCGTGATCGGCTCGATGTACGTCCGGTCCGCCACCTCGGGGTCCGTCATGATCGTCGCCGGGTTGCTGTTGACCAGGACGACCTTGAAGCCCTCCTTGCGGAGCACCTTGCACGCCTGCACGCCCGAGTAATCGAACTCGCAGGCCTGCCCGATGACAATCGGTCCCGACCCGATGATCAGGATCTTATGAATGTCCTTACGTTTCGGCATAGTTTCCTATCTACAGCCTTCCAGTACCCATTCCTGGGCGTACAGACAGCGGGTCTGTTCGTCGCTGGGGATTGGACGCCCCGCCCTTCATCTCGTCGGGGGGCCCTGATGCAGCCAACGGTCCATTGCCGCTGCCGCTTGACGCCCGCTGTTGATCGCCCGGACCACCAGCGAAGCGCCGCTGACCGTATCGCCCGCCGCGAACACCCACGGCTCGCTGGTCTGGCAATCGCCCACTATTACATTCCCTTTTGCGTCAAGTTGCAAGCCCAAATCCTTCACCAGTCCCTCGTGGACGACGTGAACGAAGCCCAGAGCCAACAGAATGAGGTCCGCCTTGAGCGTGAACTCCGTCCCCGGCAATTCTTTGATCTTCCACGAGCCGTTGACGCTCGTCCATTCCACCTCGCAGGCGTGGAGTTCCTTTACAAGACCGTCGTCGCCGCTGAAGGCTTTGGTCTGTACGCTCCATCGTCGCTCGCAGCCCTCCTCATGCGAAGAAGAAGTCCGCATCATCCGCGGCCACATCGGCCAGGGAGTATCCTCCGGCCGGGATTCCGGCGGTTTGGGCAGAATCTCCAGTTGATAAATCCGCTTGGCCCGTTGCCGACGGGCGGTGCCGACACAGTCGCTGCCGGTGTCGCCGCCGCCGAGGACGAGGACGACCTTGTCGCGGGCATTGACCCGCGGCGTATCGCCCAACGCCTCGGCCGCACAGAGCTTGTTCTGGGCCGTCAGGTAGTCCATCGCAAAGAGGATGTTGCCGCGTTCCCGACCGGGCACGGGAAGGTCGCGAGGCTGGCGGGCCCCCATCGTCAGGCAGATGCAGTCGAACATCTTGCGCAGGTAATGAGCGGATATGTCTTTGCCGACTTCCACGCCGGTCTGGAACTCGATGCCCTCGGCCATGAGCTGTTCGAGCCGACGGTCGAGGATGTGCTTGCCCAGCTTGAAGTCGGGAATTCCATAGCGGAGCATGCCGCCGACCTGTTCATCCTTCTCAAATACAACGACGGTGTGCCCTGCCCGGACCAACTGCTGAGCGGTCGCCAGGCCGGCGGGCCCCGAGCCGATGATCGCCACCCGCTTGCCTGTCTTCCGCGAAGCCGGCAGCGGCTTGATCCATCCTTCCCGGAAGCCCCGTTCGACGATCTGGTATTCAATGTGCCGGATCAGGACCGGATGGTCGCTGACGGACAGCGTACAGGCCGTCTCGCACGGCGCCGGGCAGATCCGCCCGGTGACCTCCGGAAAGTTGTTCGTCTCGTGCAGGATGCGACAGGCCTGCTCCCACTGGCCCTTGTACACGAACTCGTTCATATCCGGGATCGAGTTACCGACCGGGCAGCCGGCGCCGTGGCAGAACGGAATGCCGCAGTCCATGCAGCGAGCCGCCTGTCTGCGAATCGCTTCCGGCGTCAGCGGCAGATCGATCTCGTTGAAATCGTGCACCCGCTCCTCAACCGGCCGGTGCCCGACCTCCTGGCGTTGATATTTCAAGAATCCTTTGAGCTCACCCATGAAACACCTCGTGGCGAGGGCATCTTGCCCTTGCGTCACGGGGGCATCTTGCCCCCGCTCTTCTTCGTAGCGAGGGCTTCTTGCCCTCGTTTCTGTCGTCGTCTCGGAGGAAGCCAAGATCGAGGGCAGGATGCCCTCGCCACAATCTCCGTACGACCTGACGATCAAGCATGGAACACCTCCTCGGTCGCGGGAGTGGTCTCGGTGTCGCGATGCTCGACGGCCCGCATCCGCTCCAGTGCCTTGCGATAATCGATCGGGATGACCTTGACGAAGCGTCCCACCATATCCGGCCAGGCCTTGAGGACATACTTCGCCCGCTGGCTGCCGGTCCATTCGAGATGCCGTTCGATCAGGTCGTAGAGCAGGGCCTTGTCGGCCTCCTGCCAGACGCTTTCCAGCTCGACCATGTCGAGATTGCACAGCGTGTCGAAAAGCTGCATTTCGTCGAGGACGTAGGCCAGGCCGCCGCTCATGCCGGCCGCGAAGTTGCAGCCGGTCTGTCCGAGGACGACGACCGTGCCGCCGGTCATGTACTCGCAGCAATGATCGCCGACGCCTTCGACGACCGCGGTCACGCCGCTGTTGCGGACGGCGAATCGCTCGCCGGCCATGCCGTTGATGAAGACTTCGCCGCCGGTGCCGCCGTAGAGCAGCGTGTTGCCGGCGATGATGTTCTCATGCGCCATGAATCGCGAGTCCGGCGGCGTCTGCACGACGATCCGCCCGCCGGAAAGGCCTTTGCCCAGGTAGTCGTTGCTGTCGCCGATCAGGCGGAGCGTCACGCCCGGGGCCAGGAACGCGCCGAAACTCTGGCCTGCAGAGCCGTGAAACGCGACTTCGAGCGTGCCGTCGGGCAGGCCCTTCGGACCGTATTTTTTCACAATCCGATTGCTCAGGATCGCGCCGACCGCGCGGTTGACGTTGCGAATCGGCATCTCGATCCGCATCGTTTCCTTTCTCTCGATCGCACCCTCGACCTGCTTGAGAATCTCCCAGTCCAGGTGATCCGCGAGCCGGTCGGCCTGGGGGACGACGCAACGGATCGCCCTGCCGTCGGACACGTCCGGGCGATGGAAGATCGCAGAGAAATCGAGGCCTTTGGCCTTCCAGTGCGACAGGGCCTTGTGCATCCGCAGGCGGTCCGAGCGGCCGACCATGTCTTCGATCTTGCGGAAACCGAGCTCGGCCATGATCTGGCGGGCCTCCTCAGCCACGAAGTGCAGGAACCGCTGAAGATGCTCCGGTTTGCCCGCGAACCGCTTGCGCAGCTCGGGGTCCTGCGTCGCGATGCCGAACGCGCAGGCGCCCTCGTGGCACTTGCGAAGCAGCGTGCAGCCGAATGTCACCAGCGCCGCGGTGCCGAAGCCGAATCGCTCGGCGCCGAGCAGCGCCGCGATCACGATGTCGCGTCCGGTCCGCATCTGGCCGTCCGCCTGGACGCGGATACGGTCCCGCAGGCCGTTCATCACGAGCACCTGCTGGGTCTCGGCCAGGCCGAGTTCCCAGGGACAACCCGCGTGTTTGATCGACGACAGCGGGCTGGCGCCGGTGCCGCCGTCGTGGCCACTGATGAGGACTTCATCCGCGTTACCTTTGGCGACGCCCGCCGCGACGGTGCCCACGCCGACTTCCGACACGAGCTTGACCGAGACCCGGACACCGGGGTTGCTGGCCTTGAGGTCGTAGATGAGCTGGGCCAGGTCCTCGATCGAGTAGATGTCGTGATGCGGCGGCGGCGAGATCAACGTCACGCCGGGCGTCGAATGCCGCAACGCCGCGATCTCCGCAGAAACCTTATGGCCGGGCAACTGCCCCCCTTCGCCCGGCTTGGCGCCCTGGGCGACTTTGATCTGCAACTCCCTGGCGTTGGCCAAATAGTGGATCGTCACGCCGAAGCGGGCGCTGGCCACCTGCTTGATCGCGCAGTTCTTGGAATCTCCGTTCGGCTCGGGCTGGTATCGTTTCGGGTCCTCGCCGCCCTCGCCGGTGTTGCTCATGCCGCCCAGGCGGTTCATGGCGACGGCAAGACACTCGTGGGCTTCCTTGCTGATCGAGCCGTGGCTCATCGCGCCGGTGCAGAATCGCTTGACGATCTCGCTGGCGGGCTCCACCTCGTCGAGAGGTACGGATTCGCCGTGTGTGAACTCGAACAGGCCCCGCAGGGTACAGAGCGATTTCGCCTGGTCGTTGATGGCCTTGGCATAGGCTGCGTAAGAGGCCGGATCGTTGTTCCGAACCGCATGCTGGAGCTTCGCGACAGTCGTCGGATTCCACAGGTGTCGCTCGCCGGTGAGCCGGAAGTGGTACTCGCCTCCGAAGTCAAGATCCATAGCGGCCGCCGACCGCGGCTGGAAGGCCGACTGGTGACGCTGGAGGGTTTCGCCTGCGATCTCTTCCAGACCGATGCCGCGGATTCGCGAGCTGGTCCCGGTAAAGTAGGTCTCGACGAGTTCGCGATCCAGGCCGATGGCCTCGAAGAGCTGGGCGCCGCAGTAGCTGCGGAGGGTCGAGATGCCCATCTTGCTCATGGTCTTGAGGATGCCCTTCTTGACCGCCGCGATGTAGTTATCCGCGATCTGAACCGGCTCCATCTCCGCCGCCAGTTCGCCATGCTGTTTGAGCTGATCGAGCGACTCGAACGCCATGTAGGGGTTGATCCCGTTGGCGCCGTAGCCACACAACAGGCAAAAGTGCATCACCTCGCGGGGCTCGCCGCTCTCGACGATCAGGCCGGCCTCGTGTCGCAGCCCCTTGTTCAACAGGGCGTGATGGACCGCCGCAACCGCCAGGAGCGACGGGATCGGCGCCCGGGTCTCGGACATGTCGCGGTCGCTGAGAATCACCAGCGACGCCCCCTCCCGAACGGCCTTCTCGGCGGCGTCGATCATCGCATCCAGGCCGCGACGCAGGGACTCGCCCGGATTCGTGGCGAGGGCGTCCCGCCCTTGCGTCGCGAGGCCATCTTGGCCTCGCTCCGGAAGAGCTCGCCACTCGAACAGGGCCGGCACAGTCGCCACGCGGAAGTCGCCCCGACAGACCGACCGCAGCCGCTCCATGTCCTCGTTCGTCAGGA
Organism: uncultured Pirellulales bacterium; assembly: GCA_964507995.1. Lineage (GTDB taxonomy): Bacteria > Planctomycetota > Phycisphaerae > Sedimentisphaerales > Anaerobacaceae > PLanc-01. Next base: position 11,194 of record CAZDTD010000030.1, on the reverse strand, counting down.
TCGGATGCGGCAGCTTGAGCTGCCGGCAGTGCTGCGGCGTCTCGTCGAGCAGGTTGCCCTTCTTACCCGTGAAGGACATCAGGCTCATCACGAGTCCCTCGCGCAGCGGGTCGATGGCCGGGTTCGTCACCTGGGCGAAGAGCTGCTTGAAGTAGTTGAACAGGAGCTTCGGCCTCTCGGAGAGCACCGCCAGCGGCGCATCGTTGCCCATCGAGCCGATGGGTTCCTGGCCGTTGACGCCCATCGGGGTCAGGATCATTCGCAGCTCCTCGCGCGTGTAGCCGAAGGCCCGCATGCGCCGCGCGATCGTCAGCGGATCGCTCTTGACCAGTTTCGGAGCGTCGAACAGACCTCGCAGCTCGATGCGGTTCTCGTCCAGCCAGCGCCGGTACGGCTTCTGGCGGGCGATCTTGCTCTTGATCTCGTTGTCGGAGATGATCCGGCCCTCGACCGTGTCGACCAGGAACATGCGTCCCGGCCGAAGTCGCCCCTTGACCTGGATCTTTTCAGGCGGGAACTCCACAACTCCCGCTTCGCTTCCGATGATCGCCAGGCCGTCGGTCGTGACCAAATACCGACAAGGCCGCAGGCCGTTGCGGTCCAGGACGCCGCCGAGGAGCCGTCCGTCGGTGAAGACCATCGCCGCCGGGCCGTCCCAGGGCTCCATAATGGACGAGTGATACTCGTAAAACGCCCGCTTGTCGGTGCTGATGTGGTACTTGGTCCCGAAGGCCTCGGGGATCATCATCATCATCGCATGCGGCAGGCTGCGTCCTGCCCGCATGAGGAGTTCCATGGCGTTGTCGAAGCAGGCCGAGTCGCTGCCGCCGGGGACGAGAACCGGGAACAGGTCCTTGATCTCCTCGCCGAACAGGGGATTGGCCATCTTCGGCTCGCGGGCCCGCATGTGATTGCGATTGCCGCTGAGCGTGTTGATCTCGCCGTTGTGGGCGATACAGCGGAACGGCTGCGCCAACCGCCAGTTGGGAAACGTGTTCGTGCTGTACCGCTGGTGCACGACGGCCAGGGCGGACTTGACCCGTTCGTCTGCGAGGTCGGGATAATACGTGAAGAGCTGCCAGGCCATGAACATGCCCTTATAGCAAATGGTCCGGCACGAGAGGCTCGCGACATAGAAATCGTCGGCTTTTTCGCCGAACTCCTCGCAGATGAGCCGCTCGGCGCGTTTGCGGGCCATGAAGAGTCTCCGTTCGAGTTCCTCCGTGGCGAGGGCATCTTGCCCTTGCTCTTTGGATCTGGGGTCAACGACGTCTCCAGAGGACGAGGCCAGGATGGCCTCGTGACGCAAGGGCGGGACGCCCTCGCCACTGACGAAGACCTGCCGGATAACCGGCTCGGCCACCAGCGCCAGTTTGCCTAAGCAATCGTTCGATACCGGCACGTTGCGCCAGCCCAGGACGGTCATGCCGTAGTAGGCAAGCGAGTCCTCCAGGGCCTGCTCACACCGACCGCGAAGTTCCGCATCCTTGGGCTCGAAGACCATCCCGACGCCATAGCTGAACGGCTCAGGCAGCGTGAAGCTCAATCGTTCGCACTCGACCGCGAGGAACTCGTGCGGAATCTGGAACAGGATGCCCGCGCCGTCGCCGGTCGTTTCATCGGCGCCGGCCGCCCCGCGATGGGTCAGGTTGACGAGAATCTGCCTTCCATATTCGAGGATGGAGTGGTCCCGCGTGCCCGTGATGTTCACCACGGCGCCGATCCCACACGCATCGTGTTCGTACTTCGTTTCGTATAGACCCTGGTCATGCAATCGTATCATTGGATTCCCCGAGATTGCCCGTCGGCGCGGCGGTGCCGCGCTACCGATCCGGTTCTTCTATATCATACGACAGTACGCCCCCACATATATGGCAGTTTCGTTAATACATGCGATAAGTCAAACTGATAACACTATAACAATCCCTTATTTACATGATCTCCCCGGACGGGAGTACGAAAACCGGATGAGCCACAGCGTGTTTCACCGCCACGCGACGTCGTCTTCACGCTCCTGGCTTGAAGAGGAAATCCCAAAAGAAACCACCCGCCCGCTTCTTTTTTTTCTTGCCATTTGGAAAGAACTGACGATAATGCTATGCGAGAGTGGCGTTGACGATAAGATGGCAGCACATGCAAGACGGCCAGACAGACGTGGCAGGCCTGAGAGCTTGGACGGGTCTGGTGAGGTTCCGGGCCTCCGGAACACGGAAGGGATGGCCGTTGGCCAATATGCACGGGCCGACGACGCACGTTGTCGTTTTGTGATTCTGTTGACCGACAGTGTTCCTGCCGGCCGATTGTTCAATGTAAAAACGATGTAGAAGCATATGAATCAGACACAATCGCAGGAGGTCTGTGCATAACTGTGCGCAGATTCTGGGGTTGGGTTGTACTCTAATGCGGACCGCCGATGACGATGATCGGAAGACACACGGCATCGAAAGGAGGTGACCTTAGGCAAAACACAGACTCAAGGGAACTCGTTTTTGTCCATCAAATCGACTTTTGGGAAGGGAGTGCTCTATGAGACAGGGAAGATTGTGGTCATGTGTCCTGCTGGTCCTGATCTGGAGTTCGGTCGCTCTGGCCGGAGGCCCCTTCGGCGCTCCGATGTCAACCCTCGACCCCGGACAGTGGGCCGTCGACGCCGGCTATTGGTACGAGGAAATGGACGCGGACGCCAGCGCCAGCGTAACGGAGTATGACAGGGAATGGATGTTCTCCGAAGATCCGAATGTCGAGGATGGGTGGGGAGAGTGGGAACTCGATGACCTGTGGGAGCAACGGATCGTGCTGGAGAGCCTCGAGACCCACACCTACGTCGGCAGCGTGGAGTACGGGTTCTGCGACAACCTGGACCTGTACATCCGTCTGGGTGCGACGAGCGCCGAAGCCGACCTGGTCACCAGGGATGTCGACTGGGATTACGACGAGGAACTGGGACAATGGATTGCGACCGTGGAGAAAGTGAAAGACTCCCTCGACTTCGGGACCGGATTCACCTGGCAGGTTGGCACCCGATTCACGATCTGCCAGACCGGCGCCTGGACCTGGGGCGGACGTTTGCAGTTCGGTATGGTCGACGACCTCAGCGGAAGCAGTTGTTACACGGAGGTCTCCGAAGTAGCGGAGACCGTATACGCAGTGGAAACGGAAGAAGTGGATGCCGACCTGGACTGGTGGCAAGCCGCAGCCTACATCGGCCCGACATACAAGCTGAGCGACGCATTCCAGGTCTATATTGCCGGCGGCTGGCAGACCCTCCAGGGCACTCTCGACATCGACGCCACCATGACCAATGAGACATATGACGTGAGCGGAGAAGTGGAGGAACTCGTCGATCGCGAGCAAGAGGGAGACAGAGGTTCCTTCGAAATCAACCATGCATCGGCGATCGCCGTGCTCGGCGCCGCGTGGGCGCCCACGGAGAACATCAACATCGGTGTCGACGGCCTTATCGGAGAGAGCGGCAAATGGGGCGTTGGCATCAGCGGCGCGTTTGCGTTCTGAACCGATGGAACGACGCAGTGCTCATCGTGTGCTCCCCTGCGATGCCGCTGCGTTTCACGCACTGGGGCTGCAGGGCCAACCACCTGCAGCCCTCTCTTTTTCGGAATGTGCAAGTCAGGCACAGATTCGCGTTCCTGCCGAATGGACGAGACTCGACCGATTGCCCCCACGTCCATACTCTGCCATGGCCGCGCGCATGTCCTGCCCACAGACCGATGATCTTCTTTTTGCAGCCGATTGATTCCGGTTCCCGCGCGATATAAGGCGGCGACATAGAGAACATAGCGTGTATCGGCAACCGCATCCGGAGACAATATGAAATGCTGCCGGAGGGGATTTTCTCTTGCCTTTTCGCACGGAGCGAGCCATAATTTCCCGTCGAGAAGCGGCTCAATCAATCAGGAGTGCAACGATGTCGGAGTTTGATGCGTTGGAGTTTGTGGAAGTAATTGAGGTTCCTGCCGTGCTGGCGGCCCAGATGCCCGGGGTATGCGGTCCCGATCCGGCCGCCATCAGCCGTGCCATGCGGGCCGCCTTCGACGAGTTGATGGGATTCGTGCGACAATACAAGTTGTCCCCCTCCGGCCCGCCACGGGCAATCTATACTGCCTACGGCCCGCAGGGAGTCCGATTCACGGTTGTGATGCCTGTCGCCGCCCCGCCGGCGGTGACGCGGATGATCGGTCCCGGTTTTGTCAAACGCCTGCGTGCGGCGAGGGCCATGCGATTCACGCATCGCGGCCCCTATGCCGAATTGGCGAAGACCTATGCCCAGATCGCCGAGTTCCTCAAGGGCAAAGGCCTGATGAAGACCGACGCCGACTGGTCTCGTTACATGCCCATGTGGGAGGAGTATCTCAACGACCCGCACACCACCCCGCCAGCCGACTTGCGGACGTACATCTATCTGCCGGTGACATAGATAGCAACGGAGTCGCGAGCGCAAGACAGGAGGCGACTGCACGCACATTGGCGGCCGTGTTGTTTCTCCGTTGCCCGGTCGGGGCCACAGCCAGACGGATGGCGACCCGCACCGCACCGTTTCCGACGTCTCCGCCGGAACGAGAGCCAGCTTCCTGGGACATCGGAAAGTGAAACCCGGCAAAAGCCGGAGACCGCGGAACGGAAAACCCGTCGTTTTCCACGATTGCCCCGCGATCCCCGGCTCGCTGATCACAGACTACCGACTTTCGGCAAGTCGGAAATCACCGCACGAACAACATCTCCGCATAGGACGGAAGCGGCCACAACTTCGCATCCACAATCGTCTCCAGCTCGTCGGCGGTCTGCCGAAGGGCAACCATCGCAGGGATCACGTCCTCACGAAAACTCTTCGCCTGGTTCTCGGCGTCGTGAGTCCCGGCCGCCTTGGCGGTAACCTTTTCCAGGGCCTCGACTTGGCTGTCCATCGTCGTGATCAGGCCGCAAACCCGTTCGAGCAGCTTCTTCTGCGTCTCGGCGGAGACACCGGCGCCGGAAACTGCGGCGACGGCTTCGCCCAGTTTGGCGGAGTATTCGCAGCAGACCGGCAGAATCTGACGCCGGGCCATGCTCAGCATCGTCCGGGCCTCGATGTTGATCTGCTTACTGTAGCCCTCGAGCAGCAGCTCTGCACGAGCCTCCATCTCCTGCTTGCAGAGAACGCCATGCCGGCTGAACAACTCGATGTGTTCCGGCGTCGGAAAACTCATGAGCGATTCATACGTCGAGCGGATGTTCGGCAGACCCCGCTTCGCAGCCTCGGCCACCCATTCTTCTGTGTAATTGTCCCCGTTGTACACGATCCGGGCGTGCTGAATCGCGATGTCCTGCAAAGTCTTCTGGGCTGCCGACTTCACATCGTCCGCCTTCTCCAGGACATCCGCAATTTCGCACAGGACGTCGGCAACAATCGTATTGAGGACGAAACTGGGCCCCGAGATGGACTGCGAGGAACCCACCATGCGAAACTCGAACTTGTTGCCGGTGAACGCGAACGGCGACGTGCGGTTGCGGTCCGTCGAGTCTTTCGGCAGCGGCGGCAGGATCGAAGACCCCAACTTGAGCATTCCGCCCTTCTTGCTGTTCTTGACCGCGCCTTTGGCCAATTGCTCGAAGATATCCGTCAACTGCTCGCCGAGGAAGACCGACACGATCGCCGGCGGGGCTTCGTTCGCGCCGAGACGGTGCTCGTTGCCGGCGTTGGCAACGCTGGCCCGCAGCAGCTTGGCGTACTTGTCAACTGCCCGGATCACAGCACAGAGCATGACGAGAAACACCATGTTGTCGTGGGGCGTGTCGCCCGGATCCAGCAGGTTGATCCCGGTGTCCGTACACATGCTCCAGTTGTTGTGCTTGCCCGATCCATTGACGCCTGCGAACGGCTTCTCGTGCAATAGGCACACGAAACCGTGCCGACGGGCCACTTTGTGGAGTGCATCCATCGTTAACTGGTTGTGGTCGGCCGCCACATTGATCGTCGAGAACACCGGCGCCAGTTCGTACTGCGCGGGCGCCACCTCGTTGTGCTGCGTCTTGGCGGTGACTCCGAGCTTCCACAGCTCGTTGTTCAGCTCGTTCATAAACGTCGCCACCCGCTCGTGCAGGGAGCCGAAGTAGTGGTCTTCCAGTTCCTGGCCGCGAGGCGGCTTGGCCCCAAACAGCGTCCGCCCGGTCAGCAGCAAGTCCAGACGCTTGGCATAGAAGGCCTGATCGACCAGGAAGTATTCCTGCTCGGGCCCCATCGTCGCGGTCACCCGGTTCACCGTCATGTTGCCCAGGGCCTTCAAGACCCGGACCGCCTGTTTGTTCAGGGCATCCATCGACCGCAGCAACGGCGTCTTCTTGTCCAGCGCTTCGCCTGTATACGAGCAGAACGCACACGGAATATACAATATCACGTTCTTGCCGTCCTCTTTCACGAAGACCGGCGACGTGCAGTCCCACGCGGTGTAGCCGCGGGCCTCGAATGTCGCCCGGAGGCCGCCGGAGGGGAAGGAAGACGCGTCGGGCTCGCCCCGGATCAGCTCCTTGCCGCTGAATTCCATGATCGTCCGGCCGTCCGACGTCGGCGAGATGAAGGCATCGTGTTTCTCCGCCGTCAGCCCGGTCATCGGCTGAAACCAGTGGCAGAAGTGCGTCGCCCCCTTGCCGATCGCCCAGTCTTTCATCGCGTTGGCGATCACGTCCGCAGTCACCGGATCGAGCGGCTGCTCGCCATCCAGGGTCTTCTTGAGGGATTGGAACACGTTTTTCGGCAGACATTCCCGCATGGTCACTTCGTTGAACACATTGCGGCCGAATTCACCTTTTACCGTACAAGACATCGAATGCTCTCCAATCATAAAACGCGTGGTTGCCTTTCCGGGTGAGATACTGGGCGAGCCCCACCATGTGTCAGCATTGCGGCATCGTAAAACGAGGGTAAGGCCCGCGCGGGCCGGCGATCCCCAGCAGAATCCGCCGGTCGCTGCAAGCCCTACCCACAACCCAATGCCAACTGCACTCTGAGGTGCAGCGTACTGCACAATGCGTGTTCGCCATCATTCTTGCACCTTCCACATGCCGGGGCCCATCGTGCCCCAAATTGTCCAACCGCTCCCATACACCGAGCGAGGACGCCAACGTATGCCATACACAGTTACAAACCGCGTGCCAGACAAACCCGCACCGCCACAATTTGCACAACCGCTTATATGACAGACACTTACAAATCATACCGCAAAACCACTCGATCCCCGATAGATAACATTTTTGTAGATATCAGCAACAACAACTACACTTTCGTATATTTCGTACCACCAGATTCATACGAGACCGACCGGACAGAGAAACAGGGCCCTGCCGTTGGCGACAGGGCCCCCTTCTGGCCCAAGAGAGGGCACAAGAAGTGATGGTCTCGTTACAACCCCACCGTGTTATCCTATGGCGGCGCCTCCCCGTTCCCCAGTTCGAATGCGAACACATTCGACCAGATCGAGGATGAAGATCTTGCCGTCGCCGATCTGGCCGGTGTGGGCGCCCTCGATGATCGCCTCGACTGTCCGCTCGACGAAGTTCTCATTCACCGCGATCTCCAGTCGGACTTTTTTGAGAAGGTTCACCTCGATCGGCACGCCGCGATACGACTCGTGGTAGCCTTTCTGCTGGCCGCAACCCAGCGAGTTCGTCACCGACATCTTGAAGACCTCGGCCTTATAAAGGGCTTGTTTCACGTCGTTGAGCTTGTGCGGCTGAATGTATGCGATAATCAGTTTCATGTTCTGTATCTCCTGAGTCGGACCGTCGGCCCGTGGATTCTCTTGACTTCCCGTCCACCCGTCACTCCGTGGCGAACACCTGGAACCCTGCGTAGGCGTCATTGCCGTGCTCGCCAATGTCCAGGCCACGCAGCTCCTCTTCGCGGGAGACGCGAATTCCGATGGTCGCCCGCAGGACCAGCCAGGTGACCGCGGCCGCGGCAAACACGAACGCCGCGACGCTGAGCACGGCCGCCAGTTGCGCGCCGAGCAGCTTGAGACCGCCGCCGAAGAACAGGCCGTTGCCCGTGGCGGTGCCGGTGATCTTGTCCTGGGCGAAGAGCCCCACGCACAGGGTTCCGAACACGCCGTTGACCAGGTGGACCGACAGGGCGCCGACCGGATCGTCGAGGCGCAGCCGATCAAACATCATCACGGCCACCACGACGAGGACGCCCGCGATCGCGCCGATCAGCAGCGAGGTGCCCACGCCGACGAATGCGCACGGCGCGGTAATCGCCACCAGCCCGGCCAGGCAGCCGTTGAGGGTCATGCCGAGATCGGGCTTGCCCATCAGCAACCACGAAGTCATCGTCGCGGTCATGATGGCCGCGGCGGCCGCGGTATTGGTGGTCACCGCGACGTGCCCGATCGCGGTGGGATCGGCCGCCATGGTGGAACCCGGATTGAAGCCGAACCAGCCGAACCACAGCACGAACGTGCCGAGCGTGGCAAGCGACAGGTTGTGACCTGGAATCGCTTTGATGTTCCCGTTGTCGTACTTGCCGATCCGCGGCCCGAGAATGAGCACGCCCGCCAGGGCGGACCAGCCACCGACGCTGTGGACCACCGTCGAGCCGGCGAAGTCAAACATGCCCAGCCTGGCCAGCCAGCCGCCGCCCCAGACCCAGTGCCCCACGACCGGGTAAATGAACATCGCCATCACGAACGAAAAGACGATGAAGGAGACATATTTGATCCGCTCGCACACGGCGCCGGACACGATCGTGGCCGCGGTCCCGCAGAACACCAGTTGGAAGAAGAACTTCGCCCACAACGGCACGCCCGCCCAGGAGATGGCGGAGTATACGCCTTTGTAGGCTTCGCCTGTCGCAGGCGAGTTGTCGGCGCCGCTCGCAAAGAACAGCCCCTGGAGGCCGATCCAGCCGGTGCCGTCGCCGAACATCAGACCCCAGCCCAGGACCAGGAACCCGAGCGAGGAAACCGCAAACACGATGAAGTTCTTCGACATGATGTTGACGCAGTTCTTCGCCCGGGCGAATCCCGACTCCACCGCGGCGAATCCCAGGTTCATGAAAAAGACGAGCATCGCCGTAATCAGCACCCACATCGTGTCCACAATGACTTTTACATTTGGATCCATCATTTCCACCCTTTATCAGCCAGGCCTCGCGCCCACGCGGCGCGGGATATCATCCGATTCTTGTCGTTCTCCTGCGAGAGCCCATGCTTCCGAGGGCCGTCCCCCCGACGGCCCCGCTCTGCTTACCTTGGGGCCCGGTCGGCCCGAGCCCGGCGGGTCCGCCCCCACGCAGGAGACGCCCCCCGGCCAATTCCCCTGTCAACCCGTCCGAGCCCACGGTCAATGAGCCCCGAAACCCTTTCAATTCCGCGGTTCTGCCCCTGTTCATAGCCCTCAGTATCCACCCTTTCTTCACTACACCTTGAGTTCGTCGTTCCGCGAGCAACTGCCGGCGCAGACTCTCCACGAGCTGCACGGCTGTTTCCCGAGATCCACGCCGGGCAGTTGTGTCACTGTATGGGAGTGATGGCTTTGTGTTCTCCGGTCCGTCCAGGACGGCGATCCAATCCCCCGCCGTCCAAGATGTCCCCCGGTCGTCAGAAGCTGTAGGATGCGCCGACGCCGCCCCAGAAGTTGTCGCTCTTGTCTGTGGTCTCGCGGATGTCGTCGTCGATCATCACAGAGTACCCCACGCTCGGCTTGATCGTCAGCGAGCCGAAACAAAACGGCACGCCGGCCGTGACCGTCAGATCGTTGATCGCCCCATCGTCCACCCCGAAGTAAGACTCGTTGTAGTTGTCGGTCGCATACCCCAGGCTCGCGCCGAGCGTCAAGCCGCAGTATTCCCGTTCCGTCCACGAAACAATCTTCTCAATCGTGTGCCCAACGGAGAACTGGATGTAGCTGCCGTCGGCTTCGTCGAAATCGTAAAACCACTTCACCGCCGGCGAGAACGGTGCGTCCGCCGTCAGTCCGGCGTAGACTTCGCTCGTCGCGTTCCAACCTGTATTGGGAAAGTCATAATAGATCGCGCCGAACGAGTAGCCGAAGGTCTCCTGTCCGGGGAAACTGTTGCTGTAGTCGATCGCGTAATCGACCTCGCTGAGTTCCCAATCGTCGACGAGTTCACCTGTCCAATCGACATTCCCCCAGATCGATCCGGTGAACCCCTTGTATCCGACGCTGGCGCTGGGCTGGAGTACCCAGTCGTCCACAACGTTCTGTCCGCGCCAGATGTACTTGCTGAACAGGTCGGCCGCCACGCCCACTGAGACCTCGTCCTCGGCCATCGCCGCAGACGCCGAACACAACAATACCGCTGTCACACACCACAAGCCCTTGTTCCTCAACATCTCTGCCTTGCTCCTATTCACAGGTTTATCCATTCCTCACCCGGACGACACCGTCCCCGGCCTTCAACCAACCTTCCGAACCCGGTGCGCATAGCTTTGCAAAGCACGTGCCAGGACATAACCCGGCGGAGAAAAACGTCACAACCACAGCAATGACAAGGCCTTATGATGAAGGAGCCACCTGAAGCACGACCGCCATCGTCTCTACAAAAATGTCACAACTGGCCGATGCAGCTACAATTCTGTAGTACAGGCAAGGATTCGATCGCGGCGGAATCGTCAGATGTACTTCGGCGAGATGCCGTACTTGCGGATCTTGTATCCGAGGATGCGCTCGGTGATGCCGAGTTCGACAGCGGCCTTGCGCTGCTGGCCGCCACACTTCTTCAGGGCGTCCACGATCAGCTCGCGTTCCTTGTTCGCGATGATCTCGGTAAACATCGGCGTGGTCGTCGCATTGCCTTTGTTGATCATCTGCAGTGACGGCGGCAGGTGCTCGCTGCGAATCACGTCGTCCTCGCAGAGGAGGACCGCTCGCTCGATGCAGTTCTCCAGCTCGCGGATGTTGCCGGGCCAGTGGTAGCGGGTGAGCATGTCGATGGCCGGCGTCGAGATCCGCGTGATCAGCTTGCCGTTTTCTCTGGCGAAGTGTTGCAGGAAGTGGTCCGCCAGCAGCATGATGTCGTCTTTGCGTTCCCGCAGCGGCGGCAGATAGATCGGAAACACGTTGATCCGGTAGTACAAGTCACTGCGGAAGTCGCCGTCGGCGATCTGCTGTTCGAGGTTCTTGTGCGTCGCAACAATCACGCGGACATTGGCTTTGATCGTCTCGCTGCCGCCGAGTCGCT
>CAZDTD010000029.1:0-29826 GCA_964507995.1 uncultured Pirellulales bacterium | reverse complement strand
TTTGTCCCGCAAGTTCCGGCACCTCAAAGGTCATGAGGTGATCCCAGCCGGAGGGGTTCAACACGGATTCAGAGTAGTACAAGGCACTGCTGCTGCTTGTTACAGAATCCAGATACCATCCGAACAGGTTGTTCGTGCCGAGGGAGAATGTCGCACCTGGATACGGGCTTGTGTTGCTCCCGTCTCCCTTCCACCCGAACCCGGAGAAGTTGCTCAGGAGAGCCGTCCTTGCGAAACCGGTCCCCAGATCCGTATAGTAGCCGATCGTGTTGTTGTTGCCGGCGGTCAAGCCGATCAACGCGATCTGCCCGTTCAGCTCTTCCCACACGTAATCGGGCTGGATGAACCGGTTGTCCACCTGTTCATTGTCCGCGTAGGCCGTTCCTGCAACCCGATTGACTGCATCGAAAATATCCGGGATTCCATCATTCTTGTCCGCGGCGGTCGGTATGCCGTCCGGGGAGGAATCGTACGAATCTGCGGGCATGAATGGAAAAACGTCAGCGGTGGCTATGGCAGTCACTTGAAGCAGGATCGCCACCGCTGCTGCTAAAGCCAATCGTTTCATGGGTATCCCTTCCTGATTATCAGAGAGACCGTTTGGAACTCTTATCCCCTGCTCATCACGGACAAACGAACGCCACCCCATCCATACAGGGACATTCGCCCAGTCACTCGGTGAGCGAGAGAAACCCTTGAGAGCACGGTCGAGCAGGAGGGGCGCGAGAGGCGAGTACAGTTGGCACCGACTGTTGCTTGCGCCAGAGAGAGAAGACCGCCTCGCAACGGTATTGTGGCGAGGGATTTTCCGCCATAGGGTCTGGCGGGACAACACCATGAGCCGCAGCAATGCAGAGGCAATCAGGGGAAATCACATGGCTGTAGCCGGCCTGAAACGGGCCGCCGTCGTGGCACCAGCCAAGCGTCACCCATGCAGACAGGAGCTTCACCCAGGACACCGCCTTGCACAATCCAAGGCTCAGAAAGGCATACAGACACAGACCGAGGCTGCCCTGCTTGTCCTCCAGTACACATGTCGGTTGTGACGCATCGGCAGGTTCGACGCCTGCCTGCACATCAGCGAACGGGCCGACAGACAGCCCATTCAAGTCGGCAAAGGCGAGGCGGGAAAACGGAACGGGATCGTCCCAAACCGGTTGCTGGGGACAATTGGCAACAACTCCCCCCACTTTGTGCGAGCCCATGTCCCACTCGCTCAACGGGACCATATCGGCACGCACCACCAATGCGGCAGCGCAAGACCACGACCGCCGTCAGGATGTGCTTCACCGACAGCATCCACCCACCTTCCCTTCTCCCCATTCTACAAAGAGATATTTTCCCTCCGACCGTGCGTTGTGTCAAGTCTATTTTATAGAAATCCCAGCACTTCATAGCCCCCATTCCTCCTTGGCGTTGCTATGAATTGCCGGCCGGTGTGCGCCGCAACCGAGAAGCTTCTGGCAGAGGGCATTCGATGGCAGTAGAATGGGCGTCGGTATTCGTCAGGTTGTGCCCATGCACGGGTCGAGCCGGCCTCTACTCGTCGAGGCGGGTGAATGACAGGGGTTTTTCAGCAAAGGAGATGGCCATGAACGAATTCACGGCTGGACGCCGGGATTTTTTGAAAGTCGCCGCGACAATCGCGGCCGGGGTGGGATTGGGGTCGATGGGGGGCGCAGCGCGCGGCCAGTCGCAGCCGGGCCGGCCGCTCAAGGCATGTCAGTTCGGCATGTTGCCCAAGGAGCTGGCGGATTCGGAAAAGTTTATTCTGGCCAAGAAGTGCGGCTTCGAGGGTGTTGAGAACTCGCCCATGGCGGATTCAGCCGCAGCGAAGGAACTCGGCACCCTGGCCCGACAGGCGGGCGTGCCGATCCATTCGCTCTGTTACGGCGGCTGGGGCGCCCCGCTCTCGGACCCCAGGCCGGAGGTCATCGACAAGGGCCTGGCAGGCATGGAAGCCGCACTGCGAAGCGCCAAAGACCAGGGCGCGGAAGCCGTGCTCCTGGTGCCCGCTGTTGTGAATGAGGAAGTCGGCTACGGCGAGGCCTATTCCCGCTCCCAGGCCAATATCCGCAAGCTGCTGCCTCTGGCCGCGGAACTACGGGTGACCATCGCAGTGGAGAACGTGTGGAACAAATTCCTCCTGAGCCCGGTGGAGTTCGCACGGTACGTCGACGAGTTCGACAGCCCCTGGCTGAAGGCCTACATCGACGTGGGCAACATGATCCTCTTCGGGTTCGCCCAGGACTGGGTTCGCACAGTGGGCAAGCGGATTATCCGCATCCACCTGAAGGACTTCAAACGGGAAGGCTACCAGTGGACGAACCTGCTGGACGGCGACGTGAACTGGCCGCAGGTCCGCAAGGCACTGGCCGAGATCGGCTACTGCAGCTACCTGACGACCGAACTCGCCGGCGGGGACGAAGCCTACCTCACCGATCTGGTCAAGCGAATCGACAAGATCATCGCGATGGGATGACGGGCTGACTCGGACGAGGGATGGTCCGGCTGGCGACTTTTGGCGATTGACAGGCCGCGCCGGGGCCTCCATAATCCGGCTCGGGCCACGGCCTTGAGAACCGGCTTCTTAGGGAACAGGAATGTGTCGCACCACGAGGAAGGAGCGCGCGATGGTCGTTTTTGTAGGGAATTTTTCCGTCGACACGAGCGAGCAGGAACTGCTCGACAAGTTCGTGCAGTACGGCCAGGTCACCACGGTCAACATCATCCGCGACGAGATCACCGAGCACTCACTGGGCTTTGGATTCGTCGAGATGCCCGACAGCGCCGCGGCCTACAAGGCCATCGCCGAGCTGGACCGGACGACGCTGAGAGGGGCAACCCTGATCGTCTGCGAGACGGCGCCTCGCATCGAGCGGCGGCGTCTCGTCCAGAAGCAGACGCCGCCAACGCAGGTTCACGCGGCGGGTCAGGGCTGATGACCTGCTCGGGGTATGAATGACAACGATCGACGACCCTTCGGGGCCGGGGAGTGGAACATGTTCAAAGCAAGCGATGTAGCCAGGAGGATGGTCATTACGGTCCGGCCGGACACGCCCATCTACGAGGCGATCCGACTCATGGCGAACCGGAACCTTACGGCGCTGCCCGTCGTGGACGCCGAGCTGAATCTCCTCGGCATCCTGTCAGAAAAGGACGTCCTGCGTCTGCTGTACGAAACGACGGATCGCGCCGAGCAGACCGTCGCCGATTATATGAGCGCCAACGTGCCCAACCTGAGTATGGACGCGAGCCTGATCGACGTATGCGATCAGCTCATGGACTCGAGCACACGGATCGTTCCGCTGACGAAAGACGGCAAGCTGTGCGCAATGGCCAGCCGCAGCGACCTCATCCAGGGCATCCTCCGCGTCAAAGGCCAAGCAAGCTGAACCACCGGCAATTCGCCAAAAAGGACATATGCCACCTGCGCACGCGGCGCAGGCGGCATATGTCGTTTCGTAATCGCTCCGCCGGGGGCAGAGAGACCACTTATCCTTTGACTTTTACCTTCACGGCCTTGCTCTTCTCGGCCTTCGGCAGTGTGACGGACAGGACGCCGTCCTTCACAACGGCCTCGATCTTGTCCGCATCGACCTCGGCGGGCAGCGGGATGTCCCGACGGAACGACCCATACGTGCTCTCGATGTGGTAGTACCCCTCGCGCTTGTCTTCGTGCGACTCCTTCTTTTCGCCGCTGAGGGTGAGCGTGTTGCCGTAGACCGAGATTTCGATATCCTCAGGCGTGCATCCCGGCACCTCGGCACGGACTTGGACGGCGTCATCCTTCTCGGCGACATCCACCGTCGGCCAGGCCCGCTCGGCAAAGAGCGACAACGGCCTGTCGAACCCCCGGAAGAAGTTCTCGAACAAGTCATCCATCTGGCTGCGAAGCGAGCCCAATTCGTTCCTGTTTTTGTGAACCCACGGTACAATTGCCATATTTGTTACCCCCTTTTCTTGCCAAAACACGATTTCCGATCTTTCCAGATTCGAATCCGCATTTTCAAAGAGTGCATGTGCAAACTGCGTGCCAGACTGCAATCGGCCGTAGCGATGCAAAAACCGCGAAATACGATGAAGGTTGACGTCTCTCCGGCGTCTTGTAGACTGTCAAAGTGGCACGATTCGCGTGCTGAGGATTTCCGACCACTTGAAAGGCGGCTGCGGGATGTGAAACACTCGCAAACGAGGATTTACGAAGGAAGGACGATCGCATGAGCGATAGACAGGATACTCCACGCTTGAACTCGGTCCGCGAAGCCATTCGCGAGCCGCTTACGCGGTTTGTCCAGCACGTGCAGACGGCGCTCGGAGGTCGTCTCCAGAGCGCCACCGTGGTCGGCAGCGCTCTGACGGACGATTTCCAGCCGGGCGTCAGCGACATCAACACGGTCGTCCTGCTGGACGAGCACAGTCTGGCAGCCCTGAACGCGGTCGTTTCCCTGGCCAAATCGCTGAGGCGGTCCAGACTCTCGGCGCCGTTGCTGATGACCGCGTCCTACATCGAGCGGTCGCGCGACGTGTTCGGCATCGAGTTCCTCGATCTCCAACTAACGCACGAGACGATCCTGGGCGACGACCCGTTCGTGGGGATCCAGATCGACAAGACGGATGTGCGGCTCCAGTGCGAGCGGGAACTCAAGGCCATGCTCGTGCGACTCCGACAGGGCTGGATCGCCGCCGCGGGCGACAAGGGACTCGTCCGCGACATCCTCGTATCGACCGTCAAGGGATTGGCCCCCCTGCTGCGAGCCATGCTGTGGCTTCAGGACGCCGAGCGGCCGACGACGATGGCCGCGACGCTGCGAGAGGCGGCAAACCACTTCCACGTCGATCTCGACACCGTCCTCGGCGCAAATCGTTGGCGTCACGAGAGGCCCCGGCTGTCCGATGCCGAGATCGAGAACGCCTTTGTCGCTATCGTTGACGCGGTGGACCGGCTCGCGGTGATCATCGACGAGATGGAGCTGTAATCATGCATAGAGCCGCGCTGCGATTCCTCGCGATGATCTGTCTGACGCCGCTGGCCGGGGCAGCCAACTATGCTCCCTCCCAATTGCCCATGCCGCAACACTACGTCGAGGATTACGCCAATGTCATCGAGGCCGGCTCCGAGCACGCCCTGAACGGCCTGCTCCAGGAGCTCGAACAAAAGACCGGCGTCCAATACATCATCCTGACGGTGCCCACCACCGGCGGCATTCCCATTGCCCAATACTCCGTCCAGGTCGCACACGACAACTGGGAGCTCGGACAGCGAGGCAAAGACAACGGGATGCTGTTCGTGATCGCGGTCTCGGATCGCAAGTATTGGTTCACGCCGGGCCAGGGGCTGGAGGGGTTCCTCACGGACGGATACCTCGGCAACCTCGGAAGACAAACGCTGGTTCCCTACCTCAAGGAAGGACGGTACGGCGACGGCATTTACGCCGTGAATCTGGAGGTCGTCCGGCGGATCGCCCAGCAGATGGGCGTCGCGCTGACCGGTTTGCCCGTCGTTCCACAGGCGCCGCCGGTGAATCGTGGGACAAATCGGCGTCCCGGTCTGCCGTGCTGTTCGTTGTTGTTCTTCCTGCTGCCGCTCTTCGTTTTTGGCGGGGTCGGGATAGGACGAGGACGCTCCGGCGGAAGCGGAATGGGATGGCTGTTCTGGCCCCTGCTGTTCCGCGGGTTCGGCGGCTATGGCGGTTACGGTCGTAGCGGCTCTTTCGGCGGAGGCCCCTTCGGCGGCGGGTTCGGCGGATTCGGCGGCGGTATGGGAGGTGGGTTCGGACACTTTGGCGGCGGAGGCGGAGGCCACTTCAGCGGCGGTGGCGCAGGCGGCAGTTGGTAAATGTACTGGAGGTCAAAAATGTTTCAATCGAAATCAAGAACAGCGAATTCTCCCCGGGGCGCCTCCCTGACGGCGGTCGTGCTCGGGATTCTGGGCATCGTGATCCTGCTCGGCGCGCTGTCGGCCGGCGTTTACATCCGCGGCTACAACCGCGCAATCAGGCTGGACACCGCGACGCAGGAGGCCTGGGCCAACGTGGACGTGCAGCTCCAGCGCCGGCTCGATCTCGTGCCCAATCTCGTGGAGACCGTGAAGGGGTACGCCGGCCAGGAGAAGGAGATCTTCGAGAACATCGCACAGGCTCGCACGAAGTACTTCCAGGCGGACACGGTGAGCCAGAAGATCGATGCGTCCAACCAGTTGAGCGGCCTGCTGTCCCGGCTGCTCGTGCTTCGCGAGACCTATCCCGAGCTCAAGTCGAATCAGAACTTCCTGGCGCTCCAGGATCAGCTCGAAGGCACCGAGAATCGCATCTCCGTCGCCCGGACGCGCTACAACGAGGCCGCCAGGGCGCAGAACACGTACGCGAGAGAGGTGTTTGGCTCGTGGTTCGCGCGGAAGGCGGGCGTCGAGTCCAGACCGCTGTTCGAGACCACTGAGCAGGCTCGCGCCGAGCCGCCGAAGGTCGATTTCTCCAGTCAGTCGCAACCGGCCCAACTGCCGGCGCAGCCGACGCGGTAGGGACGATTTGCGCATCCTGATACAGGTTGCCCGTTCGGAGGTTTCTTCCGGCTGGCGCAGGTTTCTTCCGGGTCCGGAACCGGCCGGACCTGATATCCACGCTCTCGCTGTAGGCGCAACGTCAGACAAGATGCTGCGACACAAGGCCAAATCTACCCTGGCAAAGCGGTTTTTTCCCCTTGCCAATGGCGTCGGGCCGAATGCCTCGCCAATTCCCCCCGCGCGGCACGGGAGTTGCACCAAAAAGCTGTACTCTTCCGAGTTCGACACGCCCTTGCCGGCGGCGCAACAGGGGCGTGTGACTAGAAGCACAAGAGAAAGGAACGGTATGGATGTATCGGGCATTGGTTTGAGTAACCTCTTAAACGCCTGCCGGACGAATGGTTCGTGTCGGTCCGACGACCTGAACGAGGCCACCCAGCGGCTGATCGAGGACAAGGACAAGGATGGCAACGGGACCCTCAGCGCGGTGGAGATTGCGATCTCCGCGGAAGCGTTCCAATTAGCGGATACGAACGCCGACGGCGAGCTCAACGCCGAGGAACTCAAGAATGCCGCCGACGCCATCGGCAAGGAACTGGCGGCACAGAAGCCCCAGGGGCCGCCGCCGAACTTCGATTCGTCAGCCGAACAGCTCATGCAAAACCTCGATACGGACGACGACGACGCCCTGAGTGCTGAGGAGCTCTCGATTTCCTCCGAGGTCTTCGACTCAGCGGATACCAACCAAGACGGCGTGCTCAGCCTCGAGGAACTCCGGGCCGCATCCAAGGAGATCGGCGCCGAGCTGCGTGCGAAAGACGACGCGACGAAACATCGTTCGTTCCTGGATTTCTTCCGATCCGGATCTGACGATTCGACCCAGACGACGCTGGACCAGATCGCCTGACGGCCTGCGACACAGCCCATTTGCCAGGAACATGAAGAAGGGGACTCCCGACCGATGCACGCCGGTTCCAACGCCGGCCATCGGCCAGGAGTCCC
Source organism: uncultured Pirellulales bacterium (assembly GCA_964507995.1). Lineage (GTDB taxonomy): Bacteria > Planctomycetota > Phycisphaerae > Sedimentisphaerales > Anaerobacaceae > PLanc-01. The sequence continues at coordinate 22,322 of CAZDTD010000029.1, read as the reverse complement.
CTTGCCGTTTCAACACATTCTCCGGGCGATGCCTTTCCGAACCGCCACCTGTCAGCCGTCGAGGGTCCATCCCTCGCGGTACTTGCGGCTGAGCAGCTCGTTGGCCTCGGGGCAGTTGGTGACTTTGCCCGCTGCGCCGTCGTACTCGAGCTTTTTGCCCGCGCGGTAGGCGACCAGGCCCAGGACCATCGTCTCGATCATCGTGCCGCTGTACTCGAAGTCGCACGCGGTCTTGCGACTGGGGTCCTTGCAGGCTTCGATCCATTGCGTCTGGAAGTGCCCGAGGTTGGGCAGCATCTTGTCCTTCGGCCGGCGGTTGTAGTAGCTCATGTCCGCGTCGTCGCCGAACGGGATCAGCAGGCGGGAGGTGAAATCGGTGAGCAGATAGCCCCTGGTGCCCTTGAACAGCGCGCCGTGGTCGATCGTGTTCAGATCGATCCAGTTCCTCGGCGTTCTCGGCATCGCGCCGCCCTGATACCAGTGGACGCCGATCTCGCCGTGCCAGTCGTTGGCCGGCAGCACGGCGTGGCTCTCCATCGTCACCGGCGTCACGTCCGGGTTGAACTCCTCGCCCTTGGCTTCCATCGTGGTCGGCACGCCCTCGCCGACGACGTTCCAGGCAAGGTCCATCGTGTGGCTGCCCATGTCGCCGATCTGGCCGACGCCGAAGTCCCAATACATGTTCCACTGGAGGCAGTTGGCGCCGGGTCCGCCGGAGAAGTAGCCGGGGTTGTACGGATGGAACGGCGAAGGTCCCACCCACAGATCGTAATGGAGATGGGCCGGCGGCTGACCTTCGGCAGGCAGGTACCCAGGCCGTCGGATCTGCCGGTTGCCCCAGGCGTAGGCGTCCTTCAGTTCGCCGATCGCGCCGTCGCGGACGAGTTCCTGAATGCGGTTGAAATTCGGATGTTCATGACGCTGCATGCCGACCTGCGTCGCCAGCTTGCCCTTCTTTTGGGCCCAGTTGGCGCGGACGATGCGGGCCTCTTCCACACTGATGGCCAGCGGCTTTTCCATGTAGCAGTGCAGGTTGCGATTCAACGACCAGTTGGCGATGAAGGCGTGGGTGTGATCCGCCGTGCAGCAGACGACCGCGTCGAGATCCTTCTGGTCGAGGCACTTACGCCAATCGACGTACTTCCTGGCGTTGGGGAATCGCTTGGCGCCGAACTCCAGGTGCTCCTCGTTGATGTCGCACAGAGCGACCACGTTTTCCTTCTCCAGATCGCCAAAGTGCGCTTCGCCCCGGCCCCAGGTTCCGATCAGGGCGATGTTGAGCTTGTTGCTCGGTGCGCCGGCGCCAGCGAGCACGCTGCTGGGCACGATGGACCATCCGGTCCCGACTACGGCGGCGGTTTTGAGGAAGTCGCGTCGTTGCATGTTGGTGTCCTCCTATGGTTGAGATTGCGGTTTCTTCACTTGAGGGTCCTGGCACAATCTTAGTCGATGCGACCGGCGACAATCAAGCCTGCCCCCTGCGCAATCCGGATTTCTGCCGATAGGTGGTTGACTTGTCGGCCGGCGACGCGACACTATGGGCATATGACGAACGCAATGGGCAAAACACCTGGTGAAAGCGCGGTGGAGACCCGCTATCTCGTGATGCCGCCGCAGGCCAACCCGCAGGGGACCGCCTTCGGCGGGGCCATCGTCGGTTGGATCGATATGACCGCAGCGATGGCCGCCCAGCGACATTGCGGCCGGGAGGTCGTGACGGCCGGCATCGACTCGCTGGTCTTCCGACAGCCCATTCGCATCGGCGACCACGTGATTCTCAGGGCAGCGGTCAATTACGTGAGCCGATCCTCGATGGAGGTCGGCGTCCAGGTGATCCGAGAGGACCCCTACACCGCCCAGCAGGCGCTCGCCACGACGGCCCATCTGACGATCGTCGCGCTCGACGAGAATAAAAAGCCGGTGGCCGTCCCGCCGCTGCTGCCGCAGAGCCCGGAGGAGAAGCAACGCTATGAGAACGCCCGGCTGCGGGTCCAGGCCCGCAAGGAGCAGCTCAAGGCCATCGACCGGGAGAACCAAGCGTGACGCGGCAGCGTATGAAATGATGACGCGTGCTTGCGACCGGGTCGCAAAAGGCAGAATAACGTGGACGAAGACAAATACACCATCACCGATACAAAACAGGACATCCTGAGCCATCCGACGAGGCGCAATGTCATCCATATCCTGACGCTCGACCCGGTCTTGGCCGACGATGTGTCCGAGAGGATCGGTGCGGACAAACGTCTTGTGCGATGCACGCAAGTCTGCCCGCGAGGAGCCACGGTTCGCGATGCCCTGGAGGCAATGGAACGCGTCGCTCCGGAGACCGTCTCCGCCCGGCTGATCATCTTTGACGTCCGGCGGGCCACTCTGCCGAGACTCCGACACGTGTTCAACGCCGTCGTCGGCTACAACCGCAGGGATCTCAACAGTCTGTGCTATCACATCTGCATCGGCGACGGACCCCTGAACCTGTTTCGCAACGGGGCGTTCGTCGAACTGTTCGTCCCGCATCTGGCGGCGAACCGAGTGGACTTTCAGCCGGCGGTCTTCTTCTACGACCCCTTCCTGCACTACGAGCCCGGCGAGACGCTCCTTCAGAGCATCGGCGACGATCTGGAACTGGCGGATGCCGTTCCGAAGAGGCTGGCCCCTTTCTTCAAGAGGGACAGCATGAAGATCAGCACGATCCGCCATTTTTTCCGCGCCGTGGACAAAGACGATCAGACCCGCAAGAACCGCCAGCGTATGCTCCGACACGTGTACAAAAAGAGACTGGCGGAGGTGTTCCCAGGGCACAACGAGGAACTCAAGGCCCTGCTCAGTCGCGAGGGCGTCCAGTGGGCCAGCGAGAGGATGAACCTCTATCCACTGTACTTCGAGGACTGGGTGTGCGAGCTGATCCGCCGGGCCCGCGAAAACGCGACGAAGAATTGATGATGGATTATGGATGAAGGGTGATTCGAGCAGTCCAGCGTCCACCCGCAATCATCCATTATCAATCAACAATCATCCTTGCTCAGTCCCACTTGTGCTTTCTCACGGCGCGAAGGATTTTCTGCGCGCAGCGGAGAGCGGCCAGGCCTTCTTCGGCGCTGACCTCGGGGGCGAAAGCCTCGTCCTTGACGGCCCGCAGGAACGCTTCCTGTTCGAGACGAATGGGCTCCTTGTCATCGATCTCGAGCTGCTCGATGTGCAACAGGCCGGGCCAGTTGACGGCCGCCGGGTTGAAGTCGCCGCGTTGACGCCACTCCTTGATCATGCCGACCACGTTCTTGTTCGGATCGGTCTTGATGACCATGCCGGTCTTCTTGAGGTAATCGACGCTCAGGTAGGCCTGTCGGCTGAAGACGTGGACCCGGCGCTCCGTCTTGAGCGCCAGACGCGACGCGGTGAGGTTGGCGATGCACCCGTTGTCGAAGACGATCCGCGCGTTGCAGATGTCCTCGCCCCCCTCGATGACCGTGACCCCGACGGCATCCACCCGCTTGATCTTGCTCCGCGCCAGGGACAGGACGATGTCGATGTCGTGGATCATGATGTCGAGCACGACGCCCACGTCGGTCGAGCGGAACGGGTAGGGACTGACGCGGTGGGCCTCGATGAACTTCGGCTCGATGTCCAGTCTCTTCATGGCCTGGGCGACCGGGTTGCACCGCTCCGAGTGGCCGACGGCCACCACCGTGCCGTACTTCCTGGCCAGGGACACGATCTTGCGGCCCTCCCGGACGCTCGACGCAAGCGGCTTCTCCACGAGAGCCGCGATTCGCTGACACAGGAACAGCTTGGCCAGTTTCAGGTGCGTCGTCGTGGGCGTGGCGATCGTGACGGCATCGACCTTGCCGAACAACTCGGCGCAGTCCGTGTACGCGGCGCAGCCGTACTTCTCGGCAAGCTGCCCGGCTTTCGCTTCATCCGCATCCACCACGGCGACGAGTCGGCTGTTGGGCAACTGGCTGTACACCTTGGCGTGGATCGCGCCCATCTTGCCCGCGCCGACGACTGCTGTTCGAATCTTGTCTTCTTCCATCGAAGTCCGGGATTTGTAAACAGGCCCTATGGGCCTTATAGGATCAACCCGACCACCGCTCGCGGCGGCCCATGTGTTCTATTCGGTCCTGAGAGTCTCCAGGTAACGGCCGAACCGGTGGTTGCTGCTCCGGAAAATCGCGTCGACCATCGCCCGCACGTTTTCATCAAGCCCGTCCTGCGCGGCGAGCTCCTTCGCGTTGTTCAGCAGCGTGCTGCCGTGGCGATAGAGTTGCTTGTAGGCGTTGAAGATCTGTTCTTGTTGCTGCTCGTTCAGTCCGGCGCGGTTCATGCCGCGTTTGTTGACCCCGCGGATTCGCGGGGGATAGTGGCCGCTGACGATCAGGAAAGGCGGAATGTCGTGAGTCAGGCCCGCCAAGCCGGCGACATAGGACCATCGTCCGATCGTGACGAACTGGTGGCAAGCCGACAGTCCGCTGAACCACGCGCCCATCTCGATTCTGGCGTGTCCGCCGATCTGGACGAGATTGCTCAAAATGATCTTGTCTTCGAGGACCGCGTCGTGACCGACGTGCGAACCGACCATCAGAAGGTTGTCGCTTCCGATCCGGGTCGCGGCGCCGGGGTATTTGCTTGTGTGGATCGTCACATTCTCGCGGACGACGTTGCGATCCCCCAGGACGAGCCCACCGACTTCGGCGCCCGGACCCAACCCGAGGATCTGGGGATTGCAGCCGATCATGGAGTTGGGAAAGAAGTGATTCTGTCGGCCAATCCTCGTGTTGCCTGTGACAATCACCCTGGAGTCGAGGATCGTCCCCGCGTCGATCGACACGCCGCTGCCGATCGCGCAATAGGGGCCGACGACTACGTCGTCGGCCAATTGAACGTTCTCTTCCACGACCGCCGTGGGATGAATAATCGCCATGTGAGTGGTTCCTGCCTTTCAATTGATTGCGGACTGTTGATTGCTGCCCGGTCTGGCGACTCGGCCCGATGATCGTCGCTCGGTCGGACAACCTGACGGAGGCGTCTTCTTCAATCAGAAATCAAGAGTCACAAATCATACCTTTTCGTCGTCCACAAGCATGAATTTGATCTCCGCCTCCGCGGCCACGGTATCACCGACCATCGCCAGACACCGGCAATGGGCGGTTCTGCGACGCAGGCGCACGGTCTCGGCGATCAGGATGAGTTGATCGCCCGGGACGACGGCCCTGCGAAACTTCACATTGTCCATGCTCAGGAACATGGCGAGCTTTCCGGTGTGCTCCAGTCGCTGGGCGAACAGCACGCCCGAGACCTGGGCCATCGCCTCGACGATCAACACGCCCGGCATGACCGGCGTCCCAGGGAAATGCCCCTGGAAGAACTGCTCGTTGAACGTCACGTTCTTGACGCCTTTGATTCTCGTATCGCCTTCGACCTCGATGATCTTGTCTACGAGCAGGAAGGGATATCGATGCGGCAGAATCTTCTGGATCCGCCGGATGTCGAGGATCGCGTCGGTCCCGAACCGGTCCATGCGATCCCGCTGCTGCACCGCCTCATACAGTTTGCGGACGAGCTGCTGGTTCAAGGCGTGGCCGCTCTTGTAGGCCACGATCCGCCCGATCACCGGCCGGCCGACCAGCATGAGGTCCCCGATCAGGTCCACGATCTTGTGCCGGACGCACTCGTTGGGAAAACGATAACTGTTCTTGACCGGTCCGTCCGCATCGATCACCAGCACATCCGAGGGCCCGATGTGCTTGCCCAATCCGCGGGCCTGAAACTCTCGGGCCTCCGCCTCCAGCAAGAAGGTGCGCGCGGGCGCCATCGTCGTCTCGAAGCTCTCCGGCGTCAGGCGGTAGCTGAAGACCTGCCGGCCGATGGCTGGATAACCGCTGTAGTCGAGGTCGTAGGTGATGTTCAGCTCGGCGTCCGAGTCGGGCAGCGCGTAGATCGTCGCGTCGCCGGCGCTGATGCTGACGGCCTTCTGGATCACGAATTCCTTGCGGGGGTTCTTCTGCTCGACGATCCCGGCTTGCTTGAGGCACGTGAGGAATCCGGCGCTGCTGCAATCGGGGGCAGGCAGCTCGGGCCCGTTGACCTCAATCGTGAGGTTGTCGATCTCCAGGGCGCGGACCGCAGCGAGGCAGTGCTCGACGGTCTCGATGCTGACGTCGCCTTTCTTGATGCTCGTGCGTCGGCTCCGCTCGGCAATGCTCGGCGCCGTCGCGGGGATCCGCACCGCGCTGGCGACGTCGGTCCGCACGAAGACGATGCCCGTGTCTTCCGCGGCCGAGCGAAAGGTCACCGTAGCGTCCTGGCCCCCGAACAGGCCTTTGCCCGCGAGCTGGACTTCATCCTTTATCGTTTTTTGCAGCTTCAAGTTTATCTACCTTCGCCGTCAGGCGCTTGAGCTCTTGCGAGAGTTTCGGCAGGCGCAAGATGTGTGCAACCACCCGCACCGCTTCTTTGACGTTCAGTGCGGGCGTCCATGCGAGCCGTTCTCCGGGCCCGACGCTGCTCATCACCCCGGCCTGGGCGCCGACCATGACGCCGCTGCCGATCTCGATATTGTCGGCCAGTCCGACCTGTCCGGCCAGGACGACCCCGTCGCCAAGACGGGAACTACCGGCCACGCCCACCTGAGCGGCGATCAGGCAACACTTGCCGATCACCACGTTGTGAGCGATCTGCACGAGGTTATCGATCTTCGTGCCGGCGCCCACTATCGTATTGCCAAATTTCGCCCTGTCAACGCAGCAGTTGGCACCGATCTCCACGAAATCCTCCAGAATGACGCCTCCGTTGTGGGGGATCAGCCTGTGCGCGCCGTCGACGAAGGCGTAGCCGAATCCGACGGACCCGATCGTGCTGTTGGCCTGGATGACGACGTGATCGCCCAGGACACAGCCGTGATGCACCACGACATTGGCGTCCAAGCGGCAGTTCGAGCCGATTTTCGTGTTCTGCCCGATCCGGCACCCGACGGCGACGACGGTGCCGGCGCCGATCTGCACATCGTCGGAAAGGACGACAAACGGGCCGACGCTCACCCCCCCTCCCAAGCGGACGCCGGAGCCGATCCGTGCGGTTGAATCCACGCCTTCGACGGGCGGCCTCACTTTCGGGGCGAAGAGAGTCAAGGCGTCGATGAGAGCTGCATGGACATCGCGAACCACCAGTTGCGGCTTGGCCAGGCCCTCGATGGCCTGGGCCACGAGCACCGCCGCGGCATGCGATCCCGCGACCGAAGCCTGGTGTTTGGCGTCCGCGACGAACGTCACGTCGTTTTCGCCGGCGACATCGATCGGCATGATTCCCGCAATCGGGCGGTCCGCGGCCACCGGGCCGCCCGCCAGGGTGGCCCCGAGCCGTTCCGCCAACTCGACAATCGTGACAGTCATCGGATGAACTCCGCGATCAAAAACTTCCGTCAGGGTTTGAGGGTCTCGTCTGCGTCGAGACGGGCGGTCACCTCATCCGTCAGATCGACGCACCCGCCGGCGTACAGCACCTTGTGCATGTACAGCGTGGACATCAATTCGTCGCTCGGGATCGGAAACTCGGGCTCGGTCCTCTCCAGCACGAGTTCCAGTCCCTTCTCCTGGGCAATCGCCTGGGCGGCCCGCTGGAACGCCTGGTACAGGTCTTCGAGCCACTTCTTGTCTTCCAGCATCGACTGCTGTTTGACGAATTCCTGCTGGCTTTGCAGCTTGGACCGCTTCTCGAACAGGACCTGCAACTGCTGGGTGTAGTCGGCGGTCCCCTGCTTGAACGTCTTGAGCTCGGCTTCCTGGCCGTCCACTTCCTTCTTCAGATTGTCCAGCTCGGACCGGATGCGGGCCTGCCGGCTCATCGCCTGCCCGGTGTATTGCATGTGCTTCTTGGAGTTCTTGAACACGTCCCGCATGCTCACGACGCCAATTTTCGACGTCGGACTCGTCATCTGCGACGCCGCACGACCGTGGTCCAGGACGACCAGCATGGCCAACGCACCGATCACAACACTGCTGACTGCGATTTTCCCGTTCATGCAAAACCCTTTCTCTTCTTCGTTTTCGTCGTGTCTTGTGCCCGGCGAGCCCTCGCGAATCGTCAGAACATGCCGCCGCCCGAGAAGCTGAAGATCTGCGTCTCGTCCTCGTCGTCCTTGAGCAACGGCGTCGCGATCTCGAACCGGATCGGCATGTTCCCGAAGACCTGCGGCACCTTGATCTCGATGCCCGTGCCGATCGACAGGCGGTAGCTGCCCGTATCGACGGTGCCGCTGTCGGTGAACAGCAGCAGGCCGAAATTGTCCCCCACGAGCGGGATCGTGACTTCCGCGCCGGCCAGGAACACCCAGTCGCTTCCGACCGGGTCCTTCCGCTCGGCATAAGCCGGGTCCACGTTTGTTTGCAGGCCGCGAGTGCTCACGCCCCGGTATTCAAAGCCACGAATTCCGTAGCGGCTCGTGCCACCGGCGTAATACTTCTCGAACGGCGGCGCATCGCCCACCATCGTGCCGGCGAGCAGCTTTCCCGACAGGATGGTCCGCCGGCCGAGCACGTCCTCGTGCAGGGTGAAGTAGTGCGTGTAGCTGCCTTCGAGAATCCCGAAGGCGTCGTCGCCGGTCACCTGTTCGTAGAAGGCGCCGACGTTGCGGCCCTCGCCCGGGTCGTAGACGTCGTCCACCCCGCTGAAGCCCAGGCCGAAGCGGACGCCGTACAACTGGTTGTCTCCCTTCACGTCCCGGATTTCCTGCGGGGCATCGTAATCGAGATCGCCGACCCCGACCTCCTCGGCTCGAAAGCCGATGCTCCGGCGCCACTGCTCGTCCACCCGCCTCTCGAACCCGAAGCCGCCTTTGAGTCGTTTCTCGTCGTAGCTTTCCCGATACCGCTTCCAACTCTGGCCGAGCGTGTTGAATGTGATCGGCTCGTCCCGCCAGTAGGGATCCACGAAGTTGGCGGAATACTGGCTGTACTTGGTGCCGGGCTCGAGCCGGACGCTGAACCGCTCGCCGGCCCCGCGAAAGGGCTTCCACGGCATGAGCCACTCGCCGAAATCCTCCGGCGTATCCGTGATGTCGAAGTTCTGCTGCTGGTAGATGAGCTGGCCCAGAACGCCGTTGTCGCTGCTGAACCCCACGCCCGGGCGAATCATGCCTGTCATGCCTTCTTCCATGTCCACGCGGACATCCTTGCGATTGGGGTCGCCGTCCTCCGGCGCGACCGGTCGGATCATGACCTGCTGGGCGCCGCCGGCCCGCTGCACGTACTTTTCGAGCCGACCGCCGCCCTCTTTGGGGGCCCTTTTGGCGTCATACAGCTCGCCGGGGGTGAAATTGTATTCGTCGAGGACCCGACGGGCCACCTTGTCCTTGGTGGTCTCGTTGCCCGTGACGTCGATCCGGCCGATGCGGAACTGTCTCCCTTCGTGAACCTCGATCGACAGGTTCACGAGGTTCTCCTCAACCTGGGGAGTGAACTTCACGCTCTGACGCACCAGGGCGTCTACGTACCCGATCTCGCGATAGCGCTGTTCGATCACCCGGACGTCCCGGTCGGCTTTCGCCTTGAGGTAGACGTCGCCCTCCCGCGCTTCGAGGTCCTCGCGCAACTGTTCCTCGGTGAAGTGCGCATTGCCGGTAAAAACGATCTTCGCCACGTGGTAGAGGGGGCCTTCCTCGATGACAAACGTCACGTCCATCGTCTCGCCGTCGGCGGACAGCTCCGTCTCGGACTTGATCTTGTAGTTGAGGTATCCCCGGCCGTAGTAGAACGTCTGGAGCCGCTCGACATCGTCGTCGACCGCGTCCTCGGTGAAGTGGTACGGCCACAGCAGCCACTTCTTCTCCTTGATCTTGATGACCTGCCGGAGCGTCCCGGCGCCGAACGTGTCGTTGCCGACAAAATCGATGTTGCCGATCTGGACGCGAGGCCCTTCTTCGATCAGGTAGAACAGGTGCCCGTCGGCGAGGCGATCCCGGTCCAGGGAGACCTCGACGGAGGAATAGCCGATCTTGCGATAGACTTCCATGATGGTCAGCCGGCCGCCCTCGGCCAGAAACGGGTCCAGACGGTCGCCGAGCTGGAAGCCCAGCCGCTCCCGCAGGACGTGGTCCTTGTACTTCTTGTTGCCCTCGAACTCGATCGACTTGATGATCGACTTGGATTGTGGACTGTCGACTGTCGATTGCTGATTGGGATCCGCCGCACCGACTGCAATGCACGGACTCGCGATGCCGACCAGGCACGATATGAGAAGAATGACGATAGCATCCTGCATTTCAATCTTCCATCATCAGTCAACAATCATTCATCAGAACGGTACGGCTTCCTGCGCGATCTGCGCGAGGTTCTCGAAGCGCGTGCACTTCTCGCGGAACGTCAGCTTGACGGTGCCCGTGGGGCCGTTTCGCTGTTTGGCGATGATGACCTCCGCCGTGTTGTCGTTCTCGTAGCCCTCTTCTCCGCGATGGTAGTAGTCCTCGCGATGCAGAAGCATAACGACGTCCGCGTCCTGCTCGATCGATCCGGATTCCCTCAAGTCGCTCATTCGCGGCCGATGGTCCTCGCGTCCCTCGGCGGCGCGGTTCAACTGGCTGAGCACAATGACCGGCGCCTCCAACTCCCGGGCCAGCGACTTGAGGTATCGTGAGATAACCGAGATCTCCTGCTGGCGCGACTCGATCCGGCCCGAGCCGACGTTCATCAACTGGAGATAGTCCACCATGACGCAGCGGATGCCGTAGGCGCTGCGCAGGCGGCGGGCCTTCGCTCGCATCTCGAGCGGGGTCAGCGCGGAGGTGTCGTCGATATAGATCGGGGCTTCCGAGATGACGCCGCACGCCTCCACCAGCTTCTGGTAGTGCTCGGTGCCCAACATGCCCTTGCGGACGAGCTGGGAATCCACGCCGCTGTAACTGCACAGGAACCGCTCGGCCAACTGCTGCTTGCCCATTTCCAGCGAGAAGATCGCGGTCGGGATCTTCTCGATGATCCCGACGTGCTCGGCGATGTTCAGCGCAAAGGCCGTCTTCCCCATGCTGGGCCTGCCGGCGATGATAATCATTTCGCCCTTTTGCAGGCCGCAGGTCATGTCGTCCAGCTCGTAGTATCCCGTCGCGAGTCCCGTGATGTGGGTGCCATCCCGCTTCTCGATCATCTCGTAGGCTTTGGTGACGAGGTCCTTGAGAGCCACGGCCTGGCTGGTGATCCGCTTGTCCGTGACGGCGAAGATCCGCCGCTCGGCCGCGTCGAGCTTCTCGGCGGCGTCCCCGCCCTCGTCGTAGGCCTCGGTCAGGATCTCCGTGGCCGCGATGATCGTTTCCCGCATCAGCATCTTCTCGCGGACGATGTCCGCGTAGTACTGGACGCTCGCGGACGAGGGCACCGACTCGATGACGCGCTGGAGATACTCCGCTCCGCCGATGGCCTCCAACTGGTTCTGGCGTTCCAGCTCGTTTCGCACGAGCAGGCCGTCGATCCCATCGCCGCGGTTTCTCTCGTAGAGGCTGATGATCGCGTCGAACAGCATCTGGTGTTCGCTATGGTAGAAGGCGCTGCGATTGAGGGTCTCGATCACCTCGCCGATGCAGCGGGGGTCGATGATCATCGAGCCCAGAACCGCCGCTTCGGCCCCCAGGTCCTGCGGCATGCTGCGCATGGGCATCGCCGCGTCGCGGGCTGGACGGGACGATCTGCCTCCTGAATCCGACCTCGGCGAGGACACACCCTGTCCCCCGGCGGCTGATGCCGCCGACTTGGACGTTTTCTTGCTATGTCTTTCTGCCACTACTGGCCTCTGGTCCAAGGACACCCGTCCTGCATAAAGGTCGCACATCGCGCGAGGGCCCGTACCCAACGCACATCGGCGCAGGACATACCCGGCTCCACACGATTGAAACAGCCGGGCATTGTACCCAAGGCGGGATACCACGTCAAAGAGGATTCCACTCCGCGGACAGACTCAGGCGCCGGTGTCAAGTTCACTTCGCCCGCCAGTCCGTTTTTGAGGTCATTATCGGCCGACCCGTGATGGCCGCAACCCTTTTGCCTGGAGGTTCTCACTTCTTGAGCCACTGATCGAGCCAGGCCAGGATCGTATCGTGCCATTGGATCGAGTTGGCCGGCTTGAGGACCCAGTGATTCTCGTCGGGGAAGTACAGCAGCTTGCTGGGGATGCCCCGACGCTGGAGGGCGTTGAACGTCGCCAGGCCCTGGGTGGCCGGGATGCGGAAATCCTGCTCCCCATGAATAACCAGCATCGGGGTCTTCCAGTTGCCGACGAAACGCAGAGGATTCTGGTCCTCGTAGCCGGCGGGATTGTCCCACGGCGTGCCCATGTGGTCCCACTCGGGGAACCACAACTCTTCGGTGTCGAAATAGGCCATTCGCTCATCGAGATTGCCGTCGTGATTCACGAGGCAGCGGAAGCGGTCCGGCCATCGCCCTGCGATCCAGTTGACCATGTAGCCACCGTAAGAGGCGCCGAGGGTGCCGACGCGGTCGCCATCCATCCAGGAGTATCGCTGCAGCGCCGCGGCCAGGCCTTTTTGCAGGTCTACGAGCGGTTTGCCGCCCCAGTCGCCTCGAATCGCGTCACTGAAGGCCTGGCCGTAGCCGGTCGAGCCGTGGAAATCCACCATGACCACCGCATAGCCGGCCCCGGCGTACGTCTGCGGGTTCCATCGGTAGTGGAACACGTTGCCAAACGAGCCCTGGGGCCCGCCGTGGATGAGAAACGCCACCGGGTATTTCTTCGCCGGATCGAAGTCCACCGGCTTGACGACGTAGGCGAAGACCGTCTCCTCGTTCCAACCGAGGAAACTGAACTGCTCGTACTCGCCCACGCGCGCCGCAGCGATCTTCTGCGCGTTGAGGTGGGTCAGTTGGGCGACGCCCTTGCCGTCGGTCGACACGCGGTACAACTCCGCTGGGGAGTGCAGGTCGCTCAGAGCGTAGACGATCTGATCCTTCGCGACGTCGAAGGCGTGGACTGTGCCTTCTTTGACGAGCGTTCGGGTCTCGCCGTCCTTCACGTCGATGACGAACAGAGAATCCTGTCCCGTGTTCTGGGCGGCCGCGAACATCTGCCTGCCGTCGGACGACCAGGCGATGGCCGAGGGGCTGCGGTCCCAGCTTTCGGCCAGGACGCGTTTCTGCCCGTTGGGCCAGTCCTGGAGCACGATGCGAAACCGATCGGCCTCGTAGCCGGGCCGGCTCATCGCCAGGTAAGCGAGCGTCTTGCCGTCGGGGGAAAACGTCGGGTAGCTGTCCCAGGCCCGATTCTCATCAGTCAGACATTGGGGCTGCGAGGAGCCGTCGAGGGACGCGAGATAGAGATCGAAATCGGTGGACCAAGCCTCCTCGCGTCCGGCGTCCCTGGCCGCGAACACGATCCCCCGACTGTCGGGCGTGAAAGCGATCTCCTCCGGCCCACCCCACGGCTGCGACGGCGTATCGGCGTCCATTGCAGCCATCACGTCGATCGCGCCGGAAACCGAGGGCTTGGCGACAGCGGTAGGGTGGGCTCCGCCCACCAGCTCCTGCGGGACCTGTGCCACGAACAGGTGCGACCGCCGGCCGTCTTCCCACGTATCCCAGTGCCGGACGAAGACCCGCTCATAGATCCGCCCGCTCGCCATGCGCTTGGCACATTCGTCCAGTCTCTTCTTCGTTTCGACGGGCGTGCAGCCGGGAAAGACTTCCATGGTGTAGGCGATGTGCGTCCCGTCGGGCGAGACGAGCAGATTGCCCACGTCGAGTGGTTCATCCGTCACCTGCTGGGCCTCGCCGCCGTCGGGGGTGATCCGCCAGACCTGACCTGATCCCGACCGGCTCGACACGAACAAGATATCCCTTCCGTCCGGCGACCAACGCGGGTTCGAGTCGGCTTGCGGATGCGAAGTGAGCCGCCGAAGGCCGGAGCCGTCCGTGGCGACGAGCCAGAGGTCCGTCCGCCCGCGATTCGCTTCGAGATCGGTTTCGCGAACCACGAAGACGATGTGCCGCCCGTCCGGCGAGACCCGCGGGTCGGAGATCCGATCCATCGCCAGCATGTCGTGGACCGAGAACGGGTGTGTCTCCTGTGCGGCAGCTTCAAGCCCGAAGCAGCAAAGCATCAAGACACAACCGACGATTCGCACAAACGACACCCCTACCGACTGAAACTGCATGAGTTTCTCCTTCCTAAATCATGATCGCGCTGGGTCCCTTCGCAGGCGACTTCTTTTCCGTACCCAGATGGATGGGGATGTCCAGCCAGAACGTCGCGCCGAGGCCGGCCGCGCTCTCGAACCCGACTGTGCCCGCGAGCATGCCCGCCAGCTCCTTGCTGATGGACAGGCCCAGACCTGTGCCGGGCGTCTCCCGCGTCAGCGAGCCGTCGCCCTGGCGGAACTTGTCAAAAATCCTGTCCTTGTCCGCTTCGGCGATCCCGCAGCCGGTGTCGCGCACCGCGAACCGGACCATCCTCTCATCCAGCATGTAGACGCGGATCTCGATCGAACCTTTGGCCGGAGTGAATTTCACCGCGTTGCTCAGAAAGTTGTACAGGATCTGCTGCACTTTGCCGGCGTCCGTCACGATCAGTGGGACCTCCGGACCAACCTCCAGGGAGACGCGAATCCTCTTCTTCCGCGCCAACAGCGAAAACGAGGAAACCAGCGACTCGCAGACTTGCAGGACCGACGCCTGCTCGATGTGCAGTTCCATCTTGCCGGCCTGTGCCTTGGCCAGGTCCAACAGGTCGTTGATCATGGTCAGGAGCCGGTTGCCGCTGGTGATGATGTTCTCCGCGTACCGCTGGCCCTTCTCCTTCTTGAGCAGGGCGGGTTTTTCCCGCAACACCTGGGCAAAACCGAGGATTGCGTTGAGCGGCGTGCGGAACTCGTGCGACATGTTCGCCAGAAACTCGCTCTTGAGCTTGTTGGCCTTGAACAATTCCACGTTCCGCTCGGACAATTCGGTGATCTTGTTGTCGAGTTGGCGGTTGGCCTCGCGCAATTCCTCCTGCGCCGCCTGGAGGTTGTCGAGCATATGATCGAAGGCGTCGGCGAGCCGTTCGTACTCGTCGCCGGTGGCGATCGCGCTTCGAACGTCCAGGTTGCCCTCGGCGACGTTGTTGGCCAAGGCCCGCAACTGGCGGATGGGCCGAAGGATGATCCGCTGCGTGATCCAGTAAAAGGCCACCATGGCGCCCGTGGCGCCCAACACGGCGGCCATGACGATCCAAATCCGGTTCATGAACTCGATCTTGTGCAGCTCGCCGCCGATGCCGCGGGTCTCGATGATCGCGGCGCCGACGTTCTCGTTGAGCGCGAAGGGCCTGGCCGAGCCCTGCGGGTTGTGGCAGCTCACACATCCCTCCGTGGCGCGAACCACCCTGACATAGGTGCTCTGCGTCATGCCCTCGGTCCGGATCAGCGCGATGGCCTCATCCCGGTCGGCGTTGTCCTTGATGCTGTCCAGCAGCTTCCGCTGCATGTCGGTCAGTTGCGGCAGTTCGCCCTTGTCCGCCTCCCTGGGGAAACGGAGCCACATCATCCCCGGCTCGTTCGGATCCTTCGCCAGGCCCCGGTGGTTCAGCGAGGGCCCCTTCATCCCGCCGGAGGTTTCCAGTTGGAAGTGGGACCGCAGCAGCACCTCCATCTTGGCCGCGTTGCTCTCCAGGAGCACGATGCGAGTGAGCTGTCGCATCCAGGCATATGGGATCAGCAGCGCGATCACCAGGCTCACAAGCACCGCCGAGCCGAACAGGAGCCGGCATTTCGCCGCCACCGACAGCGGGCTCAGATGCAGTACCCGTAGAGTCCATTGAAACACGTTGCCAAGGTTGATACGCATGTGCTGGGATCGGTCCCCGACGATTCACAAACGACTGCCGGCGGCCCCTGTCATAAGCCAACTCCAATGTCTTCCATCCACCTCCGGCGACTTGGCACTATTTTGACATGATCCACGCTTTTTTGCAACGCGCCAGTCAAGCTCGTGCGCGGACTGCTCGCCGACAAGGGCGGACCTGTGCCCACCCAGTCAAGGCAGCGTCCGAAAAAAAATGCCGTTCGTGTATTGAACTGGACCAGGCGACATGCGACAATATCGCCCGCACAGAGACCGGCAAGGTCCCGACAAACGAGCGATTGTGCGGTATGGAGGATGCCGGCTCACGGAAGAGGACCAAAGGTGCTTTGAGGATGGAGCGATGACGGCGAAGAGGATTCTGAGACGGATACATCTGGTCGCGACGGCGTGGTTCATCCTGTGTGTCGGCTATCTCCTCGCAACCGCACTCCGCCAGGCCGGACTCCAATGGTGGCTCGTCTGCTCGCTGTCGGGGTATTCCACGCTCATGGTCCTCCTGCTCGTCAGTCTCTACTTGTTTGCCTTTGTCCGGGGTGTCCATCGGGGCGGACACGCCGAAATTGAGCATCCGCTCACAAGCTCGGATTGTTACCTCGGCTTCTACGTCTCGGCCCCCCTGCTCGGCGGCCTCGCGGCCCTCATGGGAGCAAACGGCCCCTGGGAGTCCGACAGATTCCTGTCGTCCGTCGCCATGGGGACGCTGGGAACGACGTTCTTCATGTGGATTGTGCTCGATCCGCTGATCAGCCTGGTTGAGATGCTCCTGCCCGCAAGCCGCAGGTGCCGGGCTGAACGCAGACATATCATAACCGCCTGCCTCGGCAGTCCCAAATGACACGCCACGCGTCAATGGCCCTCCTCGCAGGGCGAGCGAGACGCCCGTCCCACCAGGAACGACTCGCCAGCACGTCCGTCTACGCCTGCTCGGGCGGATTCTCGACTGCGTGCAGGTGCTTTTGCACCCGCAGGTTCAGCTCGTCGAGCTGCTTTTGATCCACCTCGCTGGGCGCATCGGTCAACAGGCACTGGCCGCGTTGCGTCTTCGGGAACGCGATCACGTCGCGGATGTTGTCCGTGCCGGTCAGGAGCATGGTGAGCCGGTCGAGGCCCAGGGCGATGCCACCGTGCGGCGGGGCGCCGTAGTCCAGCGCCTTGAGGAACCAGCCGAACCGCGATTGCGCCTGCTCGGGCGTAATGTTCAGCAAATCGAAAATCTTCTGCTGCGTCTCCGGGCGGTGGATACGGATACTGCCGCCGCCGATCTCGTTGCCGTTCAGGACGATGTCGTACGCCTGGGAGCGGATGTGCAGCGGATCGCTCTCGAGCTTGGTCAGGTCCTCGGGGACCGGCGCCGTGAACGGATGGTGCACCGAATCGTATCGCTTCTCGTCCGCGTTCCACTCGAACAGCGGGAAATCCACGACCCAGACGAATTCGAACGTGCTCGGGTCATAGAGCTTGAGGTCCTTTCCGACCCGGCAGCGAAGCGGCGCCAGCGCCTTGTTCGCAATGGCCTCCTGATCGGCGACGAGCAGGAGCAGATCGCCGTCTTTGGCGCCGAACCGTTCGACCAACTGCTTCAGTTGCTCGGGCGTGAAAAACTTGCCGATCCCGCCGCCGATGAACGTGGGCTTCGCATCTTCCATGCGGCCCTCCGGGCCGGGGGCCATCTTGATCTTGCTCCAGGCCAGGCCCTTGGCGCCGAAATCCATGACGAGATTCGTCAGCGTCTTCTCGATATCGGCGCGGGAGTACGTGTCGCCCGCCGGGGCGCACAGGCCTTTGACCACCCCGCCCTTTTCGATGGTCGAGGTGAAGACCTTGAACGTGCTGTGCTTGGCGATGTCGGAGATGTCCTTGAGCTTCAGACCGAATCGCAGGTCCGGGC
Organism: uncultured Pirellulales bacterium; assembly: GCA_964507995.1. Lineage (GTDB taxonomy): Bacteria > Planctomycetota > Phycisphaerae > Sedimentisphaerales > Anaerobacaceae > PLanc-01. The sequence goes on along the minus strand of CAZDTD010000029.1, from coordinate 4,604 downwards.
GGTCGATGCCGTAGTCGGTCATCGCCTCGCTGTAGGGCATCCGCCGCATCGGCAGCTTCACGTCCACACCCAGGATTTCTTTCCAGATCTTAGCCACTAATTTCTCGTGCATGCCGATGACGTCATCGACGGTGACGAAGCTCATCTCGACGTCGATCTGCGTGAACTCCGCCTGCCGGTCGGCCCGCGGGTCCTCGTCGCGGAAACATCGGACGATCTGGAAATACCGCTCTACTCCGCTGACCATCAGCATCTGCTTGAAAAGCTGAGGCGACTGCGGCAGCGCGTAGAATGTGCTCTTGACGAGCCGGCTCGGCACGAGGAAATCCCTGGCCCCTTCCGGCGTGCTCTTGCCCAGCATCGGGGTCTCGATCTCCCAGAACCCGTTCTCGTCGAAATACTTGCGAGCCAGCGTGGTGACCTGATGGCGGGTCTTGAGCCGCCGCTGCATCTCCGGCCGACGCAGGTCGATGTACCGGTAAACCAGCCGGGTCTCCTCGTTGGTCCGGGTCGCCCCGTCCAGCTCGAACGGCGGCGTCTTGGCCATGTTCAGAACCTCGAACTCGTCCACGATCACCTCGATCTGGCCGGTGGGCAGCTTGGGGTTCTCGAGCCCCTCGCCCCGGGGCCGGACCCTGCCTTTGGCGGCTACGACCCACTCGCAGCGGACCGTCCGTGCCACGCGATGCGCCTCGGCCTGGACTTCCGGGTCAAAAACCAACTGCGTCAGCCCTTCCCGGTCCCGCAGATCGAAGAATACCAGATTGCCATGATCGCGATAGGATTGGACCCAGCCGGCCAGCACGATTTGCTTGCCGGCATCTGACAACCGAAGTTCACCACAGGTATTCGTCTTCTTCAACATGTTTGAAGTCTCTCGACATCCGTTCACTGCCCGCGCCCGTGAGAACGCACCCCGGGCGTCGAGCAAAAAACAATATGATAGCAATTGGCCTCCCCATCGGTCAAGAGCGGCATCGCGTCCAAGCCGGGCGGCCTCTGTTTCCCGTTCTGGGCCGGACCCGCCGGAAACTGGTTTTGTTTCTCAGGGACCGTTCTGAGCCGAATTCGTCATAACCAATTGTCTACACAACAGTTGAACACATTCTCATCCACGGGAAACTGGCTTTGTTTCGCGCAATCGCCGATCCCCAGGAGGATTCACTACGGAGACCCCAGAGAAGAGGGACAAAAATTACACAATATGCTCAATCCTGCGATACGTCTTCCGTCTCATGGCCGGAAGCCGGACCTTTTCTGCACACTCCGGCCTATCACCCCGTTTCTCGTTTGTCTTTCGACAGGAATGGTCCTATAATGGAATGCTGACCCGGCAGGCTGTGCCTTGCCGGATTCTGTGAGGCGGAGAAAAGCGATGGGTGGCAGCCTGCGGCGGGCCAACCGCGGTTTTGCGCTGTGCCAATCGCTGTCCGTGAGAGCGGACCCGACACCGTCTCATTCTGCCGGCGTGGTTGGTCTTCCCGTAGCCAACCATGTCCTTGAACCGTGTTGGCGTTCAGCAGAAGGAGGTGTTTCGATGTCCACAGCAAATCCTCGTGAAATCCTCGTTATCTTCCTGATCGTTCTTGCCGCTTGGGGCGTTGCTGTCGCCGACGACCCCAACGACGGGCCAGCCATCAGTCTGGTTGTCGGCAAGATCGGCGGCATCTTGTCCGCACAGAACGCCCAAGGTGACACGATAGAGCTCACCATCCCACCTGGGGCCTTGACGGAAGACGTCATCATCACCCTACGTCCCCTGTCCACGCCGGTCGTGGACCCTGTCGGAAAGCACGTCTTCCCAGGCGTAGAACTCCTGCCCGCCGGCCTGGAGCTGCTCGTGCCGGCCACACTGGAACTGATCCCGGCCCAGCCCGCGGACCCCGCCGCGGTAGTCCTGTATCACGTCCGATCCGAGGACTTCATCGTGCCCCTCAGTCCGCTGCCCACGCCGGAGCTGATTGAAGGCGAGGAACCGGTGGAAGAAGAACCGCCCAAAGAAGAATCGGAACGCATCGCAGGCTGTATCAACCATTTCAGCAACTACGGCGGTGGAGAACCGACCGCTGACGAGGCGCAGGCCCTTGCCGATCTGGCCTTTGCCATGATTCCGGACTACGACCCGTACGGGTATGAGGCCTTTCGCAGTGCGGTGAGCGACATGCTGGCCCTCGTGAAAATGATGGCCCAGTTGGGAGCCGACGATCTATACGATCTGTACAACGGCAAGATTGAGGAAGCGGTGCTTGCACACGTCAGGGACTTTCTCGCCGAACCTCGGCCGGAGCCGCCCTGCGATTCAGACTACCTCCACGCCGTCATAGGATACTTCGAAGTGATGGCCCTGATCGGCTTGCCCGTCTACGACGACGTGGAGCTAAACAGGGAAGTGGATGCCGTCCGCTCGCAGATGCAGGACCTGTTCACGGAGGTGGCCGATCGCTGCCTGCACCAGCTTAACCTCCACATCAACATCGACATCATCTGGGGCGAGGCTCTCGAAAAGAACTACAACGGAACCATCAACCTCGGATGGCAGATCTACGGAGACGACCCGACCTATGTCTACGGGACCGGGGAACTGCCCACGACCGGGGGCGGCCAGTATGGGATCACGACGACCACCTTCGACGGCGTGTGGTACGTCGTGGCCGAAGGCTCGGTGAATCAGGCTGTAAATGAGGCGGGTGTGGTGACGGATATGGTCCTCAATCTGACCTTGAGCGGCGAGGTGATGGAGGAGGTGACGAGCTGTAATCCGATGGGTTGTGCCTCAGCCACTTCGTCGTACCATCAAGAGAAGCCGCTGACCCTGTCCATATCGAACATGACGAACACCATCGTCACCATGGAAGCCTTCGAAGGGGGCATGGCCATCACGACAACGACCCTGGAACCGGTCACCGATCCGTTGTCACAATGATATGGGCAATGCCTCTCTATGTTGAAGCTCACCTGCGATTACCCTCCTCGCAGAGACAGTGGGGTCTCGTTGCGGTCGTTTTTTGGATTGCTCAGGTCGAGGAATCCGAAGACGGCCCGTCCTATCCTCCCAGGTGGGCGAGAGCGTCCGGAACATTCGATTGATGCACGACATGATGCGCAGTACTCTTGCGTCGTCTTCCCGGTTGTGGCCGCGGCGAGTGCCCCGCGGCCCGCGGGCAGGGACTTTCTTCGTGAGAGAGCTTCATGCAAGATCGAAACTACAGGGTCAGAACGATGCATCGGGACGAAGTGGAAATCGCCGTCGAATGGGCGACTCGGGAAGGGTGGAACCCGGGCCTCGGCGATGCGGATTGCTTCCACGCAGCGGACCCGAACGGCTTCCTGATCGGCCTGCTCGACGACGAGCCGGTCGCCACGATCTCCGCAGTCCGGTACGGCCGGTCCTTCGGCTTCGTTGGTTTCTACATCGTCACGCCGGCCTGTCGCGGCAGGGGTTACGGCATCCAGATCTGGAATGCGGCTCTTCAGTATCTCGAAGGACGCAACGTGGGCCTCGACGGGGTCGTCGCCCAGCAGGAAAACTACCGGAAGTCCGGCTTCAAACCGGCCTATCGCAACGTCCGCTACGAAGGCCGGGCGGCAGGCGCCGTCTCCTGGCCGTCAGGGATCGTGGAACTCTCCAGCCTGCCGCTCGAAACCGTCCAGGCATACGATCGGCCGTTCTTCCCCGACGACCGAACGCAGTTCATCCGGTCGTGGGTTCATCCACCGGGCGGCAAGGCTCTCGGGATCATGCGGGACGGCGTCCTCGCCGGCTACGGCGTCATCCGCCCCTGTCGATCCGGCTACAAGACTGGTCCTCTGTTCGCCGACAGCCCGGACCTGGCCGAGACGCTCTTCGCGGCCCTGAAAGCGGGGATCGAGCCGGCCGCCCCCGTCTATCTGGATGTCCCGCAGGTCAATCGGGCGGCGGTCGAATTGGCGGAACGTTGCGATATGAAGGTCGTTTTCGAAACCGCCAGGATGTACACCACCGAAGAACCCTGCCTGCCAATGGCCCGCCTCTTCGGCGTCACGACCTTCGAATTGGGCTGAAACTGGGATTGCTGCGACTGCTCCGCGAGGGGCGCGCCACCGTTCTTGCGCCCCGCTCGGTCACCACCAGGGCTCTCCTGCCCTGTCCCTCGGCAATTCCCCGAGTCTGCCGGTAACGAAGCCGTCTCAGGGCCGTCTTAATGGACGAGTCGCCGTTTGGATGAATTGTCTGGACGAAAAGGTCATTCAGGAGTGTGACATGCGAATCGGTCTGGAAATTGTGGCGGGTCTCGTCGGCGTATGCACATTGGTCGCGAGCGTTCGAGGCGAGGAAGCCCCGGAGGCGCTTTACCGGGGTCTGGAGCCGGGGGCGTTCATGAAACAGTGGCTGATTTCGGACCCGTTTCCCGTCGTCGAGGGGTCTGCGAAGCCTGACGATCCGAACGCCCTGCGCCAGGCGTTCGACCGCGATTTCCTGACCGAGCACGGCGGGGAGACCCAGATCCAGCCGACACCTCAGATGGTCCACGAGAGAGACGGGAACAAGTACCGCTGGCGGAAGATCGACAGTCCCACGGACGTCGTCGATTTCGTCCGGCGCTTCGGGTACAAGGAATCCGTGG
>CAZDTD010000028.1:0-30072 GCA_964507995.1 uncultured Pirellulales bacterium | reverse complement strand
CACTCGGATGTTCTGGATGCCGACAGCCACGCCGCCGCTGAACCCCGGCAGGCTCGCATTAACCCACGTGGCAGGTCCCGTGGCGATGTGGACGACTTCCACGGTATCTCCGATCTGGATTGTCGGCGCCGCGCCGGCCGGCGCCGCGAGGAGGCACACCACGGACGCAAGCAGTGCGCATCCCACTGTTCTAAACAAACTCTTTCTCATGATTTCACCCCTTCTTCGAATTAGTCTCGGGCAAACGCACACACGAGCGTCTGTATTCACATCAAGCCGCAACTTGACCACGCGGAACCGTTTGGAAATCATTCGTCCCTGCAGATACGAAGGCGACCTTGTCCCTCTATGAACTTACACACCACTATACCTCAATCCCATCTCCATGTCAAGAAGAAAGTGCCGCAAAAAGGAGAGTAGACGCTGCGTGGAGTGGAAAAAGGTGTCGCTGCCGGCGTCGCTGGCCTATAATCCGCCTTGGAGAATGGGTGGTTCATTGCATTGCAGATGTTTTGTTGTGGAGCCTCGATGATACGAACAATCAGACCGGGCAGCGCCTTCGCTTGGGTGGCGATCTGTCTGCTTTTTGCGATCTGCGGTTGCCACACGGATCGGGCGACCTTTCCGACGGCGACCGTCGAGTCTTCACCGACGCCGATCGCGACCGACGAACCTTCGGCGAGTCCGCCGGGGCAGAACGTCCCGGCAGAAACGAAGGTCGGAACGCCGGAGCCGCAGGCTGTTGTGGCCGAACCCAATGAAGCGATGCCGCCGGTCAGGCTCGTGTTGCGATTCTCGCCGGGACAGGTTGCGACGTATAGGGTAACCACCGAAACACAAAAGAGGGTCGATTGGATGGGACCGGAGTCGGCCAAGCCCGCCAACTATACGGGCGGCTGCTCGGGCAATCGCGTCGAAATCACGTTCGAGCAGCAGGTCCGGGAGATTCGTGAGAATGGCGACGCCGTCCTGGATATTACGATTCGGGCCCTTAAGTACGTCGGGCAGGTCCAGAGTCGGGTCGTGTTCGAGTTCGACAGCGGCAACACGCAAGACGAGGGAAACGGGTTGGCGGCGCTGATCGGCAAAAGCTACGGGGTGGAAATGTCCCCTCACGGCAAGGTGATTGCGCTCGTGGGAATGGAGTCGGTGCGGCAGGCCGTGGAGCTGGGCTCAGTGGCCCAGAGCGTGGCCTCGAAGTTGTTCTCTGACGAGGTGGTCCGGGACCGGCACAGCGTTCCGCCGCTGGTTGCCCTGAAAGACGGCCAGATACAGCCGGGACAGAGCTGGAGCGATCTGAAGTCGTTCACGTTCGGCGAGCTGGGCCTCAAGGGTTTCGAGCGGGTCTATACGCTCCAACAGGTTCGGTCCGACGATGGGCACAGAGCTGTCGTGGAGATGAAGGCGATCCCCTCGGCCGCGATGGCGGAGGAACTGCACAAACGCCAGTCTGCGAGCCTGCCGTCCGGTCTGTTCGACAGCACCGACGACTATCGGGGTCGCCTCGATTTCGACCTCGACAACGGTCGGATTCGCGAATACGGCGAGGAGATGTGGACCGAGTGGGTTGTTGTCGATCCCGCGGCTCTGCAGGGCGCTGCTCAGCCGGCGGCCATTAAGATGGGGGCCCGACGGCTGTACCGGCTTGAATTGGTCCCACAGCCATAGAGCCGATGGATCGTCAGATTGTGCGATGGAAAGGAAATCTGTGAAGACAGGATGGATGCTGCTGATCGCAGCGGCTGCGATCCCGCTCGCGGGATGCCGGGCGACACGCAAGGTCAGTGACGAGGTCGGGCAGGTCTGCGCAGCGGCCACGGATAAAGGTCGTGTGTTCTTGACGGTGGACTTCGAACCGGGGCAGACGCTGCGGTATCGGTTCATCTCCAGAAGGCAGATCGCGCTGGATTGGGACCCGAACGAGACCACGGCGAAGAACCGCGTGCAGGAGCATCTGGAACAGATGGAGATGGTGGTGGCCTATACTGCGGTCGAGGTGGATGCGTACGGGATCAGTACGGTCCGAGCGACGGTGGAATCGATCCAGGCCACCCGCAGCGGCGGACCGACCGGCCGGGCCGCCGGGATCGACGCCGTCATGAGTTCGCAGGATAGAAGTTACACGATCCAGGTCGATCCTCGGGGTCGGATCGTCGATGCCAACGCACTGAGGGCCCTGATCCAGGAGATGGGCGCCAATGCCTTTCGCAGCGGCCCGGCGGGCGGGCGGACGAAGGACCCGGACATGATCGGGGATTTCGTGACCGGTTCGTGGTTCCTCTGGGACGCGGTGGCGACCATTCCGCTGCCGGCCGAGGGACTCATCATCGGACAGACGTGGCCGTCGCAACTGCCGGTTCCGACGCCGATGGTGATGCGCCTGGCGAGGGACGTGACGTACCGCTTCAACGGGTTTCGCAGCGGGCGACGAGGTGCGGCGGCCGTGATCGAGAGCACCTATGCCCTGGCGGATTCTGTGCCGGTGGACTGGCCGGTGCCGTACGCCGGACGGTTCCGGATGAGCGGGACATTCGGCTTCCTCGGTCCGTATGAGGTGCTGGGCCTGGACGGCGCCGGTGAAGACCTGTTCCATATTCGTGCCGGCCGGCTCGAGCAGCGGCTGCATCGGTACACGATGCAGGCAAGGGCTTCCCTGCCGCCGATGGGGGTCCAGGCGCATCCGCACTTGACGGTCGAGCAGACCCTGGCGGTGGAATTGTTGGAACCGGAGATGGAAAACTCGCATATGGAAATTCGAAACAGGCACGAATGACCGAAATCCAGAATTCAGAACGGATACTCCGACGCGGCGGCGCCGTTTTCGTCATTCGGATGTCGAGCTTCGAGTTTTGTGCTTTCTTCAATTAGGAGGTAGTGACATCTTGGAACGTGATCGACTATGGGCGCCGTGGCGGATTCCGTACATCCGCGATATTGGAAAGAGCGATGGGTGCTTCCTCTGCCACAACCTGGCGCATCCCGAGGAGGACGGGGAGAATCTCGTTCTGTGGCGGACCGAGCGGTGCCTCGTGGTTTTGAACCGGTTCCCCTACAACAACGGGCATCTGCTGATCGCCCCGGCCCGGCACGTCGCCGTTCTGGAGGAGACCTCGGACGAGGAGATGCTGGAACTGGTCCAGCTCGTTCGGGAATCGCAGCGGGCGCTGTCGCTGACGATCAAGCCGCACGGCTTCAACGTGGGTTTGAACTTCAGCCGCTGCGCCGGCGCAGGCCTGCCGGGTCACATGCACATCCACGTCGTGCCCCGCTGGGACGGCGACACGAACTTCATGGGCGTGTGCAGCGACACGCGGGTCATCAGCCAGTCGCTGATCGATCTGCTGGAAGAGCTCAAGCGGGCCAGCGCCGAGCACGGGCTGCCCTTGATGCAGAGAAGGGATAGAACCCAGGGTTCATAGGACCTATGGGACCGATCTCGTTTGGCGGAGCAGATTTGATGTCCGATGGATTGTGTTCGTATGCCGTGACGGAGGCAGTGAGCAAGGGCCGGGCCTTTGCCGAGCCGGCTCATCCGTATCGCTCGGATTTCGAGCGGGACCGGGACCGGATCATCCACAGTTCGGCCTTCCGGCGTCTGGAGGGCAAGACGCAGGTCTTCACGCCGGGCCTCGACGACTACTACCGGTCGCGGCTGACGCACAGCATCGAGGTCGCCCAGATCGGCCGGACTCTCGCGAGGACGCTGGGACTGAACGAGACGCTCACCGAGGCGATCTGCCTGGCGCACGACTTGGGCCATTCGCCCTTCGGCCACGCCGGCGAGGCGGCGTTGAACGCCCTCATGGCCGATCACGGCGGATTCGAGCACAACGCCCAATCGTTGCGGATCGTCGATCTGCTGGAGCATCCGTATCCGCAGTTCATGGGCCTGAACCTGATGTACGAAACCCGGTTGGGCCTGGCGATGCACAAGAGCCGGTATGACCAGCCGGAGGGGAGCGGGTTCGTGGAGGTCAACTGCACGCTGGAAGGGCAGATCGCGGACATGGCCGACCGCATCGCGTATAACTGTCACGACCTGGAGGACGGCATGCGGGCCCGCCTGCTCGACCCCGGCCTGATGGGCGATATCGAGATCTTCATGGAAGCCCGGCGCCGCATCCAGTTCGACGCGATTGACGACTGGACGATCCGCCGGACCCGCGTGGCCAAGGCGATTATCGAGATCCTCGTCGGCGACTGCATCGAGACCAGCCGGTCAAAGATCGTCGCGGCGGGGGTGAAGACCGCCGCCGACGTGTGCGGCCGGGCCCAGAATCTGATCTCCCTGTCGGCTGAAAGCGACCGCAAGCTCAAGGTGCTGGAGGATTTCCTGCTCCGGTGTTTCTATCATCATGAATCGCTCGTGCAGACCTCCCAGAAGGTGCGGGGCTGGCTGGGCGAATTGTTCGAGCGGCTGTGCCGCCGGCCCGAGGAAATGCCTCGCTACTTCCAGCGGTTCATCCCGCAGCACGGCCTGGAGCGGGCGGTCTGCGACTACGTCGCCGGCATGACCGACCGCTACTGCCTCAAGCTGCTCGGCGTCGTGTCTTCGTAGCGAGGGCATCCTGCCCTTGTTCTTTCGTGTCGAGGGCGTCTCGCCCTCGGATTGCGGACAGGATGCCCGCGATCCGCCGGAGTGGTCCCATCGTCAATAGGTTTGATTTGGCTTGGCTTTGGATGGTACACTTGAATCATGATCGAGCAGATTACCATCAAGAACTTCAAGAGCTTCAAGGACGTGAGTCTCAAGCTGGGTCCCATGAATCTCTTCATCGGAGCCAACGCCAGCGGCAAGTCCAACTTCTTCGATGCCCTCCGCGTTCTGCAAGGAATCGGTTACGGCTTCACATTCCACGAAATTCTCGACGGCAAACCCAAGAGTGCAACAAGTGAGGTCTGGGAAGGCATCCGAGGTGGCACCGCAGGGATTGCGTTTGCTTTTGAGGATGGGGACAAGCCTACATCGTTCCAAGTGACCGGAAAGCTCTCAAACAAAGACGACAGCTTTGATTTCGTCATTGCTTTCTCGGCCACGAAGGGGGACTTGCGAGAAGAGAGGTTGTCTGCCCCTGGGGATCTGTTCTATAAGTTCTCGTATATACATGGGGAACCTGGGTTGTGTGTTACGAATGAGGATCTCAGGGAACGGTCCCGTTCTATCCAGGTAGAACACGATCGCTCTATATTGATCCAAATGCCTCGGATAGAGGAAGTTGACTGGGTGACGCATGTCTTGGCCGATATGCAGCGTATTGATCCTTCGCCGGCTCTCTTACGCGTCTACTCTCAGGCATATGAGATCAAGCGGATGGGCGAGCACGGAGAGAACCTTGCTGCGCTGATTCGGATGATCTGCAATGACGCGGAGACCAAAAAGGCTTATCTGAACTGGCTGCAGGAGTTGCGACCTCGGGATGTGGACGATGTGGGCGTATTGAAAGGCGCACTTGGCGAACCGATGGTGATGATGAAGGAGAAGGGTCGTGAATGGCCTGCGCCGGTTCTTTCGGACGGGACGCTGCGATTTGCGGCTCTTGCTGCGGCGTTCTTCCAGCCTGATATGCCGGGCATCATTACACTTGAAGAGATTGAAAATGGCATTCATGCCAGCCGGCTGAGGCTGTTGGTGGAATTGCTTCGCAGCCGGGCTGTGGCCGGGAATACCCAGGTCATGGCCACGACGCATTCGCCTGTTGTGCTTGCATGGCTCAAGCCGGAGGAGTATGCCACCACGTTCTACTGTCATCGCGACGAAGAGACCGGCGAATCCCGAATTACTCCCTTGACCGAGATCCCCCGGTTCAATGAGATCGTTGCCAAGCAGCCCATCAGCGATCTGTTCGCCGAAGGGTGGTTGGAGGAAGCGTTGTGAGCTTCCGGGTGCTGGTCATCCCCGAAGACCCCACCTACAACGGCTACATCCTCAAGCCCATCGTAGAGCGGATGCTGGCCGAACTGGGCAAACCCAACGCTCATGTAACGGTCCTGACGAATCCGAAGCTGAATGGCTACCCTCATGCGGTTAGCGCGATTCGCGGAGACCTTGCCGATCGCTATGGGCATTTTGATTTGTGGCTATTCCTGCCCGACGGCGACCGAGCGAGCAATCTGGGAGGCCTCGAAAGCGAACTCGTCCAACGAAACGTGCACCTGTTCTGTTGTGCGGCCCAGCCGGAGGTTGAAGTCTGGCTGTTGGCGGGCTTTCGAGACAGACTGCCGCTTTCCTGGGGTGACGTGCGGCAGCACCCTCGCCTGAAGGAAGATGTCTTCGAGCCATTCCTGAAACAATTCGGCGATGATCGAAGTCCTGGCGGCGGCCGTGAACGATTGATTCGCGATATGCTCTCCAACTATCGGGGGCTTCTGTCGGTTTGTCCCGAACTTGCCGAGCTTGAAGGCCGCCTGCGGGCCTTTTTTGATGCGATATAGTGCTTTGTCTGTTTCTCTTTGACCTTCAACTCGCTTTGCGGTAGTGTTTTGGCCCTATGGACTGGAAACGCTTGATTGCCACGTGTTTGGGTTTGGGCTGGATGCCGGTTGCGCCGGGGACCTGGGGTTCTTTGCCTCCTGTGGTTGTGTTCGCTGTGCTGGTCTGCTGCGGCGCTTCGGATGCGGCGACGATGGCGGTTGTGGCCCTGATGGTGGCCGTCGGATGTGTCGGGTGCGTGCTTTGTGCGCCGGCTTCCATCGCCGCGACCGGCAAGATCGATCCAGGCGAGGTCGTCGCCGATGAGTTCGCGGGACAGGCCGTGGCGTTTCTGGCCGTGCCGCTGGTGGCGACGCGGGGTCTGACCTGTTGGGAGGGTCTTGTGATCGCAGCCTGCGGATTCCTGGCGTTTCGCGTGATCGACATCTCCAAGCCCGGGCCGATCAAGAAACTTGAACGATTCCCCGCCGGCTGGGGGATTCTGGCGGACGACCTTGGCGCCGGCGCGGTTGCGGCGGTTATAACGTGCATCGCCACGGCGATTGTGGTTCGGGGGTAGCCGAGGCGTCATGGCCGAGTGGATTGCCGTCATTGTGTTGGGATTGATCGAGGGAATCACCGAGTTTCTCCCGGTCTCATCCACCGGGCATCTGTTGCTGGCGGAGTGCGCGTTCAAGGAGTGGCTCGGCCTGCCGCACCGGTCGGACCTGTTCAACACGGTGATCCAGTGCGGGGCGGTCCTTGCCGTCGTGGTCCTGTTTACCGGGCGGGTCAAACAGATGCTTTTTCATTGGCGAGAGCCTGTGGTGCGTCAATTCCTGCTCAAACTCGCAGCGGCGTTCGTCATCACGGGCATCGGCGGCCTCATCATGAAAAAGACCGGGCTCGAACTGCCCGATACGGCGGGACCGGTTGCCTGGGCCACCTTGATCGGCGGATTCGTGATCTTTGCGGTCGAGCGATGGGTAAAGGGCCGCAAACCCGAAGAGGAAGTGGGCTGGATCTCGGCTGTGGTCGTCGGATTCGCCCAACTGCTCGCGGCAGCCTTTCCCGGGACCTCCCGGTCCGGAGCGAGCATCCTGGGGGCCATGGTCGCAGGCACGTCCCGCAAGTCGGCCACGGAGTTCTCCTTCCTCCTCGGCATCCCGACGCTCCTTTCGGCGGGGGCTCTCCAGATCGCCGACGCCTGGCAGGCGGCCCGGACGCAGGGCGTTGAAATGACCGAGAACTGGGGGCAACTGCTCGTCGCGGGTCTCGTCGCGGCGGTGACCGCCTTCGCGGCGGTCAAGTGGCTCCTGCGATTCGTGCAGAGCCATACGTTTATTGCCTTCGGGTGGTACCGAATCGTCCTGGGGGTGCTGATCCTCGTGCTCTTGCGGTAGGCGGTGAAAGGCTCTATCGGCATCTGCCGATCGGACATCCTGACAAGCGGGAATATGGAAACTTGGGCAATGACGGCGATTTTGCGAAATCCTGTGAGAATTGCTGGTTCCAACCGAAAAAAGATTTGGCAAACCGCTGAAGGTGCTATAATGAAACGAATCGAACCGGTGCAGGCCCGAGGTTCGGGTGCAGGACGGCTCGATGGATTACTGGAAGACTTCTATGGAGGGTTCATCCCCCATGGCGACGAATAGCTACGGCTCTCTGTGCGATGATTTCTACATCGACATGTATGTGAATACGGAATTGGATCTGCCCACCGAGAGGGATACGATCCTGACTTTTTTCGACCGCATCCAGCGCCAGTACCCCACGATGGGCCGGTTTTCCCGTAGGGACAACGGTGAATATTGCCTGGAGGAAGATGCGGTCTCCGGGCAATACCGCTGGGTCAGTCTGGAGGTGGACCGCGTGGGGTCCGGCGCGGTGAACCCTGCGAACATTGAGGAGGTCGCCCAGCAGAACAAGCTGATCCTCGACCTGATGCCGTATATGCTGGGCGTTACGCCGTTGGATATCGATTCCCTGGACCTGACGCTCGCCATGGATTTCGACTGCGCCGGCAATCACGATGAGGTAATTTCCGAGGCGTTGTTTGGTTCGAGCGCGTTTGGCTGGTTGATGGACTGGCCGCAGACCCGGCCGATCGTGTTCTCGCCAGCCATGGTTATCTCGCTTGGCGACGACGACCACATTCAGGCCCGTGTGAGCATCGAGTCCAAGACGAGCATTTATGAGCCGGGCGAGAAGGAGCCCAATCGCGATGAGGCGATTACCCTGTCGCTGACGGTCCGCCAGTACCCGAAGGCGAACGAGCGATTCGACCCCACCGGCTCCTTCGAGCGGCAGTGGCAAATGGCGGAGGAGTTGATGTCGGAGAAGATACTTCGTTACTTCGTGCAACCTTTGGCGGAGGTCATTGCGCAACGACGGTCGTCTTGAGTCGCGCAAGCGAGATTTGTCCCAGAAGGAGAGGCAGCAGCCCATGGCATTGGAAGCGCCACTGAGCAAGTACAAACGACAGAACTTCTACATTGGCTTGGCAGTGTGCCTCGTGATGGCGGCGTGGTTCGCCTACGACGGGTACATCAACGAGAGCTTCATCAAGGACCACACGAACGAGCAGGGCCAGCCGGATAGCACGCTGGTGTTCAACCAGAAATCGCCGCCGTTTTTCGTCTTGGGCGCGCTGTTCTGCGGCGGGTACTTCTACGCCATCCGCAACCGCAAGGTCGTAGCGGGCGACGAGGCCCTCCTCATCGCGGGCAAGCGGCGAATCCCCTACGACGCCATCGAGAAGATCGACAAGACGCACTTCGACAAGAAAGGCGTCTTCACGATCTACTACAAGGACGAGCAGGGACGCGAGTGCAAGAAGACGCTGAGCGACCGCGAGTACGACCGGCTCGGCCCGGTCCTCGACCACCTGATCGCCCAGATTACGTAGCCGGACCGTCCAGCGGTTTGCCATCGATGAACTCGTCCCGGGCCGGCGAGTCCAATTCCAGCTTGATTACGGTGTCGGTCTTACTCTGCTGTGACGCCGGCAGAACGATAGTGAGGCCCTCGGCGGTTTGTTCCAGCTCGATTGTGCCGCCTGTCAACACCGCGGCATGCAGGACCTTGGCCTTCAGCGGCGGCAAACGAAGCGTGTCGCCGGGCCATGGGAGTACGTGCAGGTAGAGCGTGCGGTCCTTGTGACAGCTCCCACCCCAGGAACCGTTGCGATAGGGGCCGCCTCGCGTGCCGTAGATGCTTTCCCCGTATTCTCGAAGCCACCGGCCCATTCCTTGAAGATTGGCGATCTCCTGTGGCTGAAAGCGACCCGTGGGTATGGGGCCGATATTCAGAAGGAGGTTCCCGTCGCCGGTGACGGCGCCGACCAGCATTTGGATGCATTCGTCGAGACTGCGGGTCCGGCCGTCCGGCCGATAGGACCAGCCTCCGCCATCGTCGCAGTGCGTCATGGTCACGCAGGATTCCCACGCACGTCCGTATTGGAACGTGCCGATGCGCTGCTCCGGCGTGTCGTAGTCGCCCGCCACCAGTCGCTTGAGCCTGTCGGAGGGAACATTGGGCAGTCCCGCGGCGGCGCGGTTGTTCACCAGCAGGTCGCGTTGGAGCCCGTACATCATCTGAAACAGGTCCACCAGGGTGTATTGGCTCCAGTCGCCGAAGCAGTGGTCGAACCACATCATGTCCACCGTCCCATAACGGGTCAACAACTCGCGGATCTGGGCCTGGTAGTACTTGTTGTAAGTCTTGTTGTCGCCCTTGAGGTACTCGGGATGTGTCCAGTCTCGCGTCGAGTAGTACCAGCCGAGTTTCAGGCCATGCCTGTGGGCTGCGTCGGCAATCATCCGGCAGATGTCCTGCCGGTAGGGGGTGTCCGCGATACTGTAGTGTGCCGGGAAGCCAGCCCCTGGCGGGAACCGTACCTGGTCGGTCGGCCACATGGAAAAACCGTCGTGGTGCTTCGTGACGAAGACCACGTACTTCATGCCCGCATCTTTCGCCAGGCGCATCCACTCGTCGGCGTCGAGTTGCGTGGGGTTGAACTGCCGGTAGAGGTTCATGTAGACGTCCCGTTCGACCTTCTGATGCTGCGGGCCGCCTTCGATGCGGTCCTTCATGCCCCAACTGATCTCGGCGCCGCTGAGGCTTGCGGGTCCCCAGTGGATGAACAGGCCGAACTTGGCGTCACGCCACCAGTTGCCCAATCGTGCATCGCGAACCTGGTTGGCCTGGGGGCCCGACAGGGCCTCGACCAGTCGTTCGGCCTCCTGCGTCGCCGGCTGAGCCGCCTTCGCCCTCCCCCCAATCAGTGTGCAACCCATGACCACCCAGAATGCGATTGTCCGCAGCATATTTGCTCCTACCGGCATTGCGTTGACGCTCTTGCGCCGACGACGCGACGAGGGCATTCTATCGCCCGGCCCGAAAAGGGACAAGGCTGCTGTGGCCGCGGATGGGTTCGTCAGATGGGCCACTTTGACATTCAGGCACAATTTGGTTGACCGCAGAGGATGGGTCCGGTAGCCTATTTCGGTTTGTCTTTTTGTGGCATGTCAGGAAGATTTTGGGAAGTACGAGTCCAATGAATACGTGTGTCGTCGGATTGCACTGGGGTGATGAAGGCAAGGGCAAGGTGGTCGATATCCTGGCCGAGGATAGCCAGGTTGTCGTCCGTTACGGCGGCGGCTCCAACGCAGGCCACACGGTCGTCATCGGAGACAGCCGCTTTGCATTGCACCTGTTGCCCAGCGGCGCGATTCGCGAGGGCACGCTGTGCGTGATCGCCAACGCGGTTGTGGTGGACCCTGCAGTGCTCCTCGGCGAGATCGACGGCCTGGCCCAGCGGGGGATCTCCCTGGCCGGCCGGCTGTTCATCAGCGAAAACGCCCACGTCGTTCTGGACTACCACAAGCGAGAGGACCAGTTGCGCGAGGAATCGCTCGGCAAGCAGAAGATCGGCACGACGGTTCGAGGCATTGGGCCTTGCTACGCGGACAAGGTGGGGCGCAGCTACGCCGTGCGGATGGGCGATTTCCGCGACCTGGACGCGCTGGCTGCCAAGCTCCGGACGATTGTCGAGTACAAGAACAAGCTCTTCGTCGCCCTCTATGGGGCCGAGCCGATGAACGCGGACGCGATCATCGAGAGTTGCAAAACCTACGCACAGCGGCTGGCGCCCTGCACGACCGACACGACGGAACTGCTTCACACCGTCATCGGCGAGGGCAAGTCCGTCCTCTTCGAAGGGGCGCAGGGCTCGCTGCTGGACCTCGATCACGGCACGTTTCCCTACGTGACGAGCTCGAATTCCAGCTCGCTGGGCCTGCCGGCCGGCTGCGGCGTGCCCGCCAAGATGGTGAACAAGTACATCGGCGTTACCAAGGCGTATACCACTCGCGTTGGCGCGGGACCTTTCCCGACGGAACTGGAAAACGAGATCGGCCAGTACATTCGCGACAAGGGCCACGAGTACGGCACGACCACCGGCCGGCCGCGTCGGTGCGGCTGGTTCGACGCCGTGGCGGCCGCCTACAGCGTCCGGATTGGCTCGGTGGATTCCGTGGCCTTGATGCACCTCGACACTCTTACCGGCCTTAAGCAGCTTCAACTGTGCCGGGCGTATAACATCGAGGGTCGAGAAACCACGTTTTTCCCGGCCAACATCGACAGGCTGGCCAAGGCCAGGCCGGTCTATGAGACCCTGCCCGGCTGGGATGACGACCTCGGCGATGTGACCCGCTTCGAGGACCTGCCCGCCGCGGCGCAGGCCTACGTCCGGTTGATGGAAAAGATCGTCGGCCGACCGGTCGAGATGATCGGCGTCGGACCCAAACGAAGTCAGACCATCATGAAATAGCGTCCAGAGAACCGAAAACCCGAAACAAATTCAAAGCTCGAATTCAAAGCTCGAATGACTACCCACAGCATGGATCAGAAACTCGCGGCCACTGCGGCTCGACTTGGGCTTCGTCCCGAGCAGATGCCCCGCAACATCGCGATCATCATGGACGGCAACGGCCGCTGGGCCCAGAGCCGCAACCTTCCCCGGTACGAGGGCCACAGCCAGGGCGCCAAGACCGGCGAGACGATCGCGCAGACCTGCGTGGACCTCGGGATGCAGTCGCTGACCCTGTACTCCTTCAGCATCGAGAACTGGAAGCGTCCCAAGGCGGAAGTCAACGCCCTGATGCACATCTATGCGGACTATCTCGTGGGGATTCGGCCGATCCTGGAGCGGGACAACGTCAAGCTGGTTCACCTCGGGCGGCTGGAGGGGTTGCCCGAGTTGGTCACCACGGCCCTGGCCGAGACGATTGAACTGACCCGTGCGAACACCGGCATGATCTTGGCGCTGGCTTTGAACTACAGCGGCAGGGCGGAGATTGTCGACGCCACCAAGGCCATCGCGCGGGCCTGCGTCGAAGGCCGGCTCAAGCCGGAGGATATCGACGAGAATTGTGTCAGTAGCCACCTGTACACGGCAAGCGTGCCCGATCCCGACCTGCTGATTCGCACGGCCAACGAGCTGCGAGTCAGCAACTTTCTGCTCTGGCAGATCTCCTACAGCGAGTTTTATGTGACCAATACCCTTTGGCCGGACTTCAACGACGAATCGCTGGATCAGGCGATTTGCGCCTATGCCGCCAGGAACAGGCGGTTTGGCGCGATCAATCCCAGCCCGGGCGCTTGTGAGAAGACAGAGACTAAGAAGGTGAGGAGTTAGAAGGTCGGGGATGCTGTTGTGGTTTCCGACCTTGTTTCGGTTTCGCCGATCCGCCTTGTCCATACGGTAGCCATGCTCAAATACAGACTGCTATTCGGGTCCTTGATGGCCGCGGTATTCGCCGGTTTCGTCCTGCTTGACGGCTGGTTGGACGGTTCTGTTACTGCGTCAACCGCCGATGACCGGCAGATTCAGGGTACGCTCGTAGCCCTTCTGGTCTTGTGCGCTGTGACGTTGGGGGGCTTCGAGTTGTCCCGACTTGCGGCTGCAAGGGGGTTGGTCGTCTTAAACCCTGTCTGTGCCGTCGGGCTGATTCTGTTCTCGACAAGTTGGTGGGCAGCTCAACTCGTGTCCATTCCGGCGGGAGGCTATCTTTCGTTGGCAGCAGCATTGACGCTTGCCGGCATGATGGCATGGCAGCAAAAGCGATTCGGCACTGCCGGTGTGCTGGCCAACTGCGGAATCAGTTGTTTTTCCCTGCTGTACCTCGGGCTTCTCGGTTCGTTCATCCTGGGCGTCCGAATTGACGGCGGGCCCCGTGAGTTTCTGGCCTTCGTATTTGTCGTAAAGTGTTCTGATATAGGGGCTTATACGTTTGGTAAGCTCTTTGGCAGGCACAAGCTGGCGCCGAGCGTCAGTCCCGGCAAGACCTGGGAGGGGCTGGGCGGCGCCGTGGTCTTCGCCATCGTGGTAAGCTTGGCGTTTGCGCTGGTTCTGGGTATAATGCCGGTTTGGCTTGCCCCGGTGTTTGGGGCCTCGATGGCCGTCGTCGGCCAGCTTAGTGATCTGACGGAGTCCATGCTCAAGCGCGACGCGCAGCAGAAGGATTCCTCGAACCGTGTGCCTGGTTTCGGTGGTATACTGGATGTGATCGATTCACCGTTGTTCGCGGCGCCGGTCGCGTACCTGTTCTTCGCCCTGGCGGCGTAGATAGGGCCCCAGGCGGGACAGATTCGGTATCGCAGGAGCGAGAACCGTTTTGGAAGTAACTGTACAACTGGATCCTGACAAGCAACTGGACCTCTTCGGCCCCGCCGACAGTCATCTCCGGTTGTTGCGCCGAACTCTCGGCGTGCAGATCGTTGCCCGCGAGTCCGACTTGCGCATCGGCGGCGCCGAGACGAACGTCAATCGCGCCACCGAAGTTCTCGACCGGATGCAGAAGCATCTGCTCAAATACAAGCAACTGACGGCGGAAGATGTGACAGACCTGATCGAGCAGGGGCCGCCGGCGGATCGGGCCCAGGGCAACAAGGCTGTCACGGTTTACTCGAACAAGGTGATCGAGCCGTCCACGCCGGGACAGGTGAAGTACATCGAGGCGATGCTCAACCACGATGTGACCTTCTGCACGGGGCCCGCCGGGACAGGCAAGACGTACCTGGCGGTCGCGGTGGCTGTCTCGATGCTCAAAAAACGGCAGATCCGCCGGATCGTGCTGGCCCGTCCTGCCGTCGAGGCCGGCGAGAAGCTCGGCTTCTTGCCGGGCGACATTGCGGCCAAGGTCAATCCGTACCTGCGCCCGCTCTTCGACGCCATTGAGGACATGATGAACTTCGCCCAGATGCGGAAGCTCATGGAACTCGACGTCATCGAGATCATTCCGCTGGCCTTCATGCGGGGCCGGACCCTGAACGAGGCCGCGATCATTTGCGACGAGGCCCAGAACACCTCGGGTTCGCAGATGCTGATGGTCCTGACTCGGCTCGGGCACGGCTCGAAAATGATCATCACCGGCGACATCACCCAAGTGGACCTGGCCGCAAACCAGAAGAGTGGCATGGTCGAAGCGATGGAGACCCTCGGTGGGGTCGAGGGGATCGGCACGGTGGAGTTGGATCAGGGCGACATCGTCCGGCATCGGCTGGTTCAGAATATCGTCGAGGCGTATGCCCAGAGGCAAAAAGCGGCGAAACGGTCGAGGAGCCGCGAGACCTCATGATGTCGGCCGGATTGATGCAAAGGCGTAGTCCTATGGCGTGTTTGGACTCAGTGTGTCAAAGGGGCATGCGGCATGGCGTTCTTTAAGAAGACAAGCCCCCGGAGAAACCAGGTTCGTCGGACCATTGCCAGCGAACGGTCCTGGTGGTGCCGCCTGCACGCGGACGCGGGCCTTGCGGCTTCGTTCCTGTTGTGGCTGGTCTTTGTCGTACTGACCTTTGGCGTGCTTTCGTTTGGACTGATGCAGACGCAGCGCAATCGCGCCGTCGCGGCGCTGGCGGTGCTCAATGTCCTCATGGCGTTGGGTGCGGCCTTCTACATTTGTCACTATCAGCCGCGTCTGCTCCGCAATCACGCGAGAGCCACCGCTCTTGCTTTCCTGATGCCGTTTCTGTTGGCGATTGCAAAGATCTGCTCGCTCTCCAGCGGCGAGGCGCTCTGGGGACCAAGTTGGGGAACTGGCACCGCCGTGCTGTTTGCCATTGTGCTGGTCATTGCCTACGACCAGCGGTTTGCCGTCGGGATGACCACGTTATACTGCGTGCTGGCGGCTATGGCTGTCGGACCGAGGCACGACCAGGGCTTCCAGTTACAGGGGATCGGACTGTTCCTGACCATGATGAGCGGCGCGGAAATCTGCTGCTTCTCGTTGAAGGAGATCCGCACCCGGATGAAGCTGCTGGAGGTCAGCGCCCTGTCCGCGGTCGTGGTGTTCGTCACGGCTTCCTCGGTCGTATATCTGAATTTCCTGGGCGAGCCGCCGAAACAGACCACGGTGTTCCTGACGGCCGGATTCCATGCGTGCGGGGCGTTCATTGCCGGCCTGCTGGTCCAGAGCCTGCTTCCGCTGATCGAGAGGGTATTCCATATCGCCACGAGCATGACGCTGCTGGATTACTCGGATGCGAACCAGCCGCTGCTGCGGAAGTTGGCGATGGAAGCGCCGGGGACGTTCAGTCACAGTCTGCTCATCGGCTCGATTGCCGAGGCGGCCGCCGAGGCGATCGGTTGCAATGGCCTGCTGTGTCGCGTTGGGGCCTACTACCACGACATCGGGAAGATCAACAAGCCCAAATACTTCACCGAGAACGAGATGGGCTCGGCCAGCAAGCACAAGGAACTCTCTCAAGGACGGCGTCGAGATGGCCAAGGAGTTCGGCCTGCCCGGCGTTTTGCGGCAGTTCATCGAGACCCATCACGGCACGACGCTGGTCGAGCCGTTCTACCACGAGGCCAGGAAGAAGTACGAAGACCAGGAATGTGACGAGTCCGGGAGAAAGCCCATCGTGAATCCGCCGAGCGAGAGCGAGTTCCGCTACGCGGGCCCCAAGCCCAAGGCCAAGGAGGCGGCCATCATCATGTTGGCCGATGCGGTCGAGGGAGCCGTCAGGTCGTTGTCGGAAGTGACGCTGGCCCGGGTCGAGGCGGTCGTACACAACATCGCCATGAAACGCCTGCAGGACGGCCAGTTCGACGAATGCGACCTGACGTTGCGCGAACTCAGCCAGATCGAGGCGAGCCTGTCGAAATCGCTGGCCGCTCACTACCACGGTCGCATTGCCTATCCCACCGCTCCGGATGCCCCGGCCCCGCGTCTGGATCGCGTCTCGAAGCCGGGCCTGCCCAAGATGGTCGAGACGTAAGTGGTTTTCGAATGATCGCGATCCAGATCACAAGGCAGTTCCGCGGTTATCCCGTAGACGCTTCGAAGCTCAAGAAGCTCGTGCGGACAATCTGCAGACGGTTCGATGTGGCGCAGGCCGTCGTCAGCGTCGGGATTGTCGATGATGCGGAGATATCCCAACTCAACATGCGGTTTCTGAGCCACGAAGGGACGACCGATTCCCTGAGTTTCGACCTGTCGGACGATGCGAATCTGGAAGAGCCGCGGGTGTTCGATCTGATCGTCAATGGCGAATTGGCCGCGAGGGAGGCGGCCCGGCGGGGACACGCTGCCCAGGTGGAGCTGATGCTGTACGTCGCCCACGGATTGCTGCACAATCTGGGGTTCGACGACGCCACCGCCGAGCAGGCCCGCCGGATGCACCGGACGGAGGACGAGATTCTGCAACATCTGGGCTACGGACCCGTGTATAATAGCGGCGCTCGGCGGCAGTGAGTTGGCGGGCCGGCATTTGAAGATTTCCTTGAGGGGTGCCTACAGGTGGGCTTTATCGGTTGGGTGACGCTGCTGATATGCCTTTTCGTCGGAGCGACATCGTTCTTCTCCGTCAATTCCAACGCGCTTCGCGTATTCTCTCGCGTGCGGCTGCAAGAGGCGTTCAAGACGGCCGCTGGCGAGGAGCGGCCCGAACTGGTCGAGAAAGTGGTGCAGAATGCGGATCGGCTGATCCTCGCCTGTGCGTTCTATCGTCTCGTCTTCAACATGGGGGCCTTGTTGCTCATGGTGGCGCTGATGGGGACGCTGCACACAGAGCTGACCCCGGCCGACTATCTCATCGCGTTTGTCGCTTCCCTGGCGATTTTCTCCGTCTTCAGTCTGGCGATTCCCTATGCCTGGGCGAAGTACGCCGGGGAGACGCTGATCAGTCGGACCTACTGGATTCTCGCTGCATTCACCGCAGTGGCGGCTCCGATCCTGTATATCCTGCAGCTCTATGACGGTTTTGTGCGTCGCCTGGCCGGCGTGCCGGAGCCCACGCCGGAAGACGAGCAGGACCAGATGCAGGAGGAGTTCCTCGAAGACCTCGAACAACGCCGGATCGATGGGGCCGTCGACGAGGAAGAGCAGGAGATGATCGAGAACGTTCTGGACCTCGCCGAGAGAACTGCCGGCGAGATCATGACGCCCCGCACCGATCTGATCGCAGTCGATGTCTGTGCCGGTCTGGCGACCGTCGTGGAGACGATCCGGGAGGCAGGACATTCGCGAATCCCGGTGTACGAAGGGACGATCGACAATATCGTGGGATTGATCTACGCCAAGGATCTCCTGGCGGAAATCGGCTCGCCCCCCGAGGGATTCAGCCTGCGAGCGAGGATTCGCGAGGCCTATTTCGTGCCGGAGACGAAGCCTCTGCGCGCCCTGCTCCACGAGTTCCAGAACCAGAAACTCCACCTCGCGGTTGTCCTGGATGAATACGGCGGCACGGCGGGGATCGTCACGCTCGAGGATATCATCGAGGAACTGGTGGGCGACATTGCGGATGAGTACGACGCAGCCCGGCGGGAATCGGTCCGAAAGATCGACGAGAACACGATCGAGGCGGACGCCAGGACCTATGTGGAAGACCTGAACGACGAGTATGAGCTGGGTCTGCCCGAGGACGAGGATTACGACACCGTGGGCGGCTTCGTGTTCTCCCGCCTTGGGTATGTGCCGAAGGCCGGCGAGGATTTCCACTACGAGAACCTCAAGATCACCATCGCCTCGGCCGAGCCCCGGCGCGTCAAGCGGGTCAGGATTCAAAAGGTCGGTGAGTGATAACCATGTTGGCCAAGGATCGGGCGGTCTGCATCCGGACTGTCGATTATTCCGAAACGTCCCAAGTCGTCGTTCTGTTCGGACGGCTGTCGGGGAAGATTCGCGCCTTGGCCAAGGGCTCCAAGCGTCCGAAGTCGCCGTTCGACGGTCCGATCGAGGTGCTCTCCTTCGGCGACATCGTGTTTTCCGGCGCCCGCAAGGAGAGCCTGGCCACGTTGACGGAGTTCCAGCCGAAACCGGTGCGGGGGGAGCTGCGTCGGAGTTTGTACGCACTCCAATGCGTCCAGTTTGTCGCCGAGCTGGTGGATGCGTTGACGGATGAGTACGACCCGCACCCCGGTCTTTTCGATCAGTTCGTTCAATTCCTCGAGGACGTCGAGGAAGGGCGTCTGGAGCTGAATCGTCGAGATATTCTGATCCGGTTGATTCTCTTTCAACTCGTCCTGCTGCACGAGGTGGGCCTGCAACCGGTTCTGAACAGATGCGTCAACTGCAAGACGGCCTTCTCGGAGGCCTGGCGCCAGAGTTACTTCAGCCATTCGGCTAACGGCCTGATCTGCCGGGATTGCGAAATGAGCTTCCCGGACCGGATTCTTCTGGGCTCAAAGGCCGCAAAGTACTTGACCAATGTGGGGGAAATTGCTAATGCTGATGGCCAGACACTCGATGAGATCGAGAGGATTCTGATTCGCCACCTCACGGCATTGCTGGGGCATCGGTTGAGGCTGGCGGAGTACGTACAAGGGCCCCTCAATACGAACCATGGGGCTGGGAACCCCGAAAGGGGATGATATGACGGTTGCCGGAACAACATCCGCAATGCCGATGCAGAGGCCGCGGCTTAGACAGGTTCCATTGGAGGATGCGAAGCGGCTGACGTTGCGCCAGCGTGTGCGGGAAGGTCTGCTGGATTGGATCGCAGACGTAATTGCATGCAGGCGTCTGCTCGTCTTCGCGGCAATTCTCACGACCGTCGCACTGGGCGCGGACTACTACTGCGGCGCATACGTCACCGTCACGCGAGGCGCCAAGGTTCCGGACCTGATCCTGGATCGGTTCCAGGCCATCGATATGAGCTTCCTCTTTGTCTACGGCTACATCGGCCTGATCGTCACGATGTTCCTGTACCCGGCTCTCTTCCGCGTGCGGACGCTTCACATCGTGGCGATTCAGTTCAGTCTGCTCCTGATCCTGCGGTCCGTGTTCATGCTCTTCACGCACCTGGAGACCCCGGCGGGCGCCGTCTCCGTGGGATTTCCCTCCTTTTTCGAGAAACTGTACTTCGAGAACGACATGTTCTTCTCGGGTCACACCGCCATGCCGTTCCTCGGCTTCTACCTGTTCCGGCACAGCCCGCTGCGCTACGTGTTCCTCGTCGGGTCCGTCGTGATGGGGATGGTCGTTCTCGCGATGCACCTGCACTACAGCATCGACGTGCTCAGCGCGTTTTTCATGACGTACTGCTCGTATCGGATGGGCCAAAGACTCCTGCGAAGGCTCGATCCGACGTACATCGGGTGAGTTGCGCTATACCTCTTCGGCGTCGAACAGCTCGGGCTCGCTGACCGTCTGTTTCTTTTGGGTGACGTTGAGCCCGAGGTGATCGCAGGCCTTCGTCGTGATCTCCCGACCCCGTTTGGTCCGACGGACGAAGCCGATCTGCAGCAGGTAGGGCTCGACCACGTCTTCCAGGGTGTCGCGTTCCTCGCCCAGCGTCGCGGCGAGGGCCTCGATGCCGGCCGGACCGCCGTCGTAGATGTTCGCCAGGGCCTTGAGGAACGACCGGTCGAGTTCGTCCAAACCCAGTGCGTCGATCTGCTCCATCTTGAGGGCGCTGTCCACGATCTTCGTGCTGAGCGTGCCGGTGCCTTTCACCTGGGCGTAGTCCCGGACCCGCTTGAGCAGGCGGTTGGCGATTCGCGGCGTGCCCCGAGAGCGGGCCGCGATCAGTTCGAGCGTCCCTTCGTCGCAAGCGAGCTTGAGCAACTGCGCGGACCGGCTGAGGATCTCCGTCAGCTCGGTCGTGCTGTAGAAATCCATGTGGTAGAGCATGCCGAACCGGCTGCGAAGCGGCGCGCTGAGCAGGCCCGCGCGGGTGGTGGCGCCGATCAGGGTGAAGCGCTTGAGCGGGAAGTTGATCGTTTTGGCGTGCATGCCGCTGTCGACCGTGTAATCGACGCGGAAGTCTTCCATCGCCGGGTAGATGAACTCCTCGACCGTCGTGCTGAGCCGATGGATCTCGTCGATGAAGAGGACGTCGCCAGTGTTGATGTTGCTGAGCATGCCCATGACGTCGCCGGCCTTGACGAGGGCCGGGCCGGAACTGCATCGGATTCTCGCGCCCATCTCGTTGGCGACGACGTTCGCCAGGGTGGTCTTGCCGAGGCCGGGAGGACCGTAGAAGAGCATGTGCTCCAGGGGCTCGCCTCGCTGCTTGGCCGCGGTGATGGCGATCTGGAGCTTCTCTCGAACGTTTTTCTGCCCGATGCACTCGCCGAGCGACTTCGGACGCAGCGATACGTTGAAGCTCTCCTCGGCCTCGCTCAGGGACTGTCCGCTGATGATTCTGCCTATTGCCATGCCGACAGCTTACCCGATTTGCGGGAAACTGCAAGGCTCACCGATTTGCAATGTATCGTTCGTACTCGGCGCGGGTATCGACCAGTTCGAGGTCGGCGCCGCCCCAGGGGTTTTCGCCTGTGAAGTGGGTCGTGTTGTAGGCCTGACTGTCGATCCGGCCCTCGGGACCCTGGATGCCCCAGTCGTCCGTCTGGTAGACCCTGGCCCCCTCGTTTTCCGCGACCCAGGTGCCCTGGCCGAGCGTCGTCTGGCTCCACATGTGGGCGGTGTAATCGCGGCTGCGACTGGCGTCTTGCAGGCTGTCCAGGTAGCTGTCGAATGCCTGGTCCTTCTCGGCGATGGACCTTTGCAGATTGCGGTTCAGTTGCTGCTGTACGACGGCCCGATTCTGTGCGTCCTGTGCCATCCACTGCTGGTTGATCTGACAGGTCTTCTCGATTCGCATGTACAGAGGCAGCCACTCGTCGAACTCATTCTCCGGGGCCCAACTGCCTTGAACGGATACCTGCCAGACAGGGCTCATCGACTGAGTCGAGCACATGACGCTGAACAATCCTCGCAGCGCCGTCCCGGTCGGGACGTTCTGGAAGCGGACGTGAAGCAGACGGTAATCGACCTGGTATCCCTGGGCCCGCATCTGCTGAGCCGTCTTGGCAAATTCCGGTAACACCTGTTCGGATCCGCACTGACTGATGACCTGCACGTTCCTGCTGGTTTTGCCCAATTCCAAGACAAGACTCAATGCCTGCGGCGGCGCCTGATACGGCATATTGATTGTGCCGGGGACTTGGATGCCCTCCATCGGAATGATCGTGTGACAGACGTAGCCCATGCCATGCGTTCTTGTCTGCGGGTTGTTCGTAAGGATGAACTGGACTTTCTGACCCTCCAGATTCCAAGCCTGTGGTATCTGGAGCGACAAGGACTGATCGGGCAGCGTCGCCGGCTGGAGGGGAAGCTGCTTTCCGGGTCTCTGCGACGCCTGCCTGATGAGCACCGCAGGTGAGAGTGTAGTCCCATCGGCAACGGGTGTTGCCTCAACCGCTCTCTGAGCCTGATCCTGCACGGCGGCCACGCCCTGCGGGGCGTAGGCCAGATTGGCCATGATGGCAGTCAACGTGGGACGAAGCTCGTCCCACATCTCGGATTTAGCGAGCAGCAGGTAGAAAGTCCCGATGCTCTGCGTACAGAAGAAGTAGCCGTGACCGGTGCCTTTCTCTCCTTCGTCCGTCAACGTCAGTTCTGCAATCGTGCGTCCTCGATCCGCCGTCGAGTTCATGTTGGCCGCCTGCAAGTCGGGATACTCCTCGCGCAACGCCGCGATGCACTTGGCCGCCAATGCGACGGAATCCTTGATCTCGGGACTCACCGGGAACGTCATGAACAGGGCGACCGCGTTCTCCTGCGGCTCCATCACGACGACCGTGTAGACGCCCTGGCCGAACATTTCCCCTTCAGTCACCTGCCAGCCCGCGGGCTTGTACAGCACGACCTTGCCGTCGGCAGACTGATACCTTTCCATCGCCGGTCCTTCAGTCGGCGCTGGCGGCGGCGCCGGCTCCGATTGCAGTTGCGGCGTCGCCTGCGTTGGGATTTTCTCGCCGCAGGCCGGACAGAACTTTGCTCCGACCGGGAGTTTCACGCCGCACTTGGGGCAGTTCGTCAGTGCCGCCGGCCTGGGCGGTGCGAGCTTCGTCCCACACTCGGGACAGAACTTCGCGCCGGCTTGCGCCTTCGCGCCGCATTGGGGACAACGGAGCTCACCGGTCGCCTGGACTGTCGGAGCAGGCTGGGGTTCCTGCGTCTGTGCCGGCGCCGGTCTGACATTGGTCGAAACCAGCGTAAGGGTGATCTGCTGTCCGACCATCTGCATGACCTGGTGGACCGGTCCGATCCCGTCGGCGTACCAGATTGTCGCGGTTGTTGTCTGGCCGCCCATGTCCATGGAGGATTGGATCTTGATGCAGTCGAAGACGCCCGCCGGCGTTTGAATCTGCTCCTGGCCCGTCGATTGGAAATTCGTCGTCATGGCCATGCCCATCTGGTTGAATGTCGCCTGCCAGGCGTCGCCCTGGCGGTAGGGGAGCTTGATCCGCAACACAGGTGGGTCGTAACGGAACTGCTGGCCCTGCATCTGACTCATATAGGACTTGACTCCCTGCGAGTCGCCGGCCACGTACTCCCGGCTTGTCTGGCCGGCCATCGTTGTGTCCAGGACGGCGCAGCGGATGCCGCCCACATCCTCGAACCCGCTGACCCTCGTGGTCACCTGCATTCCGTTGGACATGGTGTAGTTCCACTGGTTGCCTTCCTTGAGCGGCATGTAATCCGTCGCTGTGGAAGTCGAAGCCCAGAGAATCGACCACGCTGCTGCAATCGCAATCGTTCGCATAGCGCCTCCCATGAGCAAAGAAAACGTTCCGTCCTCGAATCCTGTCAAAAGACTCGTGTATGATATGCACGTGAAGAAATGCCGGTCAAGGGCAAATCGTCAGACTTCGATGCCTTGTTTGAGCCGGTAAATGAGTGGAACGAGCGCTTCGGCGGTGTCGATGTCGGGGTGCTTCTGGCTTGCCAGCTCGACCAGTTCGATCGCCTCGTTGCGTTTCTCGCCCCAGGCGACGAGGATCTCGATTGCCTCCGCCTGGAAGGATTTCAGACGCGTCTGCGAAGCTGCTGCGGCCGGCGCGGCGCCGAAGGCGAACGCTTCGAGCTTGCCCTTGAGCTCGCTGACGATCTGCTGGGCCATCTTGCGTCCGATCCCGGAGAGCGTCATGAGGATTTTCTCGTTGCCCGCTTCGACCGCAGCCGCGACGTCCGCGATGGGGATGCTCAGCGCCCGCAGGCCTTTGCGGATGCCCAAGCCCTTGACGCTGGTGAACGCGGCGAAGAACTCCCGCTCGGTCGGACTCAGGAAGCCGACCAGACGCGGGATGAGGTTGCCGCCGCCAAGACTGCCCTCGTAGTACTCCATCGTGCACAGGGAGATGTCCTCGCCGATCCGGCCGGCCAGTGCCGCGACGCAGTAGCCGGGCAGCATGACTTCGTAGGTGACCGCTCCGACTCGGACCTGTCCGGTCTCGGTGTTGAGCTGAACGAGTTTTCCTTCGATTCCGGCGATCATGGTTCTTATTGATTATGGATGATGGATTATGGATAATTGCAGCGGAAAGACCGGACCGCTCGAATCATCCATGATCCATCGTCCTTCATCAATCCTCATCTTTCTCCGGCCTGCATCAAGTTGTGGCCAATTGATAGGTGAATTCTGTGACGTTCATCTGTTGCTTGGCGTGCTCAATCGTCATGCTCACCAAGCGTCCATTCTCATCCAACTCCACGAGGATATCCTCGGTCAGATCCCGCGTCTCTGAGATTGTCCTGTCACTGAAGTTCACCAGAAGGGTGTCTGTGTCCGGGAAATACCTAACGTTCATTGTCTGCCTCCCGATAGGATCGGTCAAAGAATGCGTTGTGAACGGTTTGGCCATCCTCCAACAACACGACGCGTAAGACTCTGCCGTCGGCCTCTGGAATTCTGGCCCAACGGCGAATCCGTCTGTCAGTCTGCACGTACTCGCCGATTGGGTGAGCCACGGTCCGCTCGATCCACTCCAGTCGAATGCCCTTGCGGTCCTCGCGATCGCGAGTGCAAAGAAAGTAGGCTGTAAACCGCAGCGGTTTCATCTGACAGGCCTGTTTTTCTGCTATTCAATGATACGATTCAAAGCATTCGCGCAGCACAGCGCTGCGGCCATTGCATCGGCTACATCGGGCGGCGACGGCAGTTCCGGCAAACCCAGAATCGTCTGGATCGTCCTCTGCATCTGTTCCTTTGAGGCCCGGCCGTTGCCGGTGACCGACTTCTTGATCCGCGTGGCCGCGAAGCTCCTGACCTCGATGTGCGCCCGGGCGCACTTCTGCAATATAACGCCGCGAGCGTGTCCCATCAAGATCGCGGTCCGCGGGTGGGCATAGTGCGAGTAGACCTCCTCGACCGCGACGATATGAGGAGCGAGCCGGTTCAGCAGCGTCTCGATGTCCAGGGCGATCTCGTCCAGACGCAGTTCGATTGGCAGATCGTACGTGGTCCGAAACACGCCTGCCTCGACGACGACCTCGCGATTGCCGTCCGTCTCGACGCAGGCGTAGCCGCAGACCCGCAAACCCGGGTCGATGCCCAGAACCCGCGTGGGATCTGTTATTGACGATTTACTATTTACTATTGAGCTGGGCATTGATCACTCAGCCTTCGGAATGGCGGGTCCTGAGCGGCAGACGATGCCTCTGAAGATTTCGACTGCAACCTGCTCCCTGGGGGCTCTGCCCCCAGTCCCCCGGCATTTTCCGCTTTGGGCCAATAGCAGGAAAGATGGAGGCTCCATGAGCCGGACTCTTGTTGTCTACAGGAGTTGCAGGTAATCTGGCGGTGCTGCTGTGGAGGATAAGGCTCTGCTGGCAAGCATCCTGAGCGCCGCAGCAGTCCAGTGGCAGGGGCGATGCCGTCATCAGGGAGGCATCGCCTTGCTCTTCTATCATGCTGCTGGCCTAAAGCGCAAAATGCCAGGGGGCCGGGGACGGCGTCCCCGGTTGCCGCGGGCTTCTTGGCAAGCATAGCTGCTGTCACCGAGGTGTGGATAGATCGGAGTAACGCTTGTCTACTTCTTCTTATCATGGGTGATACATTCAGCACATGGATTTCCGAATGTCGCTCACGTAATCAGCAAACGGCTTCATGTAATGAGTATCCAACTCTTGCAGCATCATCTTGATTGGGAGGTCTGTAAAGGCGTCAAGAGATAACGGTATATATCGCTCAGTCACCATGAGGCTGTATTCATTCTTGCTTAGCTTGATCGCACTAATCAACCAGTTGTAGGAGAAATCCAAGAACTCTTTGGAGAACACGCCATCCGTCTTGTTATCGACATCATTATAGATCTGGCCGTATATCTCCAATCTCAAGTAGCACACGTCCAGGAGTGGGAGCGAGATGTTCTTCACAACCTCCCTGACGCATGCCTCGAAGAATAGCTGTCTGTGGGCCGGATTGGGTGATTTCTGAAGAACGAAGTCGGCACGGAACAGAAGAAAGAGAGCTAATTCCAGTCTGGTTGCTTCGTCAGAGCCGATGCCAATCCGCTCAAGCTCCCTCCTGAGACTCTCACAATAGCCATCAAGGATGGCAATGAAAGGTCTTGTCAGGGGTCTTGGCTTCTTAGCTCTCTTGATGAAATCAAACATCTGCTACCTTTGGTATTGTCCGTGCATCTTTCGGGGACTTGAGGCTATTTCCATCTCCACTGCGTGCCCTGCGGCCCGTCTTCCAGGACGATGCCGGCCTCGTCGAGCCTGGCTCGAATCGCATCGGCCTGGGCGAAGTTCTTCGCCTTTCGGGCTTCGGCTCGCTGCGTGATGAACAGGCCGACGAGCTTGTCCACCGCCTGCTCGTTAACGGCGCCGGATTCGGCGCACTGATCTGTCACGATGCCCAGGACGTCGCCGCCGAGCTTGGTGAAGGAGTCATGGATGGCGCCGAGCGTCTCGCCTGTGCTCTTTCGGTCTTCGACCGCTTTGTTGCTGATCCGCACGAGATCGAAGAGCACCGACAGAGCGACTGCGGTGTTGAGGTCGTCGTTCATCGCGTCCTCGAACTTCGTCCTCGCCTCTTCCAGTTGCTTGAGGACCTCCAGGTCGATGTCGCCGGCCGGTGCGGCGATGAGCCTTTTTCGCAGGGCGCGGACGGCCTCGCCGATCTTCTGGTTGCCGCTCTGGGCGGCGAACAGGGCCGCATCGGAGAAATCGAGCGGGCTGCGGTAGTGGCTGTTCAGGATGAGCTGGCGGACCGCGAGGGGGTCGTACGCCTGGGTCAGTCGGTCATGCACGCCTGCGAAGGCCTGCTTGAGCGTGATGAAGTTGCCTAAGCTCTTGCCCATCTTCTGGCCGTCCACGGTGACCATGTTGTTGTGCACCCAGTAGCGGACGAACGGAGCGTCGTTGGCCGCCTCCGACTGGGCGATCTCGCACTCGTGGTGGGGGAACTGGTTCTCCAAGCCGCCGCCGTGGATGTCGAGCGTCTTGCCTAAGTACTTCATGGACATGACGGAGCATTCGAGGTGCCAGCCGGGATAGCCCATGCCCCAGGGGCTGGGCCACTGCATGATGTGGTTGGGCTCGGCCTTCTTCCAGAGCGCGAAGTCCGCGGGATTCCTCTTCTCTGCCGAGACCTCGACGCGAGCGCCTGCGATCATCTCTTCGATATTCCGCCCCGAGAGCTTGCCGTAACCCGAGAACTTCGAGACGTCGAAGTACACCGAGCCGTTGATCTCGTAGGCAAAGCCCTTCGCCAGGAGGGTCTTGACCAGCTCGATCTGCTCGACGATGTGCCCGCTGGCTCGCGGACTGATATCGGGCCGGACGCAGTTGAGCCTGTCCATGTCCTCGAAGAAACTGCGGGTGTAGTACTCGGCCAGGGCCATCGGGTGCTTTCGCTCCTTGCGGGCGGCCTTGGCGATCTTGTCCTCGCCTGCGTCGGCGTCGTCGGTCAGGTGGCCTACGTCGGTGATGTTCTGCACGTAGGTGACGTTGTAGCCGAGGTATCGCAGATACCGCGCGAGCACGTCGAAGCTGACGTAGCTCTTGGCGTGCCCGAGGTGGGCATGTCCGTAAACGGTCGGCCCGCAGACATACATCCCGACCCGTCCCTCCTCCAGCGGCTTGAATTCTTCCGTTCGTCGCGTCAGACTATTGTAAAGGTGTAAAGCCATAGTATCTTTCTTGATATTCTGTCAGCCACCATCACCGATCACTACCAACGGAGGCATTCTATCGAGGGAAACGGAATTGGTCAACGCTCGCCCGGGTCGTCGAGAAGCCAGTGCTCTCCTGGGCCTCCTGACCCACGGGGAAACGCCGTTTGGAGTTCCGCCTTTAGGCGGTCTTGTTCTGTTGGGAGTTCCGTCTTCAGTCGGTTCCGTGTTAAGTTCTTTCAGGGAGCAAGCTGAGCCGCCTGAAGGCGGAACTCCAAGCGCTTATAACGTCGGATCGTCCCACCCTTGGCCGTAATCGCCGACTGGGTATTCCCGCCAGATGCGTTTCGCTTCGTCCGGATCGGTCTGGGCCAGGAACTCCGTCGCGCTGCTCCACGGCCAATCCGTCCAGCGTTCCGCGTAACCATGATGGACCGGGTTGTGATGCACGTAGTTCATCGTTGCCCAGAGGTGCCGCTCGGACCGCATCGTGCGCTCCACGGCACAGAAGAAGACCTTGCGTCCCCGTGTGTTCTCCTCGCCGTTCCAGACATACGACGTGCGCCCGTGAAGCCGGCCCAACTCGTGCAACAGGGCGGGGATGTCCGGGGTCTCGACCAATACATGGTAGTGATTCGGCAGTACGCACCACGCCAATGTCTGGCTGCCACAGGTCGCGACCAGGCCGAGCAGATCCCGCGCAAAAGTGTCCAGGCGTGCCGGGCTGTAACCGATATAGGGTTGATGCTCGAAACAGGCCGCGGTGATATGGAATCGCAGGTGACCCACGTCGGCGCGGTGGGGCGGTGAGTGCCATGGATACCCGTGTGTCTTACGCCATGTGAGCAACTCGGCCTGCTGCTCGGCCGTGAGCTGACGCCAGCGATAATCGGGCGGGGACATGACGAGAGTCTACCCCACTCGCGTGACAGACGCAAGGTTGACAGGGTTTGGAGTTCCGCCTTCAGGCGGTCTTGTTCAACGTTCGGAGTTCCGGCTTCAGCCGGCTCGGTGTTCTTCCTTTCAGCGGCAGGGACCGCGCCGCGTGAACGCGGAATTCCAAACATCCCGACCGCCTGAAGGCGGAACTCCAAACGGCGCAAGCCGGGCATCCCGTACCAGAACCCCAGCAACCTCTATCAACGCGAATGCGCCAAGATCGGCAAGAAACCCGCCCTGTCCTGGGCTTCATGACCCACTGGAAATCAGTTCAGCCAGCGGCTTACTGGCTTGCGGGTCTCAGTTGTATGATTCTCGAATGGTCTTCAGAAGTTTTCTGCCATTGGCGATTCTGCCACTGCCCTCTACCACCGCCACTTCCCTACTCTCGACCAGAGGGCTGATGCGGGTCCTCAAGAACTCCGTGACGCTCCAATTCTCTTTGGCAGCATTCGTATATGCGTATGCATTGACCCTTGCTGCTGATCGGTCCCTGACGACAATGCGGACTCCGTCCTGTTCCCATACTGTCTTCTCGAGTTCCACTATCGTCATGTTCAGTCTCCCATTCCCATGTGTTCTTGCTTCTTGGCGAGAACTATGGTCGGTTACTAAGGGCGGAACGGCCTGTATCTGTACATTGGCTTCAAGCCTGCACTTGAGGCATTGACATGCATGGCCGAGAAACACCTCTGCGACTTCGTGATACGGCTTGACAAATATCCTTGTATCGTGACCGGAACAGCAGTGCAAAAGATCTCGGTCGAGCATATCTGCCCCGGCAGCCACACACTCATCATAGTGTTCATAAAGCCACGTGCAGAGACGATCAAACAGACCGTCTTCAATCAACGGTTTGTGATTACTGTCATCGTAGCAGATAGAGGCAACCGCATACAAACCTGCCAGTTCACGCGGTCTGAAGTCGTGAGGGACTCCGTATCTCTTGAGGTCCTCGAAGTATTTGGACCATACTTCGCGTGCTTTCATCCGTTCATCTGAAGACATCATTTGTTCACCCTCGATGCCAAGTGATTTGCGCAGGCCAAAGCCGGCAGAATCCAATGGCAATCGTCAAGGCACCTTCAGCCCAGGCACTGTGCAATCCCTCGCTTGAGCTTCCATCCTATCTCGGGATATCGTCAGAAGGAGGGGGTGATATAAGAGGAAAATCCGAAGAAGACAGAGATGAGGGTTCAGTATCTGGGTTACAGCGTCCGGCGGGGTTTCTTGCGGAGCAGGGCGATGGCCGTGGCGGCCATCGCTTCGCCGGAACCGATCTCGCCGAGGCCTTCGTTGGTCTTGG
>CAZDTD010000027.1:0-30332 GCA_964507995.1 uncultured Pirellulales bacterium | reverse complement strand
TCTTCTGCGAGACGCCAAGCACCTCAGCGGCCTCACGAACGGAAAGCATGACAACAAATCTCCAATTTTGACTCTAAGTGCCAAACAAGGTCAGAATCCTACCAATCGTGGGCACAGATGTCAATAGAATTGACGCGATTTTTGTCTGTGGAGCCACCGATTATCGTGCGACTTTCGTGCAGGAGGGGAGGGCGGCGAGAAATGGGTAATATGGCATGCAAGAACGATGGTCGATCTCCCTCGGAGGAGTCCGTCCATTCACGGGTCCGCGACGATGGGGGTGTCCACTGGGTTTTGGCCGGTCGGAGGACCGCTGTCTGCTGCGGAGCTTGCCGGTGTCTCGACCTTCATGTGCAGCCAGTAGGCCATGCAGGTCGTGGGAATCCACAGGCCGGCCGCTGTCAGCATCACAGCCCCAGCGACGATCCTCACGATTTTCACATTCTGTTTCCAGATCGCCACGCCGGCAAAGACTCCACCCGCGTCGGTGACGATGAACCCGATTCCCCACCATAAGAAAGTCGCCAACACCACCAGCGACGAAACCATGTTGACCAGCAACAACGTGACATAGTCGATCATAGTACGGTCCTTTTCTCTCGTCGATCTGTTCCAACTGACATACGGATTGCCCGTCCTGCACTGGATAAGGAAATTACTGAGAACGAGTCGTGTCCCAGTGACGTGTCTGTGAAAGAATCCCGGCAGGTGGAAAGACCATTACGAGCGAAGGACTGTTTGTAGTGTGCCCGTGAGGGCATATTTTCGGGGGTAAGGAAGACAACGCCTCACGGCGTCACTACAAACGAGATTCGCGGCAGAGAAGGTCCGTCCATGCAATAGGGGCGCTGTTGCCCGAAGGTCTGCTCAGCCCGGCCTTCGGCCGCCAACCAAGAGCGTTTATCGCTTTGCAGGGTGCCAGCGGAGAGGTTCCGGATTCGCCTGAGCCCTCCGTTCTCCGCTGGTACCCCCAATGCGAAAAACGCGTTCCTTCAGAGGTACACAAGGTTCAGCCGGCAACTGGTTTATGGACCGACCACAGAATCACCTGGAAAAGGTTCTCAGTTGTTGCGAGTTGGTAGCACAGGCACCCAGTGACTCCCATCCCGGTTTTGTGGTTGCTATTCCGCGTCCATGTGGCGAGAATAGAGCGAGGAAGGGTGGAAACGGAGCCCTTGGCGATGTGGCGTCTTATGGTGGCAGCTCAGGAATCCGGAGTACGGCTGGATGATGACGAACTGAGGGAGCATATGCCGCAGATTCGGTCGTGGGAGGATATCTGGACGCGCCTGCGAGGCAACTGGGAGGGATACGCACGCGAGTATCGAGTCCTCCTCGTCCTGTTGCTACTGGTGTCCCTGGCGGACGCGGCGTCCACGGTTTACTTCATGGTCCAGCGAGGCGCGGGGGCCGAACTGCATCCGGCGGTGCGATCCGTCTCCTACCTCTTCGGTCCGATCCTCGGGCCATTATTGGGCAAGGCGATCCAGGTTGTTGTTGTGGTCGTTCTGACGGTCTACTTCCGGCGTCAAGCGATCTTCATCTTCATCCCGGTCATCATCCTCTACGCCTGGGCCGCCTGGTACAACGTCTGGGGTCACAAATTGTACTACCCAAACCTTCTGTGGATACTGGACTGTTTTGCCGTTTGAGCGACGACCTGAGCCAACGAGATTCTGGGAGAAACGGAAAATCCGTAGACGAAAGCTGCTCGTTCGGTTGTCTGGAAGGGGATAAATAACGGTGCAGTGCGGAAAGGGGCACGTTGAAGGACGCATGGTTGGCAGAGCGGCTGGTGGATGGGGACGCTGAGGCGCTGCGCCAGGTGTACCACCTCTACAAGCACGATCTGCTCACGGTGGCGACGGCCATCCTGTGCGATCTGTACGCGGCCGAGGACTGTGTCCACGACGTGTTCGCCCAGTTCGCGGGCGGGATGAAGGACGCCGCGGTGGATCGAAACCTGCGTGGCTACCTGATGCGCTGCGTCGCGAATCGGGCCAAGAACATGCTCAAACAACGGCGGGTCCGGCGATCCGGGCGGCTGGCCCAGGCGGAGGAGCGCCAGCCCTCGGAGTCGCCGACCGGCCGGCTTATCGCGACCGAGCAGTCGGTGCAGGTCTTCCGCGCCCTGGCCCAGTTGCCGGTCGAGCAGCGGGAGGTCATCACGCTGCACCTGCACGCGGAGTTGACCTTTCGCGAGATCGCCCTGCAACTGGGCCTGTCGATCAACACGGTCCAGAGCCGGTATCGGTACGGGATCGAGAAACTGAGGACCCTTCTTTGAAGGGTGGGTGTTATGAAGTCCTTCGAAGAGATCGAGCAGATGGTCAAAGCCAGCCGGGTCCTGGCCAGCGGGGCCACGGACGAACGCATCCTGGGCGAAGGGGCGAATATGTCCCGGCCGGCGGTGGCTGCTAAGCCGACGGTACATCAATGGCGCCGAGTGATGCCGATCCGGGTTGCCGCTGTCGTGGCCGTTGCGGTCGGACTCCTGGTCGTCCTGTTCCCGAGCGGCAACGGCCTTCTCCCCGAAACCATCGTCTTCGCGGACATTCAGAACGCGATGGGGCAGCAGGGGAGCGTCCACATCACGGGAATCCGGCGGTGTACCTTCCCGGCGGAGGCGAATCAGCCGGAAGAGGTTTATCTCTACCGAACGGAGAAGTGGGCCTCACACGCGGGCTACATCGACATGACATACGAGCAGGACGGCACGCCGGTTTTGCAGTTGTGCTATCACTTCGATAGCGGCACGATCACCGTGACGTATCACTGGCTGAGACAATACTATCGGCTCCAGGTCCCGCAGGTGTATCGCGACCGCCTTCGCGGCATCGGGCCGGTCGGATTGATCGAGACGCTGTTTCAATCGGGGGACGCGAAACGCTGGGGGCCGGAACCAGTCGGGGGCCGGGACGCCGTCGGGTTCGAAGTCTCGAACGTCGCCCAGCGCCTCGATGAGACGGTCAGTCCATCGTGGGTGCGGTTCTTCTTCGTGAACCTCAAAGAGTCGAAAGTCCGTCTCTGGATCGACCCCGAGACCCGCCTGCCGATGCACATGCAGGGCGATTTCTGGCTCCAGGGCTGCCTGTTCTCCGACTTCGCGACGATGCGGATGGAGGAGACGAACGACCGGTGGGAATGGGACTCC
Organism: uncultured Pirellulales bacterium; assembly: GCA_964507995.1. Taxonomy (GTDB): domain Bacteria; phylum Planctomycetota; class Phycisphaerae; order Sedimentisphaerales; family Anaerobacaceae; genus PLanc-01. The sequence goes on along the minus strand of CAZDTD010000027.1, from coordinate 27,178 downwards.
GAGATCAGGGAGTTGTCGCTGTTCCCGGAGAAACCCGAGGGCTTCCGGTCGATGACAATACCCGGCGCGCCGCAATAGGGCACGTAACCGGTTCGGCAGACGATTGTGGGCAGGTCCGCAGCGTGGGATGGACCAGCCTTTCGTGGATGGAAAGGAGATCAACAGGTGGATTGTGACGCTGTCTCCAAATCTGGAGTGAAACGTTGGTATACGCTCGACCTCGTCCTCTTTGGCGGGTTTGCCGTCGCCTACGCCGGCTTTTGGGGGATCAACTTGTTGACCAGCTACCTGGACGGATTGTCCAACGGAGGCTACTGGCTGCGTGGTTTCTTTGTATTCTGCGGCCTCGGAATCCTGCTGGTGGTATGGTTCTTTGCGCTACTCGTGCGGATGCTGACTGCATGGCTGACGCACATCCGCAGTTGGCGCAGACTCGTGCTGTTGTGCACACTGACGCTCATCGCCCTGGCTGTTTGGGTCGGCGCACCGTTTGGGGACCTGTGGCCACCCGGGTATGTGGCATTCACACATGGCTTCAGGCGGCATATACAACCGAACGCCGATCTGGGCGCGATCCGTGGCTGGTTGAATACCCTGGATCCGAATCTGTGCACAGGAGAGTACATCGACCTGTACACCGGGAATGATTTCAAGCCGCACTGGCCGGACGCCGTGGCTTGGCCCGAGGCGATCACGCGATTTGAACCCCATTATGTGCAGCTCATGAAGACGGAAACCCGCCACCCGAAAATCCGCCTGACGTGGGGCGGAGCACCCGGTCACTGGGGTGTCGAGATCGGACCCGAGGACATGCCGATTCCGAAAACGCTGCCCCTACGGAGAAGTACAATTCACGGCCAGGAGCTCTGGGACGAAGGCGAGTACCGCCTGCCGCTGGCCCCAGGGGCCTATGTCTGGCATGAGATACAGTGAGGTTGGCAAGAGGTCGGTGTATGCATGATGACCCAGACACAGGAGCAGCAAAATCAGTGAGGACTCCTTGGCACATCGCGGGCATGGTCTTGCTCGACATTCTCGGTGTCGCTTGGCTCGTCTGGGGACCGTTTGGGATCATGTGCTATGTGGGCGGGCTGTTCAATTGTTTGGGTGTCTTCATGCTCCTATTCCTGATGATGCTGCCGGCCCTGGTGTTTGCGGCGGCCTTTCCCGTTCTGGTCGTGTATGCTGCCGTGACATGGCGGCGGCGAACTACCGACGCCCGGCGGCGGATCGCCTTTTGGGTCGTGCTGACCGGCGGGTTTGTCGTGCCCTTCATCCTGGGGATTGTCGGGCTTACGCCGAGTCCCTTCGATATGTTCGTTCGCGGCTTTGCCCGATATGCAGGGTGTCGAGTGGATGTCGGAGCGATTCAAAGCTGGCTCGGCACGCTGGACCCGAACGACTACAGGGACTCCGACGGGGTCTGGATCGAGGGCCGGCTGGCGGACTCCGAGCAGCCTCAAGTGATCGCGAACCTGCACCCGAAGTGGGCGCAACCGATGTTCGATCAAAGGGGACGTCTGGCGGTGCGACTGCTCTGGGGCAGCGGCTTCATCGGCCACTGGGGCATTGTGGTCGGGCCATCGGATATGCCGGAGCCACCTTTTGACCCTTCACGCGAACAACGCCGTCCCCTGGCGGCGGGGGCTTATGTCTGGTGTGACGGGGAGTGAAACCGGTGTGATGTCCAACCGATATCTGGTCTGGTATGCAGTGCAATGAGGCATGAGTCATATAGAGATTCGACCGTGGATGATGGCCATAGGAAGGTTCTCCAGACGATGAGGGGGCTTTGCCGCTTCCTGACAATAATCATGGTTGCAGCGGTCATGGTCTCGTGGTTTGTCTGGGGATCGTTTGGCCTCCTGTTCTACACAGGCGGGCTGTTCAACTCCTCGTTGGCCTTCGTATTATTCGTGTTGTTGTCTTCGATGGCTCCTCTGCTCGTGATCTGCGCGTTGGTCCTTGTGGTGTGCATGGCTTTCCGCTGGTCCCGGCTCGATGTCTGGAGGAAGGGACGCTACGTGTTTGCGGCGATCGTGCTCCTCGCCTGGCCGGTTTCGTACGGCTTGGAGTCCCGCGGGGTCATCCCGACGCCTGTGCCCTTCGATCTGTTCGCCCGCGGGCTTGCCAGGTATGTAGACCATCGAGCGGACATCGGGGCGGTCCAGAGTTGGCTCGGAACGCTCGACCCGAACGACTGCGAAGGGCAACCATTGGACGCGAGAGTCTCGTCCAGCGCCGACATCTACCCTGTGCCGAAATCTGTTCCGACCCCGCCATCGCTCGCTCGCCTGGTACGTCACAACAACAGGCTCACGCGCGATGACAGGGGCCGTCCCATGATTCGCATCACCCTGGGCGGTGGGGCGCTGCTTGGCTGCTGGGGTCTTGATATGGGGTTCCCGGACATGCCGATGCCGGCATCTGATCCCCGTCTTCTGTACTATTCTCTTGCTCCCGGGGCCTATATCTGGTCCGGTGATTGAGAATGAGGCTCCTCCGGTTTTTGCGCAGCACCGTTGACCTCTCGGAGCAGAGCGTAGGGTGCCTATCACGCACCAATTCGCTGTTTGGAGTTCCGCGTTCACGCGGGTCCAACAGTCCGACAGGCCTGTGTATCCTGGGGGTGTTGGAGAGGAGCCGGCTGCGCCGGAGGATTCTCCAATCCGCCTGAAGGCGGGACTCCAAACAGGCCCCGTCGATGCCATGTCCCATCACGCGACCTCGGACAGCAATTTGTCTCCTGGAACTTATGTCTGGCATGAACTGTGATGATTTGCAGGACACAACGGGGGACTCGATGGTGACTAAACGAGGGACAACGGCGTCTGGATAAGGGACGAGCGGCGCGGTGACGCTGCCCTTTCTGTGTGTTGCGGGAGAACGGGTCCGATGGATTGGACGAGATGGCTATCGCTGGGAGTTGTGACGCTGTACGTCGCGGTTGTGGTATTCAGTCTTTTGTCTGCCGAGGACTCGAGACCTTCGGCCGGTCAGGACCTGTGCAACTTGGTTGCTGGTGGGGGGCTCTGGCTCGCGGTTTGTCTCGGATGTATCTGGTGGGGCGATGAACTCGGCGAAGGACTGGTCGGCGCCAAGTTTGGTCTGATTTCCTCCACTTCCCCCGGCTGGGCGGTGAAGCTGCTGGGCTGGGTCCTGCTGTTGCTGCCTGCGGCGGTTGTCCTGCTGAACCACATCTCTTGATTGGGCCGGGGCTGTGCGGCATATTCTGCTTCACAATTCCATCGGGATTGTTGCCAAGCTGGGGGATTCTGCTATCATATCGGCCTGGGTCGCCCTTTGGGGGCCGCCGCAACAATCCCATGGAAGGTACTCATGAGTGAACCAATTTCAGGTGTTCTGAAGCGTATCAACAAGGACCAGTACTCGCTCCGCACCGTGGACCGGTCGTTCCGGACGGGCCCACTGATGGCCTCGGTCCCGGCGGACCTCGTGCGTCGATTCGGCATCGTGGAAGGCGCCGGCATCATCGGCCAGGTCGACCTGAAGAAGGGCAAACGCGTGGTCGTCTCCCTCGACTCGGTGGGAGGGCTGCGGCCGGAGAAGTTCCGCGGTCGGCCGCACTTCGCCGACCTGGTGGCCATCGACCCGTGCGAGCGGTTCGATCTGGGCGCCTGCGGCAACGAGAGCATGCGGATCGTGGACCTGATCTCGCCGGTCGGCAAGGGCAGCCGGCAGTTGATTGTCTCGCCGCCCAAGGCGGGCAAGACCATCCTCCTGGAGCAGATGGTGGGTGCGATCCGGAACTGCGCGCCGAAGACCCGCATCATCGTGTTGCTCATCGACGAGCGGCCGGAAGAGGTCACGCACTTCAAGCGGGCCTGCCCAGGGGCGGAAGTGGTGAACAGCACGAGCGACCACACCGCCGACGAACACTGCGAGATGGCCGAGCTGGTGCTGGCCCACGTGCAGAGCGAGTTGGAATGCGGCCACGATATCGTCCTGATGATCGACAGCCTGACCCGCGTCGGCCGGGCGTTCAACAACCGCACCCGGCGCGGCGGCGTCTCTCGACCCACGATGAGCGGCGGCCTGGAGGCGGGTGTGCTCGAAATTCCCCGTCGGCTCTTCGGACTGGCCCGGGCCATCGAAAACGGCGGCTCCGTTACGATCATCGCGACCTGCCTGGTCGATACGGGCTCCCGCATGGACCAACTGATCTTCGAGGAGTTCAAGGGCACCGGCAATAGCGAACTGGTCCTCGACCGGCAGTTGGCCGAGCTGCGGATCTTCCCGGCGATCGACATTCCCGCCAGCGGGACGCGAAAAGAGGCGAAACTCTATTCGCCGGACCACAGTCGCGGCCTGGTGACGTTGCGTCGCGTCCTGGCGAACTACGGACCCCGCGATTCGATCGACGCCTTGTTCAAGCTGCTTCGCAAATACCCGACGAACCGGGAGTTTCTGGTCGCCATGTCACGCGGCGGCGCCCCAATCTAAAGGACGAGACGCGAGAGCGGATGTCGGCGCGTCTGTTGGATACGAATCAGCCATCGTCAATCATCGAGAATGGATCTGCGGCGTTATGCCTTACAGGAATTTGACAGTTCTGGAAGTGGCTCGGATGTTGGGGGCCGACGCCCGGCGGGTCGAGCGAATGGCTCAGCGGGGCGAGATTCCCTGCCAGAAGGTGGGCGGCCAGTTCCGCTTCAATCGGGCCCAGATCACCGAGTGGCTCCAGCAGAAGATGGGCGGCCTGAGCCACGATCACCTGGCCCAGGTCGATGCGGGCATGACCGAACAGCGGCAGACCCCGCAGGACGAAATGATCATCACGCCGCTCCTGCGGCCCGAGGCGGTTACGACGAACCTGGGCTCGCGCACGAAGGATAGCACATTGCGGGAGCTGGTGTCGCTGGCCACCCAGACCGGTCTGGTCGTGGATGAACGCACGCTTCTGGAGGCTGTCCACCATCGCGAGGAGTTGTGCAGCACGGCCATGGAGGGCGGCATCGCGATCCCGCACCCCAGGAGGCCGCAGCCGGAGGCGATCTCCGGGCCGATCCTTGTCGTCGCCAAGACCCCGCAGGGGATCGCCTTCGGCGCCCCCGACGGCCGGATGACGACGTTGTTCTTTCTGACGGCTTCCCAGGACGACCGCCACCACTTGCACGTCCTGGCGCGTCTGTGCCGGATGCTCCACGAGGAAAAGTTCGTCGGTCGTCTGGAAGAGGCCGGGACGCCCGCCGAGATGATCGAGCTGCTGACTGGCCGCGAGAGCGAGGTCGTCTCCCAATAGATGGATCGTCATGCAGGTAAAGACGGATTTCGATATTGTCGTGATCGGAGGAGGCATTGTCGGGCTGGCCTGCGCCTACAAGATTGCGAGGGCCCATTCGAACCTGCGAATCGCCGTGCTGGAGAAGGAGGGCCGCCTGGCTGCCCACCAGACGGGGCATAACTCCGGCGTGATCCACTCGGGGCTCTACTACAAGCCCGGCTCCGCGAAGGCCTCGCTGTGCGCCGCCGGACGCAGGGAACTCATCGATTTCGCCAGATCTCACGGCATTCGTCACGACCTCTGCGGCAAGATCATCGTCGCCACCGACCGGTCCGAACTGCCCGCCTTGGACCGCATTCAGCAGAATGGCCAAGCCAACGGAGTCGAGGGGCTCGAACGGATCGGGCCCGAACGCATCAGGGAGATCGAGCCCTGTGCAGCCGGGATTGCGGCCCTTCACGTGCCGTCGGCGGGCATCATCGACTTCATCGCGGTGGCGATCAAGCTCGCGGAGCTGATCCAGGCGGTGAACAGCCGCAACAAGGTGCTCGTCTATCACCGGGTTCTGGGCTTCGACAAGCACGACTTCTACACGAAGGTGCTGACGACCAAGGGGGCGTTCGACGCCCGCTATATCATCAACTGCGCGGGCCTGCAGTCCGACCGGATCGCGAGGATGGATGGCATCGAGCCGTTGGTCCGGATTGTCCCCTTTCGGGGCGATTATTCGGTCCTGAGCGGCGAGGCAGCGGGCAAAGTGCGGAACCTTATCTACCCGACGCCGGACCCGCAGTTGCCCTTCCTGGGCGTACATTTCACTCGGATGGTGGACGGATCTGTCGAATGCGGGCCAAACGCCGTTTTTTCGTTCAAGCGGGAGGGGTACGGCAAGATGGATGTGAGCCTCCACGACGCGTGGGAGTCGCTGTCGTATCCCGGCACTTGGCTGCTCTTTGCCCGGCACTGGCGATACGGCCTGGGCGAGTACACGCGGGCATTCCGAAAGAAGCTCTTGGTCGAGCAACTGCGGCGACTCGTCCCCTCGCTGACGGCGGAGGACATCCAGCCGGGCAAATCCGGCGTCCGCGCCCAGGCTCTCGGTCCCAAGGGCGACCTCGTGGACGATTTCGAGATCGAGGTTCGCGGCAATGCAATTCACGTGCTGAACGCCCCGTCGCCGGCTGCCACGGCGTCTCTGGCGATCGGGAGCCACATCAATCAGGTGGCTACGGAGCGGTTTGGGCTGTAGAAGCGACGCAAAAACAGGGGTAGTCAAGTTGAAATCCGGTTGCTGTGAGGACTGAGAATGGTCGATCCTGAAAGCAAGGAATACGTTGTCGTTTTGCAGTGCCAGATCGTGAAGGAGCGGTGTCCCGGCTATCTGTGCGAGAAGGCCTTTCACGAGCGGACCGGGGGATTCGCGGGGTATCCAAAGGATCGGCCCATCCGGTATCTGAGCCTGACCTGTGGCGGCTGTTGCGGGCGGGCAAGTCATCGCAAACTCACGAATCTGCTGCGGACCATCGCCAAGAAGGAGGGGATCGCCAGGGATCGGATCGTGGTCCAACTGTCGTCGTGTATCGCCAACGACAACTACCACGCGCCGCCCTGTCCCCATCTGGATTACATCAAGACCCTGATCTCGCGGATCGGGCTCGACGTGCGGGAAGGGACTGTCATCAGCGAGAAATCCGAGCACAGACGCAGGGGCGGGCTGTACCGCCGGTAGGGGAAGAGGTCGGCGTCGAACAGGAGAATTTTACGCATTCTCCTGCAAGAAAAGTCGGATATAATTCTTGCAGAGTGTGGGTTTGGTTGATACGCTCAAGGTGTCGTTGTGAAGTGTGGTCTTGCATGGTGCGTCTTGAGAGTGGAGTTGTGTGCTGATTGATGACTCGATTTCCTGCCTGTGATCCTCTTTTTTCCACAAATCCCACTTGGTGTCGAATCAGTGGTCGCTTGGAATATGGGGCAGGCGGATTGCTGTGTGGCGGCCCGCGTTCGATCAGTGCAGGCTGCATGCGTTGACGTGATAAAAGGAGAGAAAGACAATGAACATCTATGTGGGAAACCTGGCGTTTGCGGTAACCGACGACGATCTGCGCGATCTCTTTGCCTCGCATGGCGATGTGGCCAGCGCCAACGTCATCAAGGATCGATTCAGCGGCGAATCTCGCGGATTCGGTTTCGTCGAGATGCCCTCGCGCGAAGATGCGTTGGCTGCGATCGAAGCGCTGAACGGGACCGATTTCAAAGGCCGATCCATCACGGTTAACGAAGCCAAGCCGAAGGCCCCGAGGGAAGGCGGCCGGCAGGGCGGCGGTGGACGCGGCGACCGCCGGTTCTAAACGCGGGAGAGGATTTACCGCCAACGGCGGGTCCGCAGCAGATGCGATTGTATGGATGCGGACCTGCCCATCCTTCAATACATATCACAATCGGGGGCAGGACGGCTCTGCGCCCAGGACTGCCGGCGGGGGCAGTCCGCCTTGTGTTGCAGACTGCCCGAAAAGCCCTCTTGCACCTTCACTGCGACTTTCGGCTCATATGGACACAGTCCATCCGTCCATCCCGCAAGGGCCGGTGGCTTTGCGATAGGCGTGTTCCTGCGGCTACAGGACCTGTGTGCCCTCGCCCTTTTGGATGAGAGGCACATAGGTTTCGAGTTCGCGGAGCGTCGCGGCATCGGTCAGGTCGACCACCTTCCGTTTTTCATGGGACATGTACGCGGCCATGATGAGCAGGGTGATGACCTTGCCGTATTCCAGGTTGAGCAGGGCATCGCGTCCCTGTTCGAACGCGGCCAAGGCGTCCAGCCACTCGGAGACATAGCCGTACAGACTGGCTTCGTCCGGTTGGAGGATCAACGAACCGCGGCTTGCCTGGGACTTCTCCAGGGCCAGTTCGCTGTCGTTGACGGCCGCTGCCGCCGTGTCGCTGATGAACAGGCCTGCGGGTGACTGAAGGGAGTTGACCGTGTATGAGTAACCCGGCCCGAACGTCTCCATGAGCAGCCGCAGACCGGGGGCGTCGTACATCCACGAGTTGGTGGCCTGGATGATGCTGTGGTGTTGGGTCTGCGGGTCCTCGAACTCGACGGTGACGCTGGAATAATCCTCCGCGGGGGTCTGCGTATAGTCGACGCCCCGCTTCTTGAGCTGGCTCAGCCAGGGCTCCTTGCCCCATTTCAGGAGGGCCATCGTGGCGTTGACCCGCAAAGGTCTGAGGTAGTTCAGCGGTTTGCCGGCGGGGGTCACCATGTACATGCCGCAGGCGATGCTGTGGCAGCCCATGTCGCAGCAGACGCCGCCGCCCTGGGTGGTCGGATCCCAGAACCATGGCTCGTGCGGTCCGCCGTGCTCTTCGGCGCTGCGGGCCAGATGCGCCGCGCCCATCGCCTTCTCCACCTGGGCCAACTGAGTACGGGCCTGGACGATGGCGGGCATGTGGATCTGATTCTCGAAATAGGCCGTCGGAACTGTCATCGCCTTGGCGATCCGGGCGAGGGTCTCCGCCTCGGCGAAATTTCGGGCGAGCGGTTTCTCGACGATGATGCCCTTGATGCGGGCGCCGTCCTCGACTGCGGCTGCGATCTGACGCATCATGTCCACGCGGGCGAAGTTCGGGGCGAACACGCAGATCACATCCACCGCCTTGACGAGGTCGGCGACGGAATTGTAGACCTTCGTGTCACCGAGCTGGTCCTGCTGAGCCCGCCGGGCGAGTGTTTCGGCTCCCTTGAGGGCGCAAACCCCGGCCAACTCGGCGTTGCGGACGGAACGCAGGGCCCGTTCGTGGAAACTCGCGACAAAACCGGCTCCGATCATCCCTATTTTCAACATTGGCGGATCCCTTTCAAGTTTGAAACTTATCTACAGGAATCCATTGACGAATGCAAGAACAAACAGCCGAAAAAGGACGGGCAGGTGTCCGTGGAGATTCTCCGGCATTGGGGGTGTCCCCCATCGGAGGGCTGGGTATAATCGTGACGTGGCTCCCGGCGGGCCGAATGGAGTAAGTCACGATGGATTTTGGCGTAACCGAAAAGAAACAGCAGGAACTGGAAGCGAGAATGGCGGCGCTGGGCCTGCGCGAACAGGACCTCGAAGAGAAGTTCATCCACTCTTCCGGCCCGGGCGGCCAGCGGGTCAACAAGACGGCCAGTTGCGTCTATTTGAAACATCGGACCTCGGGCCTGGAGGTGAAGATGCAGCGGGAGCGTCAGCAGCGGCTGAATCGCTACTACGCCCGCAAGCGTCTGTGCGAGCTGTTGGAGGAGCAAACGTTGGGCCGCAAGAGTCCCGCCGCGTTGAAGGCGGACAAGATCCGCAAGCAGAAGCAGCGACGTCGGCGGCGCAGCAGCAAAGGATGATTGTGACCGTCGGATGACGCCGGCCTATCCATGCGGCCGGTCCGGCTGCCCCGTTGTCCGACGTCTCTCGTGCAGAACATGGTAGAGGTAGAAGGCCCCGAAGGTCGCAGCGAGCGGCAGGACTCCGCAGACTATGTATATCCGCAGGAGAGGACCCGCGTTCGAACGGTCTGCGACCTGCACGATCAGGTGGGCCAGGACGACGTAGGCGTTGCCCCAGGCCCCCGAGCGGAAGAACTCGACGGGCTGATGGGGATCGCCGATGAACGGCCGCAGTACCCATCCCATCTGGATGCCCACAAAGGCGTAGAGCACGAACCAGAATCGCAGGAGCAGGCGATGCCGGGATGAGCGGCGGATCAGCGGACTGTAGTATCGCCGGACCACGACCTGGGCCGCGGCGGTGGCGACGCCGAACATGACGGCATTGAACAAAATGGCGGACTGGTAGTCTGTGGACGAGACGTACCAGACCACCGTGAAGGGGGCCAGGCTCGCCAGCACCACGGTGACGCACGCCTGTGCGGCGACCACCGCGCGGAGGACCTGTCCGAAGTCCTCGCGGAGCCCCGCAACGGTATTGACCACGAAGAAACTCGGCAGGCACAGCAGGAACGTGGCCAGCAGCAGCAAGGGAACCTTGACTCCCGAGTAGAGCAACTGGTGGAGTCGATTGGCAGCCAGGCCGGAGTAGGTTCCCATGACCGCGCCGTAGAACACGCCGAAGGCGACGATCAGCAAAAGGAACCAGCGCAGCCGATGGGCGAAGGACGCGTCGATTGCGAACTCGCCCCGGCCTCGCAGGAAGTCGTCGATGGCTTGAAAACAGGCTCGCATCACGGACTCAGCAGATTGCCGATCGTACGGAGGATGTCGATGAAGATGTTCGCTTGCCGGTCGCGGAACCACTCGAATTCCAGCGAGGGCGAGCCGATGAACGGGCGGAGGACCCAGCCCATCTGGGCGCCGACAAGGGCATAGATGACCAGCCAGACCTGGAATGTCCGCCTGGCCATCATCTGCTCACGGGAGAGAGGTCCCATCGTGGGAGTGGATGCCGTCGCTTCGGACGGAACGCCCTCGGCTGCCACGGCTGGGGCCGATCCTTGTGGCGACTGAACCTGCTCGATTCGCGACAGCATCGTCAGCAGGACTTTGAGGCCGATGACTCCGGAGAGTGTGAAGAACAGGAAATTGAGCAGCTTCATGAAATGGTAGCTGGTTGTGCTGAGGGTGAAGAAACCGACAATCGGGCCGAGAGAGGCCAGCACGGCGAGGTTCACTGCGATGGGAACCAGGATCAGGCGGAACGTGTCCTTCGGCCCGAGTCGCACGCCCATCAGGGCGCTGAAGACATAGAGGGATGGGAATGTGATCACCAGGGTCAGGAAGAACAGGACGGGCACCTTGACGGCGGAAGCCACGGTTTGCGCCAGGCACGGCGGCGTCCGCGTCGCTACTGCGTAGAGCCCCATAAAAACGCCATAGACGACCCCGAGCGTGAGGGAACTGAGTACCAGCGGTTTGATGTGGATGTGAGCGGTTCCGCTCGCCAACAAGTCGGGCTCCGCCTTGCGCCCGCGCAGAACATGATCCAGCTCCTTCAACCATGTCCGCATCGCATAGCCTCCTGACTCGAACCCATCGTGCGGAACCGGGTCGAGAAAAGGCCTCCGTCGCCTGGCCTCCCCTCCGGTCCCGCGGGACATATCCCGCAAGCGTCTTTATATGGGTCCCGCGTGGAGTTTGCAAGTAAAAACCATAAGTAAAGACAAGTAGATGCGACCGTCGTCGAAGAGAATATGCGACGTGGTGGGTGGGGCAAAACCCTTATTGCAGGGAGTGTGCTGGATGGTGTGAAGTCGCAAATTGGCGAGAAGCAGGAGCTGATTTTTGACGATTTTCCCTTGACCGGCCGTGTTGCGATATGTAAACTATTTTTGATCTTGTCGGGGAGTGTACTTTCTTCCCTCAAAAAGGATGCTCCTCAGCAGGATTATTCGATCTATCTCTGTAGTACCGAGGGTCAAAAGGAGCAGTACTGTGAGTAGAGGTAAGGTCAAGTGGTTCGATGCGAAGAAGGGATTCGGCTTCATTACGCCGGATGACGGAGGCGAGGACCTGTTCGTGCATTTCTCGAACATCCAGGCCGACGGGTTCAAATCGCTGATGGAAGGGCAACTGGTCGAATACCTCGTCGGCCAGGGGCGCAAAGGGCCCCAGGCGACGCAGGTTCACCTGTGCTGATCGGCCGTTGAAGAATCCTCTGAGCGGAAACAATTAGTTTTCAGGTCATGATGACCGGTGCGTGTGGTGGGTGGGGGACTTCCGGTCCGCAAGGGTGGTCTGTGCCTGTAGTTGTGACTTGTGAGCTACCCTGAGCGATGCGCCAAGGATGGTGAGATTTCTCCGTGTTCCGAAATTGTCGCGACATGAAGTCGCCGGCCATTGAACTGTGTCGGTGAAGCGGATAACATTGTCCCCTGGGCACGCACGCGGTTGTGACGCAGCTCGGTGAGCGTGTGACTGCCCGATGCTCGTTCAATGCTGGAGGCATGTCATGAACGCGACGGGGATTGTCCTGGGTGTTGTCCTCGCTTGTGCGGCCGGAGCCGTCGAACAACAAACCGAGGTTGCAATCGAGAACTCGCATTTCCGCTATACCATCTCGCCGGATGGGAGAAATCTCGGCTTCGTAGACCGCAGGACAGGGACCGACTACCTCAGGCATGATGCGGCCTCTTTCTGCTCATTGGTCCGATGCGAAGGCAAAGAGTACGTCGCGACCTCCGTCGCATGGGCCGATCGGCGTCTGACGATTCGTTTCGGTCAAGCGGGCGTTGATGTGGTCCTGGGCGTCGAGTCTCGCGATTCCTATGTCCGCGTTTCCGTGGAGTCGGTGGTCGGTAAGGAGATCGATTCGCTCGTCTTCTTGAACGTTCCCCTGACTCTCAAAGGCCGGCCCGAGGAGGCGTTCGGAGCGTGTGCGTTCTCCCTCAACCTCCACACTCGCGTGGATCAGCTCCCGGCGCTCCAGACGAACCTGAGGGCGGCATGCCACGCGAAGTTCGGTCTGGTGGGGGCTAGGGCCGCGATTGTCGCTGCGCCGATGGAGGGAATCCTCCCTGCCCTCAAACAGGTGCTCGCCGACGCGGATGAGATGCCGCACTGCACGGTCGCGGGACCGTGGGCACGCGAAATCCCGTTCAACCACGGCTCGTACCTCTTCAACTTCGGCACGCTCACCGAATCGACGGTGGACGACTGGATCGCATCGGCGAAGAACCTGGGCGTCAGCCAGATCGACAATCACGGCGGCAGTTCCGCGTTCTTCCGCTTCGGCGATTTCACTCTGAATCGGGACAAGTGGCCCGAAGGGTGGGAAACGTATCGGCGGATCGTCAAACGCCTCCACGACGTGGGGATCGGCTCGATCTTCCACACCTACAGCTTCTTCATCGACAAGCAATCGAAGTATGTGACGCCCGTGCCCGACAGGCGGCTCGATGCGTTCCGGACGTTCACGCTGGCCGTTCCCGTCGATTCCAACGCGACCGAGATCGAGGTGAACGAATCCACCAAGGGCATGAGCACCGTCACCGGGTTCTTCGAGCACAACAGCGTCGTGCTGCACATCGAAGACGAACTCGTGACCTTCAGCGGGGTTACGCAGGAGCCGCCGTGGCGATTCACCGGGCTGGCACGTGGCGCGTTCGGAACGAAGGCCGCCTCGCACGGCAAAGACGCTGCTGCCCGGCACCTGAAGGAGTGCTTCGGCCTGTTCGTGCCGGACGTGGAGTCCTCGCTGTTCGAGGAGATCGCGGCCAACCATGCCCAGGTCGTGAATGAGTGCGACTTCGACGGCATCTATCTCGACGCCATCGACGGCTGCTCCATTCTCCGCGGTCCCGACGAGTGCTGGTACTGGGGGGACAAGTTCGTCTTCGAGATCCAGAAGCGGCTGAAGAAGCCCGTCGGAATGGAGATGAGCGCGATGTGGCACCATTGCTGGCAGTTCCGCACCCGCTGGCAGGCGTGGGACTATCCGCAGCGGGGTCACAAGCGATTCATCGACATCCACGCGGCCTCGGTCAACGGCGGCCTGCTGCTGCCTCTGCACTTCGGGTGGTGGAATTTCCAGGCCTTTACGCCGCCACAGGTGGAGCCGACGTATCCCGACGTCGCGGAGTACCTCGGCGCCAAGCTCATCGGGTGGGACGCCGGGATTTCGCTCACCGGGGCCGTCGATCAGGCCAGCCTGAACGCGGTGCCCCTGTTCCGCCAGGCGGTGGACATCCTGCGCACGTGCGAGGAACTCCGCAGAACCGGCTCGTTCGACGAGGCAACGAAGGCGAGACTCCGCGAGCCGAACAAGGACTTCACGCTCTTTCGCGATGGCTCCGGCGGCTGGCGGTTCCGCTCGGCCCACTACGATCCGCATACCGCCGCGGTCGCGGAGCCCTGGAGCCTGTCGTGGAACGCGGCGAATCCCTTCGATGAACAGCCGGTCAAGATTCGCGTCGAGGTGCTGATGTCCGCTGCGTCATACGACGACCCCTGCAATGTTGTCCTGCTCGACCTCTCGGCGCAGAACGCGTCGACGCCGGCTTGCGCCGACGGTGTGACTGCGACGGTTGCAGCCGGAACGCTGGCGGCAACCAGTTCCGGAAAGGTCCCCCGGAACGCCGCGTGGGCCAGGTGCGAGCGGAAGTTCGACTCGCCGCTGAATCTCAAGGGCCGCGAGGCGTTGGGCGTGTGGGTCGAAGGCGACGGCCTGGGCGAGATCCTCGCAATCCGGCTGGACAGTCCCCGCCACATCTCGTTCGGCGCCCTGGCCGACCGCTACATCCCGGTGGACTTCACCGGCAGGCGGTTCCTGACGCTGATCGAGACCGAATCGGCCCGTTGGAGCGACTACGTCTGGAACGACGGCAAATGGCTCTACAACGCCTATCGCGAGACGATCGATTTCGGCTCTGTCGAGTCGGTCGGCCTGTTGTACAACAACCTGCCGTTGGGACGCGAAGTCCGCTGCGTCGTCGGACCGGTCAAGGCGATGGCGATGGTTCCCTGCACGGTGAAGAACCCGACGCTCACGGTCAACGGCAAGGCTATCGCCTTCCCTGTGGAGATGCAGTCGGGCAGCCGGCTGGAATTCGACGGGACCGGCGGCTGCACGCTCTACGGCCCGAAGGGCGAGACGCTCGCCCAGGTGACTGCCGCAGGCGCGGTCCCTCTGCTCCGAAATGGCGACAACCCAATCCGGTTCTCGTGCGATCCAGCATCCGGCCCGAGTCCGCGGGTGAAGGTCACCGTCATCTCGCACGGCGATCCCCTCTGACGGGAACAGCGAATCAGCGGGAAACCGGCGGGGCAGCGAAGTCGTAGGGACCCAAGCCGATGTCCGCGGGCGAGAGATTGACCGGCCAGTCGGCGGAGGACTCTGTCGCGAACACACGGCGGACGGCCTCCAGCATGTCGAACCCGAACTCCGTGCACGGCTCGATGTAACTGCCTTCTCCCCACTCGTTGACCGGGCCCAGGATGACGATGCCTTTGCCGTTGTCCTTGCAGAACGCCTTGGCCCGCCCGAGGAGTTCCTCGAACAGCGGAGCCGTGCGTCCCTCGATGACCATCGCCTTGCCGCCGTGCCAGGGGCGGCTGTCCCAACCCGTGTCCACGAGCGGATAGTACGCCAGGCCATTCGCCAGCTCGTTCCTGCGCTGCCACGCGGTGGGGCCTCTCGCGACGACCTCGTCATACTGAAAGAGCTTCGCTGTCACCTGGCCGTCGATTCCCGAGCCCCACTCGTGGTAGGTGGTGATCCCGAAGTAGCCTTCGTCCTTCAAAGCCTGGATCTGGCCGGTCGAGAAATCGTAGCCCATGGCGATCAGCGTGATCCCGCCGAAACCTGCGTCGCGGGTCATCTGCTTCGATTTGTCGAAGACCTCCCGCACGGCGTGCGAGCCGCCCAAGTCCTCGCGAATACCCTGCGGGTTCCAGATGAAGACGGCGGGCTTGCCGTCGATGCGGTAATAGCCGTTGAGCGGGAAGTACCGCTCGATCCAGTGACTCGCGACCTTGAGCCAATCGTCGGCGGAGTGCGTCCCCGGCGGGTTGTGATTGGCCCACATGATCGCGACCTGGAGCGAGTCCCGGTACCGCGCCACGCGGTAGGCGTCGAACCAGTGCGTCAACTGCTGGCGGCCCTGGACCCAGTACCAATCGACGAGGAAGCACGAAATCCCGTTCTCGACGGCCCACTTGATCTGCCAGTCCACGCATTCCGGATTGGACTCATCGTAATAGCCCAGCAAGGGCTTGCGGATCGGGGCGACGTTGCGAACGCAGTCCCACTTTTTGTCGGATTCCCAGCCGGGGAAATAGAATGCGCAGACGTTGATATCTGTTTTTACCGGTTTGGGCGCGGGAACGTACTGGGTTGGCGCGACGGCAGGGCACTCCGTAAATTCGAGCGGTGCCGTCTGATCGGGCGGCAGCAGGCCTTTGCCGCTGAAACTCAGGCGGACCGGATAGCGGCCGGGCTTGTCGGCGACGACCTGCCAGACGAAGCGAGCGAAATCGCCATGTGCGATGCCTGGATGACCCAGGTGTTCCGGCTGTGCTACGACCCGCACGCCGTCCGGGACGTTCAGATGGACTTGTCGGATTCCCTGCGGAGAACCGCCGACATTCGTCATCTGCGCCAGCAGCTTGCAGGGCCGCTCGGCGCGGTTGACGCCGTCCTCGAAGCCGAAGTAGCCGACGGCGATCTCCCCCGGTCCCGATGGCTCGGCACCGATCCCGATGCGGTTGAGCCGGGCGTTAGCCTCCTGGGGCAGTCGGATGCCGAAGGCGATGATCCGACCTCGCCACGCGGGATTCTCTGCGAGGAGGAGATTGTAGCAGTGCGGCTTGCCGTCGCCGCGGAGCGGAAACTCCTCGCTCTGCAGGCCGGCTGTGTCCGAACGGGCCCACAGGATGGCGGCTACGGTCTCTTTGTCCGAGGCCAGTTCCACTGTGACCCAGGGTTTGCCGCTCGCGTCGATCTCGACGGAAGGTGCAAAGTGCTCCGGGGCGCTCTGATGAACCTGCCATTCATGGATGTCGCCGCTGAGATCCCAGGTGCATATGCCGCTGGGAGGCTGGTTCACTTGCCGCTCCAAGATGCGAATCGAATCGATTTCGAACCGGGCGTGGTCGTACAAGTCCAGGCGAAGCTGGCGAATGGTTCCTTCTGTGTGCCAGAAAGGAAACAGCACGATCTCCTGCCACTGATCGTCGCCTGCGACGGAAAACCGCAGCTTTTTGGCCTCGGTCAGTCCGCCGTACTTGCCTTCAAGCTGCCCGGACCAGAACAATTCCCCGATCCCCTCCTGATCCGCTCGCATCCGGACAACCACGTACTGGCCGGGCTTAGCCTCCACAGCCATATTTCGGCAATGAAAGAACGGGTCCGAACCGACCGTCCGGGCGGACACGATGCCGTTCGCTGTCGTCACATCGCGCAAGTCCGCGTTCGGCCGCCACACGGTCAAAGCTCTCTCGGTGTCGAATCCCCATTCCTGGACTGTGACGGTCTGGGGGACGTCGCCGCCAGCCAGGGACAGGAAGGCAGAAACGACGAACAGAGATGTAATGCAATTCATGAGTCGGTCTCCATATTCCCGATTCTTTCACGGCGTTGGGCGCCATGCCCACCCTGCCACGGGGGGGACGGCTCCGGATTCCGCCGCCCCGAGGACGGCGGGAGTTTGCCGCATTGGAGCCACCAGCAGCAGGCGTGCTTCGCACACCCGAAAGCGAGCGTCTCGCTCGCGTACACGCCGGAGGCCCCAAAGCGAAAAACTTCCCCTTGCAGGCCCTCTCGGGGCCTGCGCAACGCTGGCGGGCCTCGAGAGATCGCGACCGTCGGACAGGTCAGTTGCTCCCGGCACGCCGAGCAACCTGCCCTGACAGGCGAGAGCCGGTTGTTCCATATCTTCCACGAGCTACTCCGCCCGGCAGTTGCCGTGCTCCTACAGCGGTCGGATCCAGATGTTTCGGAAGCGGACCGGGTTGTTGTGGCCGGACAGGACCAGCGGACGTTTCGATTCAATCGGCTTGTCGTACTTGGCCAGGATGCGGTGGCCGGTCGGGCCATAGATCTCCTGGTTGTGGTGGACGAGCACGCCGTTGTGCAGCATCGTCACGCGAGCGGGGCTTTCCAGCTTGCCGTCCTTGAAGACCGGTGCGAAGAAGATGATGTCGTAGGTCTGCCACTGTCCCGGCGGGAGGCAGGCGTTCACCCTCGGCGGATTCTGTGCGTAGACGCTGGCAGCCTGGCCGTCCGGGTAGAGTTGCGTCGTGTACGTGTCGAAGATCTGGATCTCAAACAGGCCCATGAGGAGCACGCCGTTGTTGCCGTGGTCCCAGTCGTCGCCCACCGGCGGATTCGGGGCCTGCCACTCGATGTGAAGCTGGCAGTCGCCGAACGCCTCTTTTGTCGTCAGGCCGCCGGAGACGGCGACGATCTCGCCGTTCTCGACCTTCCATTTGGACTGCTGCCACTGGGAAAGGTCCTTGCCGTCGAACAGGACGACCGCGTCCGAGGGTGGCCCACCTGCCTGTCCCGGCTGCACTTTGGGCGGGGCAGGCCGATCCGGGTCGTGGACGTGGAACCCGCACCACGGCAGGATCGGCGTATCCTTGTATCCCACGATCCCCGAGCCGTCCTTGGCCTTGACCAGCTCGGCGGCGAGCGCCGTGGCGGTACAGACCAGCAACAGACCCATCACGATGGCGACACTCACGACGACAGCAGTACGACGCTTCATGGCAGTTCCTTTCATAGGTTCCATCCGGCCCGACCCACTCCCGGCGGCAGGCCCACGTAACGAGCGACACTGTATCCGATCTCGCCGGCGGCGACAACTCCCCAGCGACCGGTCCTCGACTGCCCTGGATCAGGCTCGACGACGTGTTGCAGGGTGGCGATCCCTCGTGTACAATAACGACGTTGACTACGGCGGCTGCCCCTGGAGTATGGAGACGATGAGCCGATTGGCGAGAATGCACAGCTTTGCGATTTCGGCGCGATCCGCGCTTGCGGCCATTGTACTGTTTTCGGCGATTTCCTGCTCTGTCGCGTCTGCCGGCCAGCCGTCGAGGGATGAGGACGCCGTCAAGGTAAGACGGGTCGAGGGGCCGGGGTACGTCAGCCTGTTCGTGGAGAACCGCCGGGCCTACGACGTGACGGTCTCGCTGACGATCACCGCTCGCAACGCGAACGTCTCGCGGATCGTCCCTGAGATTGGCGTCTACCCGGGCTACTCGCGAACAGAGGCCGTGAGAGTTTCCGTCCCCGATCCCACGCAACGATGGAATTGGCGTTATCGGTTCCGCTGGACCAAGGGGAATATCGACGCCCGGCACGACAACAATGCCGTCTACCTGCTTCCGTTTGAGAAGGGAAGGGGCTTCCGCGTCTGCCAGGGCTATAATGAGTGGTTCTCGCATCACGGTCCGAACCGATACGCTGTCGATTTCGCCATGCCCGAGGGAACAACCATCTGTGCGGCCCGGGCAGGCGTCGTCGTGGACCTCAAGGAATCCTCCCACGTCGGTGGACGCGAGAAGAAATACGCGAAGGAATCGAACTACGTCTCGATTGCCCACGCCGATGGCACGATTGGCGAGTATCACCACCTCCAGTCCGACGGTGTGCTCGTCGAGGTCGGCCGGCGAGTCGCCGCGGGCCAGCCCATCGCTCGTTCCGGCAACACCGGCTATTCCACCCTCCCGCACCTGCACTTCGGCGTCTACTCCGCGGCCGACGCTGAGCACATGCAGTCGCACGCGATTGCCTTTACCACAACCCAGGACCTCATCACCGAGCCGCGGCGAGGGCAGATCTACATCGCCCGGTGAGCATTGGATAGAAGGGGAATTTGGCCGTGGGGGGCTTGACGGCGGCGGAATTCCGTCTATGCTAATGCCGTTTACCACGCCTTGAATTGAAGGAGTACTGATCGTGCAGGGAAGTACATCTGCCGGACAATTTGTTTTCGAGCAGGACGCCTCCGAGGCGATCCCGAGCGTGCTCTACGACGAGCACCTCAAGCTCACGGGCAAGTCGCACATCGCGGCGTTTGCGGGCTATCTGATGCCTTTGTGGTATTCCTCGATTGCCGAGGAGCACCGGGCGGTCCGCGAACGAGCCGGCCTGTTCGACTGTACGCACATGGGTGTCTTGGAGGTCGAGGGGGCGGATGCCGCCGCCTTTCTGGAGGTGGTCGGCACGAACCGGGTCCTGGACCAGAAGGTCGGCCGGGCCAAGTACGGCTATATCCTCGACGCCGCAGGCAACGTCCTGGACGACATCATCGTCTATCGACGGGGCGAAACCCGATTCATGGTCGTGGTCAACGCGTGCAACGAGCCCAAGATCAAGCGGTATCTGAGCGAGTTGCAGGCGGGCCGGGCCGTCGTCGATGCGACGGGCAAGTCCCCCTGGAAGGCGAAATTGCCTGCCTTGAAGGCCTCGATCCGCGACATGCGGGACCCGAAGCGGCCCCAGGACCGGCGGGTGGACCTTGCGTTGCAGGGGCCGGCGTCGTTCGACACGTTGGCCAAACTGACCGACGCTTCGGCCCTCAAGCGAATCACCGAGCTCAAGAGTTTCGGCCTGACCGAAGAGCGAGTGGGCGGGATTGACTGCCTGATCTGCCGGACGGGGTATACCGGATCGAACGTGGGCGCCGAGCTGCTCGTCGATCCCGCGCAGGCGGCTCGCCTGTGGAACCTGATCCTCGAAGCCGGCAAGCCGCTGAATGTTCTGCCCTGTGGCCTGGGGTCCCGCGACAGCCTGCGGATCGAAGCGGGCCTGCCGCTCTATGGGCACGAACTGGCCGGCAAGTACAACCTGTCGCCGTTCGAAGCCGGTTACGGCTGGGCGGTCAAGCTGGACAAGGAATTCTTCATCGGCCAGGCCGCGATGAAGCATGTGGCCGAGACGTACGACATGGAGATCGCCCGGATCGAGCTGCCCGGCACGCGGGGCGTTCGCCCGATCCGCCAGGACGATCCGCTGCTCGACGAGCAGGGCGAGTGCGTCGGATGGGTGCTCAGCGCCGCGAAGGCGGACGAAAAGCAGGTTGCGCTGGTCTACATCGACCGCAAGGCTGCTGTGGAAGGCGCGAAGTTGGGCGTCTACTACCTGGCCCGCAGCGTCAGCCAAGCGGAGCAGGGTCGTAAGCAGGCCGTGGAAAAGGGGCAGAAACTCGACGCGGACCTCGCCGGGACGGTGGTGAGCCGATTCGCGAAATTCTAAGAAAGAAGTGGCATGGGCGTCCTGCCCGTGCATTCCGGATCACGGGCAAGATGCTCGTGCTACTGAGGAGATGAGTATGGCAGTTGCACAAGGGTTGTATTACACGAAGGACCATGAGTGGGCGAAGGTCGATGGCGACACCGCCACCGTGGGGATTACGGACTATGCCCAGGAGCAGTTGGGCGAGGTCGTGTTCGTCGAGTTGCCCAAGGTGGGCAAGGACTTCGGCGTGCACAAGGAACTGGCGGTGGTCGAGAGTTCGAAGGCCGCCAGCGATGTGTACTGTCCTGTCGCAGGCAAGGTCACGGAGGTCAATGGCGATCTGGAGTCCCAGCCGGAACTGGTCAACAAGGATTGCTACGGCGACGGCTGGCTCTGCAAACTTAAGATCACGGACAAGGGATCGCTGAGCAACCTGATGGATGCGAAGAAGTACGAAGAATATCTAAAGACACTGTGACATGAGATGGGTGCCATGCCTACGCTTGCGTAGGCATGTCTTGGCCCTCAATCCGCATGTCCACGCAAGCGTGGACATGGTGCCCCACACTGTGTGGGACAGATCGAAGAGGAACACACGAGTATGGAATTCATTCCCCACACCGCCGAGCAGCGCAAGGAGATGCTTGCTGCGATTGGCCTTTCGATGGACGAGCTGTTCGGCGACATCCCGGCGGGCCTGATGGCCAAGTCGCTCAATCTGCCGCACGGACTCAGCGAGCAGGAGGTCCGCGCCCGGCTGGCCGATCTGGCCGGCAAGAACTCAATCGATCTGACGCTCTTTCTGGGCGGCGGTTTCTACGACCATTTCATCCCGTCGGCGGTCTACTCAATCGTCGGTCGCAGCGAGTTCTATACGGCCTATACGCCGTATCAGCCGGAGATCTCGCAGGGCACGCTCCAGGCGATCTACGAGTTCCAGTCGGCGATCTGCCGGCTCACCGAGATGGAAGTGGCCAACGCCTCGCTCTACGACGGCGGCACCGCCCTCTACGAGGCGGTGATGATGGCCCTCCGCACCACGGACCGCAACAAGGTCATCGTGGACGACAGCGTCAACCCGATCTACCGGGTCATGCTGCACTCGTATACGCGGAATCTGAAGATCGACCTCGAAGAGACGCACTGCGAGGACGGCCTTGCGAACCGGTCTGACATCCTCGCCCGGCTCGACGACAAGACCGCTGCGGTCATCCTGCAGAACCCGAACTTCTTCGGCTGCATCGATGACTTTACGGACATTGCCCAGGCGGCGCATGAAAAAGGGGCCTTGCTTATCGTGTCGTGTTACCCGATCTCGCTGGGGATCTTGAAGACCCCCGGCGCGATGGGCGCGGATATCGTCACAGGCGAAGGCCAGAGCCTCGGCAGCCCGATGTCGTTTGGCGGGCCGTACCTCGGCTACATGGCCACGCGGAAACAGTACGTGCGGAAGATGCCCGGCCGGATCGTGGGCGAGACGGTAGACCGCGAAGGCCGGCGCGCGTTTGTCCTGACCCTCCAGGCCCGCGAGCAGCACATTCGCCGGGAGAAGGCCACGTCGAACATCTGCTCCAACGAAGCGCTGTGCGCCCTGACGGCGCTGGTGTACCTGTCCCTGCTGGGCAAGCAGGGCCTCAAGGACACCGCCCAGCGGTGTGCCGACAAGGCCAGCTACGCCTATCAGCGTTTGACTCAGATCCCAGGCGTCAAACCGCACTTTCATGCGAAGTGGTTCTTCAACGAGTTCGTGCTGGACCTGCCCTGCGAGGCGGCCGACGTGGTCGCCAAACTGATCGAGCGGGGTTTCGCCGCGGGTTTCCCGCTGAGTCGCTACTACAAGGGCATGGAGAAGTCGCTGCTGATCTGTGTCACCGAGAAACGAACCAAGCAGCAAATCGGCATGTTGGCCGAGGCGCTGGAGAGTGTGCTGTGAATCCGCGTAGGGCGAGCGTCCTCGCTCGCTCCTAAAGAGTCGTGCGGGACGCACGACCTACGAAGAGGGCTGCGGCCTTGACGGCCATAGGACGAAAGTCAAGAGTGTGCCATGAAGTTGATCTATGAGAAGAGCGTTTCCGGTCGGACCGGCGTGTTGCCGGGACCGAGCGATGTGCCTGCGACGGTTCATATTCGCAAAGACCTGCTCCGCGAGCGGTGTGCGGCGATGCCGGAGTTGAGCGAGCTGGACGTGGTTCGCCACTTCACCGAGCTGTCCCGCCGGAACTTCGGCGTCGATACGAACTTCTACCCGTTGGGCTCGTGCACGATGAAGTACAACCCGAAGGTGTGCGAGCGGATCGCCGCTTACCCAGGCTTCGCGCACCTGCATCCTCTGCTGCCGCAGTTGCGGATGGGTGGCATGCTCACTCAGGGCACCCTGGCGATCCTCTACGAGATGGACCTGCTGCTCCGCGAGATCACCGGCATGGCGGGTTTCACGATGCAGCCCATGGCCGGTGCGCACGGCGAGCTGACCGGCATGATGATTATGGCCGCCTACCATCGCGACAAGGGCAACAAGAAGAGCATCGTCCTGGCTCCCGATAGCGCCCACGGCACGAACCCCGCCAGCGCGGCGATCGCGGGCTTTCGCGTCGTGTCGATCCCGAGCACGGAAGAGGGCAACATGGACCTCGACGCCCTCAAGGCGGCCCTGAGCGACGAGGTCGCGGGCATTATGCTCACCAGTCCCAACACGCTGGGCCTGTTCGATCCGAATATCAAGGAGATCTGCGACCTGATCCACAGCGTGGATGGGCTCGCCTATTACGACGGCGCGAACCTCAACGCCATCGTGGGCAAGGCCCGGCCGGGCGATTTCGGCTTCGACATCGTACACCTGAACCTGCACAAGACCTTTGCGACGCCTCACGGCGGCGGGGGCCCTGGCGCAGGGCCGGTCGGTGTCAAGGAGAAGCTGCTGCCCTTCCTGCCGATCTCGATTGTGGTCAAACGCAACGACGGCACCTACGCCCTCGAATACGACCGCCCGAAGTCCATCGGATATATCGCTCCATTCTACGGGAACTTCGGCATCATCCTGCGGGCCTACGTCTATACGCTCATGCTGGGCGGCGAAGGCCTTCGTCATGTCGCGGAAAATGCGGTTTTGAACGCCAACTACATCCGCGCCAGACTTCGCAAGCACTACAAGCCCGCCGTGGACCGCGTCTGCAAGCATGAATGCGTCTTTACGACGACGGACAAGATGGCCGAAAACGGCGTCCATGCCCTGGATATCGCCAAGGCCCTGATCGACATGGGCTTCCACCCGCCGACGATCTACTTCCCGACGACGGTGAAGGAGGCCATGATGATCGAACCGACGGAGTCCGAGAGCAAGGAGACGCTCGACGCCTTCATCGACGCGATGATCCAGATCGCAGGCATGGTGGAAAAGGACCCGGCCAAGCTGAAGGCCGCCCCAATCAACGCCCCGATCTCCAGGCCGGACGAAGTCGCCGCCGCGAAGAACCTCAATATCGCGTGTTTATGAGGCGGATGGAATCGATCTTGTTCTCACACAAAGCCACGAAGTGACACAAAGAAGAAGTTGAACCAGAAGTAGAAACTTTGTGGCTCTGTGGCTTTGTGTGAGCCCCCATTCCTCTTCTTCACAGTGCGTTTGATCGGCTATCCACGGTCTGTTCGAGGGCAATGTAGCCGACCCGTGGCTGAGAGTGTGCGGCACTCAGGGGCTGCCGATCAATCTCAAGCAGGCATCATGCGGACCGATCCAGAACCAGTAGAAGACATCCCTCTCAAGGAGGGCCAGGGCGCGGTAGCCTCCGCCAATCCTGATGGACCAGACTTCTCCTGTCTTCTTGAGTCTCAGGGAGGGATGCCGTGAATTTCGTCGCCAGAGCCGATACGTTGACTTGGCCCTCGTCTTGATCTCCGGTGGCAGGGCGGAATAGGAGGTCCAGAAATCAGGTGTCGTCAATGATTTCATCGAGCGGCTTGGTCCTCCCCGCGGCGATATCCTCGCGGGCTCGCTTCAATATCAGGCTCAGGGCCCCTCCCTCCTGGGAATCGCGTTCGATCTCCCGGTCCCATCCGTCCGCACGGCCTGCTCCATATTCCGCAAGCCAAGCAAGAAACTCCTCCAGTTCGCTCTCGGGAAGAGCCTTGACTTGATCTGCAATCTTTCGGACAGCCGCTTTCATACCCTCATCATCGCAAATCTCAGTTCAGAATGCAATACTGTGTCTCACATGGCCCTTTCTTGCTGTGTATTCGCCTGTCCGAGGAGGCCGACTGCCCACGCCCGGGCGTGGGCAAGCTCGCCTTCGAGCAACAGGTCGATCTGGCCGGTCTTCTGCGGGGTCTTCGTCTGGACGAAGAAGGTCTGCGGTTGGGCGACCGGTTTGCCGCCCAGCCGCGTCAGGTGGCGAAGCAGCTTGGGCGAGGCCCTCATGTGTCGGAACGGCCAGGGCTTGACCGTCGTGTCGAAGGCGGCTACGGATTTGCCCGCCAGGATTCCCGAAGACAGCGTCTTCAGAATGGCAGCGACCGCCTGCGGCAGCGAAAAGGCGTGCGTGGGAGTGCCCATCACGACCAGATCGATTCCCTCCAGGTCGGAAGAAGCCAGTTGGTTGATGGGGACCACGCGAACATCACCCGAGCGGCCCAGGGGCTCGGCCATCGCTTCCGCGAGTCTGCGGGTGTTCCCGAATTTCGAGAAGTACACGATCAAACTGGTCATAGTTCACACGCTACTTTAAGATTGTGGCTTCGGGGTAGTGAGCGAGCTGCTCAAGGAGTTGGTCCGGGATCAGGGAAAGCATGGGTGTGTGCCGGATGCAATAGTAGATCAGCCACTTGTTCAGATCCGGGTCGTAATCGGCAAAGTGCGGGTTCAGCAGGCCAGTGTGCGGCGTGTTGATGCTGACCATCCGAACCGCCGTCTGGGGACTGAAATCGAGGTCTTTGAGCCGGACGATCCGGGTCTCCTGGCATCGCTCGGTCTTGTAGTGAATTTCGAAACTCTTGAGATCGTAGACGATGCTCCACTTCGTGGCTTGACCCTGGCGGACGGTCGTCAGAGTGGTGAATGCGTATTGGATGGCTGACTCGGTCGAGCCGTCGGGTTCATACCCCTTGAGCCGATCGGCGGCGATGGCGAAACGGTCCAGAGAATTCTGTGAGCCTTGGCGGATTGGTTTGTTCCCGCCGAAACCCTCGTGCTGGATGAGGAATGCGAGGGATGTATCGCATGTATCGTTTGTAATGAGTTTGTGGGGGAGGTCTTTGCCTGTGTGGGCGACCATTTTGCCGTCGATGAATTCCACGACCGCGGTGCCGCCCTCGGCGTCGCAGACGAAGAAGTGGATCGGCATCGGCATGGCCGGCGAGATCCGAATCGCCTTGTCGCTGGCGATGACATCGCCCACGGTTTGGCTGTTGTCGAGCTGGTACTGGGCCCAGGCGGTCACGGCGGGGCGGTCGTCCGGCGTGGGATTCCGTGTGGTCGGGAGCATGAGGCTTTCCACGACGAGACCGACTTCGTTCATGCCGCCATTGGGCATCTCCCGGCCGTACTGGTTGAAGGTGACGCTGCCGTACTTGGAGACCCATTCGGCCGGCTTTTCCGCGGGATCGAGCAATAGCGCCCGCTTGGCGATGCCCCTTTTGTTGGCGATGAGCAGACCCTGGTCGAGGGTCCAGTCGTAATTTTTGCCCGCGAACAGCCCCTCCTGGAGAAACGCTGTGCAGGCAGAAGCATTCTGTGTGGTCGTGACGACAACGAGGATCAGAATGGCAACGAGGATGGCACGAAATGAAAGCGACAGACGACGACTACGTATTCTCATTGGGCCTTCTCCTTCCTTCTATTTGCCAGGTAGTCTCCGTATTCTGTGCTACTAACTCGCAACAACTAAAAACCTCTTCCAGATGATTCTGTGGTCGGTCCATAAACCACTTGCCGGCTGAACCTTGTGTGCATCTGAAAGAACGCGTTTTTCGCATTGGGGGTACCAGCGGAGAGCGGAGGGCTCAGGCTAATCCAGAACCTCTCCGCTGGTACCCTGCAAAGCGATAAACGCTCTTGGTTGGCGGCCGAAGGCCGGGCTGTGGCCATCAGCCTCAATGACCACGAAAACTCGCCGTAGCTCCTTTTCGGAATACAGTTGTGGCATACGGGCCAACTCACGATGGACCACACCCTGGGTTGATGGCAGCATTTGTTCATCGGTTGCCCGGGAGAGTCCGAACTGAGCAGCTTGGACAACATCGTGCCCCGATGCCACGAGGAATTGGGCGGTCGCCG
>CAZDTD010000026.1:0-30590 GCA_964507995.1 uncultured Pirellulales bacterium | reverse complement strand
ATCGGTTTCATCGGAACGGGCATCATGGGTGAGCCGATGGCGCGGAACCTGCTCCACGCGGGGTATCCGCTCACCGTGCACACTCGGACCCGATCCAGGGCCCAGACCCTCCTGGACGAGGGCGCCCGCTGGTCCGACACGCCAAGGGACTTGGCGCAGGTCAGCGACGTCGTCATTACCTGCGTGACGGACACGCCCGATGTGCAGGCCGTACTGCTCGGGCCCGCCGGCGTGGTCGAAGCTGCGAGAGAGGGCCTGATCTGCATCGACATGAGCACGATTTCCCCCGCTGAGACCCGCAAAATGGGCGAAATTCTCGCCCAGCGAGGCGTCATCCTGCTCGACGCTCCCGTCAGCGGCGGGCAGATCGGTGCGATCGAAGCGAAGCTGTCCATCATGATGGGCGGCCCCGCTGAGGTTGTGGAGAAAGTCCGACCGATCCTGGAGACGCTCGGCCGCACGATCACGCACTGCGGCCCGCTCGGCTCCGGCCAGACCACCAAGCTCGCCAATCAGGTCATGGTGATCCACACGATCATGAGCGTCGCGGAGGGGCTCGCCTTCGCCGAGAAAGCCGGCCTGGACCTGGAAACGACGTTGAAGGTCACAACCGCCGGCGCCGCGGGAAGTCATTCCCTGAAGGTCCTGGGTCCCAAGGTCGTCGCAGGCGATTTGAAGCCGGCGTTCATGGTGGACCTCCAGCAGAAGGACCTGCGGCTCGTCCTCGAATACGCCGAACAGATCGGCCAGCCCCTGCCCGGCGTCGCCCTCGTCAAGCAGCTCTTCGCGGTCCTCCAGGCCCAGGGCCGAGGCCGCGACGGAACCCAGGCCCTCATCGACGTGATCCGCCAGCTCGCCGGTCCTCCTCATCGGATGGGTTGACGGGAAGACTTCTCTTCGTAGGCCGAGCGTCCTCGCTCGGCTGAGAAGGTCGTGCGAGGACGCACGACCTACGAAGAGCAAACCCCGACGGGCACCATGCTTCAACTTCTCCTTGGAAAAAGTGTAACGCCGCCGGCCCGACATGGACTGAACGTGGAGAGGCCGGGCAATGCTGGCCGGTACGAATTGGGGACATATCGTAGCGTGTCGCGCCGATGGCACGGTCGGTGACCGAGGTTGGGCCGGGGGATTGGTTGGCGTCAACGGAGGCAACATCCACGATTCCTATGCCATCGACGAGGTGACCGCCTTCGAATCGATGGGCGTCGGGGGGGGGGCAGGACGGAACCCCGGTTCGATCAACCGGTGCTACGCGGCGGCATGTGTCACAGGCAAAGCGTTGTTGGCGCAAGATGTGAACGCTGTGGGCGGCTTGGTGGGCGACAACAACAATGACCTTCCGTACCCTCCTTACCGGTGGGGCCAGGTCTATGACTCCTACTTCCTGATCGAGTCCGATGGCGGCGGGCCGGACAATGGTTTCGGCGTGGCCTTGACGGATGCCCAGATGAAACAGCAGGCCAGCTTTGCGGACTGGGATTTCGAGGGCACCTGGACGATCTGCGAGGGCGAGGACTATCCTCGGCTGCGGTGGGAAGTCGTGTCGTGCGGGCCGTGACATCTGTGCGACCGGCATACCCTGTGAGGTTTGCGGCGGCGCGGATTCGGGGGCGATTTGGCATGTCGCGAAAGATTCCATATACTTGAATGGAACGGAGGCTCCGGGGTCTGCGCAGAAACAGAGGCTTTTGGGGGACAATCGGGCATGATATTGACGAGGGCACTGTCGCCGGCGTGCGTCAAGGTTCCGCTGGAGGGAATGGACAAGGAGAGCATCATCACAGAGCTGGTCGATCTGCTGGACGAGAGCGGATCGCTGCTCGACCGGGACCGCACGCTCGACGAGGTCCTCGCCCGCGAGAACATCCGCAGCACGGGCGTCGGCTTCGGGATCGCCATTCCGCATGGCCGGTCGGCGGGAGTCCGCGAGCCGGTTCTGGCGGTGGGGACGACGCACGCGCCGGTCTATTTCGACAGCGTGGACGGCAAACCCGTCTCGGTCGTTGTGCTGCTGGCGTCGCCGGCCGAGCAGACGGGACCTCACATTCAGGCCCTGGCCCAGATCAGCAGGATGATGCTCGACATCGAGTTCCGCGAGGCTCTGGAGGCGGCGCCGTCCGCCGAGGCGGTGTACGAACTCTTCGCCGCTGGGGAGAATCCGGATGTCGCTCGAAGGCAGTATCTGACGGCTTCGGTTGCGTGAGAGGAAAGACAGGCTGAAGGCCGGAGGGGACAAACCGGGACAGAGTGTGAAGTTTCAAGAGCTGGGAATGTTCCCAAACACTTCACATTTGAAACTACCTGCACACCAGACGCCGGGCCGGCGTGCTTTACAGAGGTCGATTTGCGGCTATACTGTTGCCTGGTATGGCGAACGACAAAGGCAACTCGGTGGGTTTGGTGGAGACCCGGTTCATCCGGCTGGTCGAGCAGGACACGCCGCTGCTGCTGGAATGCGGCAAGACGCTCGGTCCGATCGACGTTGCCTACGAGACGTATGGGCAACTCAACCAGGCCGGGGACAACGCGATCCTCATCTGCCATGCGCTGAGCGGCAACGCCCACGTGGCCGGCTACAACAGCGCCGACGACAAGAAGCCCGGCTGGTGGGAAGGCATGGTCGGGCCGGGCAAGGGCATCGACACGAACGAGTACTTCGTCGTCTGCTCGAACTTCCTCGGCGGCTGCGCCGGGACCACGGGACCTTCTTCGATCAACCCGGCCACCGGTCGGCCCTACGGCCTGGATTTTCCCATCATCACCATCGCGGACATGGTCAAGGTCCAGAAGCTGCTGCTGGACGCCCTCGGCGTCAAGCGCCTGCTGGCTGTGGTCGGCGGCTCCATCGGCGGCATGCAGACCATTCAGTGGTCGATCGCCTACCCCGAGATGATGGACGCCGCGATCCCCATCGCGACGACGACCCACCTGGGAGCCCAGTCCATCGCCTTTGATGCGGTGGGTCGCAACGCCATCCTGGCCGACGCGAACTTCGCCAACGGGCAGTACCACCAGGGCGAGGTCCCCGGCCAGGGCCTGGCCATCGCCCGGATGATCGGGCACATCACGTACCTTTCCGAGGAGGGGATGCGTCAGAAGTTCGGACGCCAGCTCCGCGACGCGGAAAAGTACCGCTATGAGTTCGACCCCGAGTTCGCCGTGGAGACCTACCTCGACCACCAGGGCCAGACCTTCGTCGAGCGGTTCGACGCGAACAGCTACCTTTACATCACGAAGGCCTCCGACTACTTCGATCTGCCGCGGGATTATGGGTCGCTGAAGGAGGCCTTTGCCGGCGTGCGGGCCCGCTTCCTCGTGGTCAGCTTCAGCAGCGACTGGCTGTTCACGCCGGCGCAGTCGCAGGCTCTGGTCGATGCCCTCATCGCCAACGGCAAGGACGTCAGCTACTGCAATATCGCCTCGAATTACGGACACGACGCCTTCCTGCTCGAGGACGAGACGCTCGGCGCATTTTTGTCGAGTTTCCTGAGGGCGACACGTCGTCCCAAGGTAAACGCCGGTCCCCTCGGCGACTGCTGCCAAGGGCGGTGTCGCATCGCGAGGGCCGAGCGGGCCCGCCGGACCCGCGTGGACTACGAGCTGATCGAGTCGCTGATCGAGCCAGGCAGCACGGTCCTGGACGTCGGCTGCGGCGACGGCGAACTCCTGGCCCGACTGACGGCCGACAAGGATATCCTCGGCAAGGGCATCGAGCTGGACGAATCGTGCGTCCTGGGCTGCGTGTGCCGGGGGATCTCGATCATCCAGCGGGACATCGACCGGGACTTCGGCAGTTACAGGGACAAGAGCTTCGACTACGCCATCCTGTCCCAGACGGTACAGACGATCAAGGCCCCCGAGCGGATCCTCAGGGAACTGCTCCGCATCGGGCGCAGGCTGATCGTCAGCTTCCCGAACTTCGCGCACTGGCGGTGCCGGCTGCAACTGCTGTTTGGAGGCAGGTCGCCGGTCACTCGCCAGCTCCCGTTCCACTGGTTCAACTCGCCGAACATCCATTTCCTGTCGTTGAAGGATTTCGACGGGTTCTGCCGGAGACTGGGGGCGACGGTCGAAAAAAGAATTCCGCTGGTTGAGACGAGCGCCAGTCCGATCCGATTCGGAGCGAATCTGCTGGCCGAGCAGGTGATCTACTGTTGCAGGAGTGATGGATGACAGAGTTGGAACGCATCGGGGTCTCATTGGACAAGGACCTGTTGGCCGATTTCGACAAGCTGATCGCCAAGCAGGGCTATCAGAGCCGCTCGGAGGCGATTCGCGACCTGGTTCGTCAGCGGCTCAGCAAGGAGCGTCTGGCGGACCCGCAGGCCCACGCCGTCGCGGCGGTCTTCATCGTCTACGACCACCACGCTGCAAATCTTGCGGAAAAACTGATCGCCATCCAGCACTCGCATCTCCTGCAGGCGATTTCCTCGCTCCACGTCCACCTGGACCACCACGACTGTCTGGAGATCATCGTTCTTCGCGGCCAGGTGGGCGAGATCAACCGGGTCGGCGAGAACATCCTGAGCATGAAGGGCGTCAAACTCGGCCGGGTCAACCTGGTGGCTACCTGAGTCGCCCCAAATTCCCAACGATTGGCGCTTGACAGAGGATAGGGGCATCCGTTCTAATGGGTTCCAATTAAGAGTCGCTCGGGCGATTAGCTCAGCTGGTTAGAGCGCACGGATCACACCCGTGAGGTCATAGGTTCGAATCCTATATCGCCCATGGTTTCAAAAGCGGGGTCTCCATCCCATCCCAGCGGAGACAACATCGCTCTGTGTTGCAGAGCGGGTTTCTGGAGGCCGCGAGTTCCCCACGGATGTGGCAGGCTGGCCATGAAATGGATTGCTTCTCGGTACCCGGCATGGGACCGTAGTATGGAAATCAGATTCCTGGTGGAGCAGCATTACAAGCCATACCCCCCGTCCGCCTCGTCGGAATCAGTCGGAGAATCACTCCTCCGCGATGGTTTTGTCATCGTCAAAGACCACGCCCGGTTCCTGGGCATTCTCAGTCCCGCGGACCTTCTCCGGTTGCCGGGGACATCGGTCGGAGTCTCGCTGCGCATCCTGCCGCCCGTCCGCGAGGACGACGACATGATGGACGCCCTCCAGCGGATGCAGCAGGCCGGCGTGTGCGTCCTGCCCGTCTTTCGCGGCGATTTGTTCCTCGGGGTCGTCCGGTTGCAGAAGATCGCGGCATATCTTCTGTCGCAATTCGGTCGTGGGTGCGATTCGCCGTCCAGGGACACCGGCATGGCCGGCGACCGACAGGCGGCCCTCTTCCATACCAGTCGGCTCAGCACGCTGGGCGAGATGGTCTCTGGCCTTGCCCACCAGCTCAATCAACCGCTCTCGGCGATTCTCAGCTACGGCGACGCCAGTCTGCGTCTGCTGCAGGCCGGGCCGCCGGATGCGCCGCGGATCGCGAAGAACCTCGGCGAGATCCTCCGACAGGGCGAGCGGGCAGGAATCCTCATCCGACGGATGAGGGCTCTCGCGAAAGGACGCAGTTCCCGGTTCGCCTCCGTGAACCTCAACGAAACCGTCCGAAACGCCGTGACATTGACCCAGTGGGATCTGACGCAACATGGCGTTTTTCTGAACCTGGAACTCGCGGAACCGCTGCCTCCCGTTCATGCCGACGAGGTCCAGATCGAACAGGTCCTGCTGAATCTCATGCGCAACGCGATCGACGCCATGCGAGAGGTCACGGGAAGGCAGCGTCTTCTCACCCTGCGGACGGCGGCCCAAGGGAGTGACCGGGCGCTCGTGGAAGTGAGTGACACCGGCGTCGGATTGCCCCCGGAAGGGATAGACCTTCTCTTTGAACCCTTCTTCAGCACGAAGCCGGACGGGCTGGGGATCGGCCTGTCGATCGGCCGGTCGATCGTCGAAGCGCACAAGGGAACTCTCGCGGCCAGATCCAACCCGGATCGGGGCGCGACATTTTTTTTCACGCTGCCCGTAGGGCAATCGGCGGGGTCGTGACAGCCTGGCCCCCTTCCCGCACGGGCCATCCGCAAAAAATCAAGACGCGGGCTATTGATGTCCGACTCTATTGTAGACAGGCGTGGTAGTTATCGTGGCGTGAAAGTGGAGGAATCTCCGTGAATGTCTGATGTCGAGCCCACAGTCTTTATCGTCGACGACGATGATGCGGCGCGTGACGGGTTTCGAGAGCTGGCGGAGAGCGTCCGGTTTCGCACCAGGACTTTCGCTTCCGCAAAGGAGTTTCTGGAAACGTATGACGCGAACTGTTGTGGATGCCTCCTGCTGGACGTGCGGATGCCCGGTCTCAGCGGCCTGCGGCTCCAGGATGAGATGAATCGGCGGAAAGCCAGCCTTCCCATCATCTTCATCACCGGCTACGGGGACATTCCCATGGCGGTCGAAGCCCTGAAGAACGGGGCGTTCGACTTCGTCGAAAAGCCCATCCGCGGCCAACTTCTGCTCGACAAGATCCAGAATGCCATCGACAAACACAGACAGTCACGCCAGAAAATCGCCAGAAGTCGTCAGATTCGAACCCGACTGGCGCTTCTGACGGACCGGGAAAACGAGATCATCGAGCGCGTGAAGGTCGGCCGAAGCAGCAAGCTGATCGCCCGCGAGTTCGGTCTGAGCCGCAAGACAATCGACGCCCATATGACCAACATCCGCGAGAAGATGGGGGTCGAGTCCACGCCGCAACTCATCATGCTGTTGTACGATGGGGGGCTGTTGTCACCCTCTGGGCCCGCTGTGTAGCCACGCCGCCGCCCTCCTGTCGCCTCTCCCTGCGCTCCCGCTTTGCACGCCATCACGCCACGGGTACAGATGGTTGGGGCCGCAACTCCACCGGATTTCCTCCATGCAGATGTTTCATAGGCCAATCCCCACCGCATTTAGGCCAATGCCTTAGACATTCGGGACTTCATCCCATTCTTATAGTCAGAGCCTTCCTCGCGGCGCCCTTCGAATGCACCGACATAGACCACAGCAATCCGGAAAAAACGAGATAGTCCCCAGCGGATATCTCCAGTGCGAAATCTGGGCAGAGGATGAAGGAGTCGATCATGGCGACAACGACGGTGCTGGACAACAAAACACAAGAGACAATGCGAGAGAAAGAGGGCAAGTATCTGACCTTCGCTCTCGCCAACGAGGAGTACGGGCTGGAGATCCTCAAGGTCCGCGAGATCATCGGCTACATGGACATCACCGCGGTGCCACAGACGCCTCCTTACGTCAAGGGCGTCATCAATCTCCGCGGACAGGTGATCCCCGTCATCGACCTGCGGACCAAGTTCGGCATGCAGACCACCGATGTCACCGAACAGACCTGCATCATCGTCGTCGAGATCACCCAGGACGGCCGCAAGTTCAACACGGGAATCGTCGTGGACCGCGTCCAGGAGGTCCTGGACATCGCCGGCAAGGATATCGAGGAAGCCCCACAGTTCGGTGCCTCGGTCTGCACCAGTTTCATCCTGGGTATGGCCAAGGTCAACGAGGCGGTCAAGATCCTCCTGGATATCGACAGGGTCCTCGGCAAGGAGGAATCGCCCAGCAAGGTAGTCCCGCTCGGATCCAACGACAGCGATCTGAGCGAGTTCAACGCCTGACAAGCCCTTTTACCAGAGTTCCGTTGCCGTACGGAACGAACACGCCCGGGTGGATTCACCGTCCGCCTGGGCGTTCTTTTTTCCCTCAAGACCGAGTTTTTCCCCTCCTGGATTCCGGTTGCTTTTGATAACGCATAATCAGCAGCCGGTCACAGCATTCCCTGTAATCCATTTCATAACCTGTGGTTACAACTGTAGCCTCTGAATTTCGCGGAACTGCCTTGTAAAGTCGTGAAAAAAATCACAATTTTCTACTTGGCACACTGCTGGTATTGGGAGTATATTATCGATATGTGATTATCGATACGATACTATCGATCACTATGTGTGATACAGTTTTGGAGACAGGTCATGAACAGGGATCAGGAAATCAGCGTTCCACTGCCGACGATTCGCCGATTGCCCATGTACTTCTCGCTGTTGGAGAAGGCGGCCCAAGAGAACCAGACCTCGATAAGCAGCTCGCAACTCGCGGCGGCACTTGGACTTGAGCCGATTCAGGTCCGCAAGGACCTGGCGGCCATCGGCGTTACTGGCCAGCCGCGACTGGGGTTTCCTCTTGCGGAACTGATCCAGGCTATCGAGCGATTCCTCGGCTGGGACAATGTGACGGATGCCTTCATTATCGGAGCAGGACACCTCGGCACTGCACTGGCCGGGTATCAGGGCTTCGAGAAGCATGGGCTCAACGTCGTCGCACTCTTCGACAACGACCCTCGTAAGGTAGGTCAGACCATCCACGGCAAGCAAGTCCTGCACATTGATAAGCTGGGAAATCTGGCAAATCGTATGCACGTCAATATTGCGATCCTTACCGTACCGGCTGAGATGGCCGTGGGCATCGCTCAGCTCGCAGTCGAGGCGGGCATCCAGGCGATCTGGAATTTCACGCCGACGAAGCTGACCGTGCCGGAAGGCATCATTTTGGAACGAGTCGATCTGGCGGCGAGTCTGGCTGTGCTTTCGAGCAAACTGGCGGCCCGGCTCAGGCCCGCCGAGACGACGGTCCCAATGCAGGAAACGCAGGCTTAGTCCGGCGGATATCAAGGAGCAACCCATGGGAAACACACAAACCACCGAACCAACCGATGGCCTCCGCAAATTCGAGAAGGTTTGCCAGATCATCGACAAGTACAACCGCGATCCATCGAAGCTGATCCCGATCTTGCAGGAGGTCCAGCACGAATACCGCTACCTGCCGGAGCAGGTTCAGTCGTACATCGCCACGTCGCTCGGGCTCTCGCCGGCCCGGGTCTTCGGCGTCGCGAGTTTCTACGCCAACTTCGCCCTCGAGCCCAAGGGCCGCTATGTGATCCACGTCTGCGACGGGACCGCCTGCCACGTCAAGGGCTCCAACGGGCTCAAAGAGGCGCTGTGCGACCTGCTCAAGCTCAGCGACAGCAAGAAAACCACCAACGACATGCTCTTCACGCTGGAGACGGTCTCCTGCCTCGGCGCGTGCGGGCTGGCGCCGGTGATGACGATCAACGATGAAGTGCATGGCCAGATGACGCCTGACAAGGCGGTCGAGCTGGTCAAGGCCATCATGGAACGGGAGCAAGGCAAATGAGTGAACTGATCAACCTCGAAGCGGTGACGTGTCAATATAAGGAATCGCGAGCCGCGATTGCCCGTCGAGTCATCGTCTGTGGCGGAACCGGCTGCGTCGCCAACGGTTCTCTGAAAGTTTTCGCGGCGTTGAAGAACGAACTCGAAAGCCGCAACCTCAAAGTCGTCCTCGAACTGGGTCACGACGGCTGCGGCGGCGACGTCTTCCTCTCCCACAGCGGCTGTCAGGGCTTCTGCCAGGCCGGACCGCTGGTCACCATCGAACCCGATGACTACCTATACGTGCACGTCAAGCCGGAGGACGTGAAGGATATCGTCGAGCAGACGCTGGTCGGCAACCGCCCGGTGACCCGACTGCTCTACAAGGACCCGGCCACAGGCTCGGCGTTCGAGAAGTGGCACGATGTTCCCTTCTACAAGCGTCAGCATCGCGAGATCCTGGGCGACTGCGGCAACATCGACCCCGAGGATATCCGCGAGTACATCGCCAAGGGCGGCTACGAAGCGGCCCGACGGGCTTTTACCGAGATGAAGCCTCAGCAGATTTGCGAAGAGATCGCGGCATCGGGTCTCCGCGGACACGGCGGCGGCGGTTTCCCCACCGGCAAGAAATGGACCCTGACTCTCGCGGAGAAGTCGGAAAAGAAATACGTCATCTGCAACGCCGATGAGGGCGACCCCGGCGCGTTCATGAACCGCAGCTTGATGGAAGGCAATCCGCATCGCGTGATCGAGGGCATCATGATCGCGGCGCGGGCCATCGAGGCGGACGAGGCCTACGTCTACGTGCGGGCCGAGTACCCGCTGGCCGTGCAGAGAATTCGAAAAGCCTTGGCGGACGCCGAAAAAGCCGGGATTCTCGGCAAGGGGGTATTCGGCAGCCGTCACAACATCCTTTGCCACGTGATGGAGGGGGCGGGGGCTTTCGTCTGCGGCGAGGAAACCGCGCTGATGGCCTCGATCGAGGGGCTGCGGGGCATGCCGCGGCCGAAACCCCCGTTCCCCGCCCAGAGCGGACTCTGGGGCAAGCCCACCGTCATCAACAACGTCGAGACGCTGGGGACGGTTCCCCTGATCATCCTGGAGGGCAGCCACAACTACCGCACGCTGGGCACGCAGGGCTCGCCTGGGACGAAGACCTTCGCGCTGACCGGCCACGTCGTCAATACGGGCTTGATCGAGGTGCCCTTCGGCTCGACGCTCCGCGAAATCATCTTCGACATCGGCGGCGGCGTGATCGACAAACACGGCAAGATCGACCCCAACGGCTTCAAGGCCGTCCAGATCGGCGGTCCCTCCGGCGGCTGCCTGGTCGAAGAGCACCTGGACATGCCCTTGGATTTCGATTCGATTAAGCCGACCGGCGCCATCATCGGCTCCGGCGGCCTCGTCGTGATGAACCGCGATACGTGCATGGTGCAGGTGGCGCATTTCTTCATGCGATTCACGCAGAACGAGTCGTGCGGCAAATGCGTCCCGTGCCGCGAGGGGACCAAGCAGATGCTGGCCCTGCTCGACGACATCATCCACGGCCGGGGCACCCTTGAGAAACTGGAGCTGCTCGAACAGCTCGCGCGGGCGGTCCAGATCGGCTCGTTGTGTGGTTTGGGCAAGACCGCCCCGAATCCGGTGCTCAGCACGCTTCGCTATTTCCGAAGCGAGTACGAGGCGCACATCTTCCAGAAACGGTGTCCCGCCGGCCAGTGCAAGGCTCTGGCGGTCCCCGAGATCCTCGCAGACCGCTGCAAGGGCTGCGGCGCCTGCCTGCGGAAGTGCCCGGTCGGCGCGATTACGGGCGAGAAGAAGTCCCCGCACCGGATCGATCCGAAGGTGTGCATCAAGTGCGGCACGTGCGCCCAAGTTTGCAAGTTCAACGCAATTGTCGGAGTATGACGACCATGAACAACGAAACCTGTGTCCATGTGGACGGGCGTGACATTCAGATCGAGGGCGAGCGGAACCTGCTCGAACTCATCCGCAAGGCCAATATCGACCTGCCCACATTCTGCTATCATTCGAACCTGAGCATCTATGGCGCATGTCGGCTGTGCATCGTGGAGATCGAAGGCATGGGGGTCGTGACCTCCTGCACGACGGTCCCGAAGCCCGGCATGAAAGTGAAGACCAACACGGCGCAACTGCGAAGCATGCGGAAGATGTACCTGGAGCTGCTGCTGGCCAACCATCACCAGGGCTGCGCCACCTGCGTCAAGAGCGACGCCTGCCGACTCAAGGATCTGGCCGTGCGGATGGGCGTCACCGAAGTCCGCTTCCAGCCCGCGCAGGGCGTCAAACCGCTCGACACGTCGAACCCGGCGCTCGTGCGTGACCCCAATAAGTGCATCCTCTGCGGCGACTGCGTCCGCGCCTGCCACGAGATCCAGGGCATCGGCGCGATCGACTTCGCCTTCCGCGGCGCGGCCACGACCGTCGCGCCCGCCTTCGGCAAGGACCTGTCCAAAGTCGATTGCGTCTACTGCGGCCTGTGCGCCAGCGTCTGCCCGACCGGCGCGATCACGCCCAAGCCCCAGATCGACGGGGTCTGGGCTGCCTTGAGCAACGAGAAGAAAACGGTCGTCGTCCAGATCGCTCCGGCGGTCCGCGTCGCGCTGGGCGAGATGTTCGGCCTCGAGCCCGGCGTCGTCACCACCGGCAAGATCGTCGCGGCCCTCAAGATGCTCGGCTTCGACAAGGTCTACGACACGAGCTTCGCGGCGGACCTGACCGTGCTCGAAGAAGCGAATGAATTCCTCGCCCGCAAGACCAAAGGCGAGCGTCTGCCGCAGTTCACGTCCTGCTGTCCCGCATGGGTGAAATTCGCGGAGCAGTATTGCTCGGACCTGCTGCCCAACGTCTCTTCGTGCCGCTCGCCGCAACAGATGTTCGGCTCCCTGGCCAAAGCGACGCTGCCCCAGACACTGGGCGTCGCCCGCGAGGACCTGGTCGTCGTCTCGATCATGCCCTGCACCGCCAAGAAATTCGAGGCCCAGCGGCCCGAGTTCCGTACCGCCGCAGGACCCGACGTGGATTTCGTTCTGACCACGCAGGAATTCGGCAAGATGATCCGCCAGGCGGGAATCCAGTTCAACAATCTGACGCCCGAGTCGCTGGACCTGCCGCTCGGTTTCAAGACCGGCGCCGGCGTGATCTTCGGAACCACCGGTGGAGTCAGCGAAGCCGTCCTGCGGTACGCCCACGAGAAGCTCACCGGCGCCCGCGTGGACAACGTGGACTTCTCCGAGGTCCGCGGCATGCAGGGGACCCGCGTCAAGAAGATCAAGCTGGGCGACGTCGAACTGAAACTGGCCATCGTCCACGGCCTGAAGAACGCCAAGGCCGTCGTCGAGGAGATCCGCTCAGGCAAGTGCGACTACGACTTCATCGAGGTCATGGCCTGTCCCGGCGGGTGCATCGCCGGCGCAGGGCAACCCGTGAGCCTGGACTCGGATAC
Source organism: uncultured Pirellulales bacterium (assembly GCA_964507995.1). GTDB lineage: Bacteria > Planctomycetota > Phycisphaerae > Sedimentisphaerales > Anaerobacaceae > PLanc-01. The sequence goes on along the minus strand of CAZDTD010000026.1, from coordinate 17,958 downwards.
CAAGCAACTCCGGTCCCAGGGCCTCTACGATTGCGACAAGACGCTGCAACTGCACAAATCGCAGGAGAATCCCTACGTGGCCCAATGCTACGAGACGACGCTCGGCGACATCGGCGGCCATCTCGCCCATGAGTTGCTGCACACCGAGTACAAGAGCCGCAAGCGCGTCGTGGACGAGGGCTTTTCCGTCCTCGAACGGGGAGCCGCCAAGGCCCTGGAGATCAGCGTCTGCGTCGGCACGAGTTGCTACCTGCGAGGCTCGCAGCAGCTCCTGCAGAAGATCGTGAATTACGTGAAGGAGCACGACCTGGAAGACACCGTCGATGTCCGCGCCACGTTCTGCTTCGAGGCCTGCGACAAGGGGCCCAGCGTGAAGGTCGGCGACGTCCTCATGCACCATTGCACCTTCGACATGGTGAAGGCCGAGCTCGAAGGCCAGCTCGCCAGGACGGCGGCATAATTCCATGTGCTGTAAACCAATGTTGAGAGCATGCTTACACTTTGCGTAAGCATGGCACCCGCGTCCAAAAGAAAAATGCCGGGGTCCAGGGGCAGAGCCCCTGGGACTTCCTGATCAGGAGTACGATCGACGTGGAACCGAAACTGCGTGACAACCAGGTGGTCTTCACGAACAAGGCCCGGTGCAAGGACTGCTACCGCTGCATCCGCGTGTGCCCGGTCAACGCGATCGGCCTGCGGGATGGCCAGGCCTACGTCGACGAGGAACGCTGCATCTCGTGCGGGACGTGCATTCGCGAGTGCCCGCAGGGGGCCAAGAGTTTCCGCCGGGACCTGGACAGCGTGCGGGAGCTGGTTGCCTCCGGCGAGCCGGTGGCGGTCAGCCTGGCCCCGTCGTTTGCGGCCATCTTCAAGCCGTGGGAGATCAAGCGAATCCCATCGGCCCTGCGCCGGCTGGGATTCACCCACGTCTCCGAGACGGCGGTCGGCGCGTACCCCGTCGCCCAGCAGACCGCGAAGTATGCGGCCGAGCACAAGAGTTCCTTCTGCATCGCCACCGCCTGTCCGGCGGTCGTGAACTACGTCGAGCGGTATCGGCCGGACCTCATCGGGGCCCTCGTGCCGGTCTGCTCGCCCATGGTCGCGCACGCCCGCATGCTCAAGGCCAGGCTCGGCGACACCACGCGGATCGTGTTCATCGGGCCCTGCGTCGCCAAGAAGCAGGAGGTCCGCGAAAAGGGCGGCGGCGCTGTGGACTTCGCTCTGACGTTCACCGAGCTGCTCGAATGGTTCGAACAGGAACATGTGGATCTGGCGATCCTGGAAGAAAGTGATTTCGATATGGTGCCAGAAGGCTGGGCACGTTCGTTCCCGCTGGCCGGTGGCAGTCTCCAGACAGCGTCCTTGAGCACGTCCCTGCTGGCGGCCGACGTGCTCAGCGTCACTGGCACCCAGGAAGTCAAAGACACGCTCGAAAGCCTGACGGATAACCGCGGCCCGCTGCTGGTCGAGCCGCTCTTCTGCGACCAGGGTTGCATCAACGGGCCCGCCATGCCCAGCAACGAGACCGTCTACCAGAGGCGCAAGACCCTGCTGCAGTACGTCCTGAATACGAAGCGGCAGGACGCCGGCTCGAACGCCTGCTCCGATCTGGCGGCCTCATTCCAGCGGCGTCCGCTGTCGTACGGCCCGGTCAGCGAGGAGCAGATCCGCCAGGTCTTCGCGCAAACCGGCAAGGAGAACCCCGAGGATCAGCTCAACTGCGGCGCGTGCGGATACTCGTCGTGCCGGGAGCAGGCCATCGCGGTAATTCACAAGATGGCCGAGCCCGAGATGTGCGTGCCGTATATGCGACGGCTGGCCGAGCAGCGGACGGACCGCATCATCGAGACCAGCCCGAACGGGATCATCCTCCTCGACGAACACCTGAACATCCTGCACGTGAATCCGTCGTTCAAGCGGCTGTTCATGTGCTCGGAGGCGGTGTACGGCAAGCCCGTCTCCTACCTGATTGACCCCGAACCGTTCGAGCAGATCGCAGCGGGCAAGGCGGAACTGATCGAGGTGACGGTCGAGCACGCCAAGTACAGCCTGGTCTGCCACCAGATCGTGTACGCCCTGCGGGACGAGAAGCAGTACGTGGGCGTGTTCGTGAATCTGACCGGCAGCCTGATGAACAAGAAACAGCTCGACGTCCTGCGGGCCCGCACGGTGCAGCAGGCGCGCGATCTGCTCACGCACCAGATCGACATCGCCGGCAAGATCGCTCAGTTTCTCGGCGAGAGTTCCGCCGAGGGCGAGAAACTGCTGGAGAACCTGGTCAAGCTCGCCCAGGAGAACCCGACGGGCGGCGACGACCGGAAGGACTCATGGCTCAAAGATACCTACACATCGACATAACGACCTGCCAGACGCCCAAGCACGCCGACGGCCCGTGCGGCGACGTCGTCGCCCATCGGAGGACCGACGTGGGCACGGACATCATCCTGTGCGACGGCATCGGCTCGGGCATCAAGGCGTACATCGCCGCGACGCTGCACGTCGCGAGGATGCAGAAGCTCCTGGCCGAGGGATTTTCCCTGCGTCAGACGTTCACGAGCGTGATCGCGACGGTGGACAAATGGCGCGATCCGGCCAAACCCTACGCCGCGGTGACGCTGGCCCGTATCCTCAACGATGGGGAAGTCACCGTGCTGACGTACGATGCGCCGACGCCGGTCCTCGTGAGCCGGGGCCACGCGGACGTGCTGCCCCAGCGGCCCTTCGTGATCGACAACGCCGTGACGCAGCAATCGAGCTGCTTCCTGGAACCGGGCGAAGGAATGCTGTTCTTCAGCGACGGCATCACGCAGGCCGGGATCGGCAACGGCTCCGTCGAGGGCTGGACGAGCGAAGGGGCGGCCGCACACGCCAGCAGGCTGCTCGAATCCGGACGCAGCCTCGCGGATATCCCGGAATCAATCCGGCGGGAGGCCTTTCGGCTCGACGGCCACGTCGGTCGGGACGACATGACCGTTGTTTCCGCCCGCTGCCGGCTCGGCAGGACGCTGCACATCCTGACCGGCCCGCCCGCCGACAGACGACTCGACGCCGATGTGGTCAACCGGTTCCTGGCCATGGACGGCCCCAAAGTCGTCTGCGGCGCGACCACCGCGGCCATCGTGGCCCGCGTCGCCGGCCGCAAGCTGACGATCGACCGCAAGCCTACGAGCCTCATCGCACCGCCCAAGTACGCGTTGGAGGGCGTCGATCTGGTCACCGAGGGCGCGGTCACGCTCAATCAACTCTGCAACATCCTCGACATGCCCGAGGAGGAGTTCGAGGAGACGAATCCGGTGACGGAGCTGGCGGACCTGCTCGGTCAGGCCGACCGGGTCAGTTTCATCCTCGGCCGGGGCGCCAACCCCGCCAACGACTCGATGGGGTTCCGGCAGCAGGGAATCATCAAACGCGAGGCCATTGTGCCGCTCCTCGCCAGGAAGCTCCGCACCCGCGGCAAACTGGTCACGGTCAACTCCGTCTGACCGGTCGAATCCGTGTCAGAAGACGATGGCCGCGTAGCCCACGCTGTCGTGGCTGGCGCGACCCATCTCGCGGAGCATGACCTCGTTGCTGTTCGTATGCGCCAGCAGCACGCCCTTGGCGGCGCCGAGTTTCCTGGCGACCATGACGGTGGCGGCGGCGGCTCCCGGGCCGCAGGCGTTGCCGTTTTCGATCGCATTGGCGAGCAGGCGTTGTGGCTCGAGCGCCACGGCCAGGTCGATGAATTGCTTGTCGTTCACGTTGCTGGCCCAGCCCAGTCCCTCGGCGCCGATCCCCATTGGCGTAAAGCCATATCGCGGGCCGTAGTGCGTCAGATCGGTCGAGCCGATGCAGACGATCCCAGCGGCCTGGTCCGTCGCCAGGTGGGCGACCGCTTCGCCCAGCGCAATGGCCGATTCGTGCGGCGGCACGATGATCGGAACAATCGCCGCTTCCGGGAACAGATGCTGGATGAACGGGACCTGCACCTCGATGCTGTGTTCCCGACGGTGGGCGGAAGGCGCGTTCACCGCCACTCCCGCCGCGATCAGCGAATCGCGGAGCGAATTGTTGAGCGACGCCCTGCCCAGGGGCGTCTCCCAGGCGTCACTGTCGTCGAGCGCCGGCGCGGACCCGCAGTACCCATGAGCAGCCCCGAAGAGGACGAAGGTGCGGACGGTCGAACGCTGTTTTTTCACAGCCGCAAAGACCAGCGCCGCCAGCGGACCGCTGAACGTCCAGCCTGCGTGGGGCACGAGGCCCGCGAAGAGCGGATCGGGGAGCGGCTCGCTTAATGCGTGCGACGCAAGGCATTCGCGAATGTGTTCCAGGCACTCCTGGCGATCCGCCGGGTAGAATTGGCCTGCCACAACCGGTTGTCGAATCTGCATGGCGGACACCCCCTGGGATTTACAATTCGTGATTTGCCATTTATGATCGCATGGGCGTTTTGCTGATCGAAGAATCAGCATGTAATGGTAAATCGTCAATCGCAGATAGTAAATGGGAAACGCGATGGGATCGGAGAAAAATGCGTCGGTCGCAGTAGTCATGGGCTCAGACAGCGATCTGGGCGTCATGCAGGGCTGTGTGGATCAGCTTGGGGAGTTCGGCGTGGAGACGACCGTGAGAATCCTTTCGGCGCACCGAACGCCGCAGGCGGCCGCCGAGTTCGCCCAGAACGCCGAGGCCCGCGGGATCAAGGTAATCATTGCGGCGGCAGGCATGGCCGCCCATCTGGCCGGCGCGATGGCTGCCTGGAGCACGCTGCCTGTGATCGGTGTGCCGCTGGCGGCCGAGGGCGGTCCGGCGGGACTCGATTCCCTGCTCAGCACGGTCCAGATGCCGCCGGGGGTGCCGGTCGCCACCGTCGCGATCGGCAAGGCCGGCGCCAAGAACGCCGCGATCCTGGCCGTGCAGATCCTGGCCTTGTCGGACGTCGGACTCCGCGAGAAGCTGCACGAATTCAAGAAGAAGCAGGAGCAGAAAGTCCGCGAGAAGGATGCCGGCCTGTCCTGAGGACCGGCCGAACCGCCTTGGCCCTCAAGCGAGAGACCATCGCCAGGCCCAGGAACGCCAGTCCGACCGCGGGCGGCGCGGGAATGGAAATCGGATCGTCCGGGACCGATACGGCAACACGCAGGACGAACGAGTCCAGATGGCCGGTGTCCAGGTAATACGCGTCGTAGACGACGAGTCGCCACGGCCCGTACGCGTCCTGACCGTCGAAGATCGTCAGCGAGTCACGGGGCTGGAAGCTCCCCTCGAACGGCGGTCTCGCATCCGCAATTCCCGCGTCAGCCTCGTCGTCGAACGTGGTGGCGATGTAATCGGCGCCTTCGTAATATCCATCGAAGGGATCGCTCGTGTTGAGCGTCACCGCATCGCCGGAGGGACCCACGAGAAACAACTGCAAGTCGAACGCCGCGGTATGCCGAATGCTCAGAAAGACATCCACGTCGCACAGGATGAGATGATCCGGCACCGTCAGAACGGCGTCCTCCATCCATCCCCTGGTGGCATCCGCATCGGCGGGGATGTTCTGACTGAAGCTGCCTCCATAGACATAGATCGTGTTGGTGCTTCCACCCAGGACCGGACCGGACAGAATCGTCAGGGCCAGCCCGGCGACGACGTGCAGACAGATGCACTTTCTCACCCTCAATCCTCCTCCAGACGACAGAATCCCGATGAAGATCCGCTGTCTTTCCACCTTCTCCCAAATAATATCAGATACGAATCGGAAATGTCAAGAGAAAACTACGATGTGAGGATTCCTCAAACAGAACGGCCCCCTGACCGGATGGGCCGCGGCGTATGCCGGAACCCGTTCGAGCCAGAGGGCGTTCCCGTCGCCCGGGGCGATTCTCTTGTTCAGCGTGCGTCCCCAAAGGGACAACGCTCTACGGCTTGCAGCACGGCATCATCGGGGCAAATGCCTGTTGATTCTGAGTCAGACCGACCGTGATCGAATTGTCCACCGTCGGGTCCGCGGTGGCCGCACCGACGACGTTCGCGTATTCCCGGACGCCGACGAACTGCGACTGCGTGCCCGTCGCGCCCGGCGATGTCAGGCTCTGTGTCTGGCCGCCGAAGAAACCCTGTGACGCGTTGGTCGCGCCGGCGCCCCAGGGCTTTTTCACAGACGTCGTGAACTCAACGCCCAACTGCTGGCCCTGCGACGTGCTCGGCTGTCCCCACATCCCGGTCCCCTGCTGCTGGCCGCCGAAGACATTGGCGGTCTGCCCGACGGAGGCCGGTCCCCCGCCGCCGGCGCTGGCGGTTTGATTGAAGATGCCGCCTTCCTTCTGGAATCCGGAGGGCATATTCCAGCCGCCGCCGGCGTTCTGCACCTGGCAGACCGTCGCCCGATGGCCGCCATCGACCATGCCCACGCCGCCGGACCAGGTGATGGCGTTGGCGGCGCCGATGTTGAAACTCTGTTCCTGGCCCACGAACGCCCACGCGCCGCAGGTCAAAGTCAATACGATCACCACTACAGATATCCATTGTTTGTGCATATGTGTCTCCCTGTTTCCAATTATCTCTCGTTGCGATGGAGGACGCCGCATCGCGGACAGGCCATGAGCCCTCCACCCCCACTACTTCTCCCGGTTGACGGCGTAACACCCCCTTTCTCCCCGCACGAGAGACGCGTTTCCCTCGTGACAGACACCACCGCCTGCGATGCCTATCGCAGGGTCATACACATCACATCATCCGCATCCCGCAGACCGGCTTTGGCGAACAACTCGCGACTGATCTTGATTCCCGGCTTCTTGACTCCGGATCGAGGCGTCGCCGCCGCAAGCTGGGGCGCGTCGTGACTGACTGCGGCCGCCGGTTCCGGGTTGTCCTGGCAAACGGTCACGGGTTCCGCCTGGCCCTGCGGCCGAGGCGCAGCGACCGGCGACGACTGCGGAGACTGGTCGGACCCCTGCGGCTTAAGCGGAGGCAATACCTGCCCGTTCTGCGCCGCGCCCTGGGGCTTCGACTGAGGCGTCACCGGCGTTTCCGCAGCGCCGGGTAAAATCGCGGATTCGACCTCGCGATCCGACCGCTCGACGACGATCGGCACGGGCGCCGATACCTCGCACGAGACAGACACCGGCGCAGGGGCCGCCGAGGTCATCCCGACCTGTTGTGGCCTGACCCGGATGCGTTCATAGAGCGATTCCGGGATTTGCCTGCGTTCCATCTTGCCGGGGCAGAAGCGGTAGGCGTCCGCGCTGAGGACGGCCTTGCCCTTGCCTTCCGTGATGCCGGTGGCCTTGGCCCCGATCAGCGAAAGGGAGTAGTTCACCTGGCTGTAACCCGCCGCAGCCGAGGGAAACGTGGAATTCTCGCCGACGGTGACGCCCTTCATCCCGCCGGAAACCAGCAGAATGTCGGTGTCCCACAGCAGCGCCTCGGCGACCGCGGCCTTATAGGCGTGGTCCCAGTTGCGCTCCACGTCCCCTTCGACGCCCACCTTGCCCACGTAGGCGTAGCCCTCTTCTTTCAGCAGGGCGATGTCCACGTTGGAGTCGATGAAGACCAGCAGCGGCTTGCCCTCGGGCCGGCGATCCCGCGTGATCGAGTTGGCAATCTCCAGTCCGCGGCCGTGGTGATAGTTGTCCGGCGCGTCGAACAGAGCGACCGCCAATGTGTTGAGCATGCCGCCGGCGGCCTCTAACATGCCCTTGTGGGGCAGTGACTTGAGGACGCCGCGAAGCTCACGCATGTCCTCGGGATTGTCCGGATCGAACGAGGTCTCATAGACCGTGTCGTTCGCGCTCGGGCTGTTCGGGAAGTACGCCTTGATCGTTCCCCATCCGCCGTGGTTCCAATAGGGCAGGTACGGCGGAAACGACGTCACTGGAGACGTTCGCTGTTCGTAGTCCGACGAGCTGCTGATGTTGACTTGCGAGCTCGAGGTGGACGCGTTGTCATTCCAGCTCGATCCCCCCTCGGCGATCGATGTCGCCGAGGTGTCCTGATTCTGACTGGTGTTGATTTGATTGGCCACGTCGACGGTTTGCCCCCGCAGCGCCGTGGTCAGCGCCAACATGGGAACCAGTGCTATCCATACCTTTTTCATCTCTTTCTCCTTCTGAAACTCCGTTTTCTTTCGGGCCCCTCCTCCGTCACGCCATCCGGGCGTGAGCGCCGAGAGCAGAGTCCCCGTTCATTCCTGAGCCGGATGCCAACGGTGGGACCGACGGAGCGGCCCTCCTCCTGATGCGTGCGACGTCCTGAGCCAGAGTGGAACGCCCGATTCAGGTGCAACCCTGGTGCGTGGAGGATGCGAAGAGATGATGCGACGTCCGAGCGCCCGAACCGGATCGCAAAAGCGCGAGGGGCCTGTACGAGCGAGGGACGACTTGAGGAAACACCCCACCCCCCCGGCCCGTCCGGCCGGTAAACCACCCGCCCCCTGTTGCGAAGCGGAAGCGATATGCTGCGTCACTATCACGCACATAGCATCCTTGCCTGACCAGGTTGCCACCCCGCATCGCATTCTGTTCACAGTGGCCAACCCAGGTTCCTACATCACCCTATACGATTATCGGACGGCTATGTCAAGCGAATCCCGCCTCCTGCAACCCATTTTGGACCAGAAATATCACAACCATCGACAAATCCGTAAACGACAAACTGCCCACACTATCCAAACCGCCCATCTTCACGGACGGCGGACATGCGAAACAAGCGATCGCGCCGAATTCGCGCGATCGCCTGGGGATCGTTTCGTTCCTGCGACGGAGCCTCTTCCGACGGCATCCGACGAGCAGCTACTTCACTTCGAGCACCGAGTTGTAGTCGCCGTACGGGTTCATCTCGGACCGCTCATTGTACGGGTCCTGCTGCCACTGGCCATCCACGACCAGGCGGTAACGGTATACGCCATTGGGGAGTTTCAACTTCGCCTGCCAGACGCCGCTGTCGCCGACCCGCTGCATGGGCGTGCCGGCCGGTTGCCAGTTATTGAAGTCGCCGGCGATCTGCACGTTCTGGGCACGGGGGTACAGTGTCACGAAGACCACGGCATCCTGGATCTGGCTGACGCCGTAGTAGTTCGCGAGTTTGGCGTCGATTTGCTCGGCCGCTTCGGCGCGAGGTTCGGGCACCGTGCCCACCGTCATGGGAGCGGGCTCGGCCGGCATGATCGGCTCGCATGACACAACCACCTGCGTGGCCGGCTCGGGCTCGGGCGCCGCCTTCGGAGTCGCCAGAACGGACGGCTTGGCCGATTTCAGAAGCTCGTTGGCGCTGGTCCCGATCGCTTCGAGCTGATCGGCCAGGGAGTCCACCAGCCGCTTGCTCTTGACCTGCGGCCGTTCCTCGCTCCCAACCACTTCCTGCGCCAACTGACGGAAATCCTGCTGGCCCTTGCTGGCGGGATCATACTCATTGATGGGCTGCCCGAAGCTCGACGCTTCTTTGATTCGCGTATTGAAGTTGACCACGGTCTTGAACATGCGGTCGCCGAAGTGGGCCCGAAGCTCCGCGAGGATCTCGCGGGCCATCTTCGTGCGAATGTCGTACATGCTCGCCAGAACGCGAACGGAGACATGCTGCTGGCATCGCTTGCACAGGATGCCCAGGGTCTCCAGTTGCTTGCTCAGGCCGTGCAGGGCGAAGTAGCCCGTCTCGACCGGCACCAGGACGTCGGTTGCCGCACGCAGCGCGTTGAACGTCAGCAGGCTCACCGCCGGCGGGCAATCCACCACGGCGAAGTCATACTCGTTCTGAACCTCGTCCAGGACGGTTTTGAGGCAGGTCTCGCGGTCGGCGATTCCGGCCATCTGCTGCTCGAACGCCGACAGGTCGATGCTGGCCGGGGCCAGCTCCAGGTTCTCGCCGATCTGCCAGAGGATCTCGGTCAGGCGGATCGGCTCGTTGCGGCTGCGGCTGATGAGAACATCGTAGATGCTCTGCTCGATCTGCTCTTCCGGCACAGCCAACCCGACGGCGCAGTGCGACTGCGGATCCATATCCACGAGCAGCACCTTCTTGCCCAACTCGGCCAGCGCACTGGCGAGGTTGATCGAAACGGTGGTTTTCCCACATCCCCCCTTTTGGTTGACGATTGCCACTGTTCTCATGTTTGTCTCCGCAAACGAGCCATTCCTTTGCGCCGGTTCCTGGGCCGGACGTGTTTGACGCGGGGTTCGCAGCACGATCCATCGCGCCGCAAGGCCCCGCCGGACTGAAAATCCTGCTTCTCAGCACTGGCAGTCCGCATTAGTGCGTACATTGGACTTTTTCGGCACACCCGTCCGGAAAACTTTACCCTTTTATGGGACGGCCCTATAAAAAGACCAGCAAGGTAGAAAAAGCACCTCGCTTATCGGCACAAAAACCGCCCACGACCGGCCGGGAGATTATACAGAATCCCCTTCGCAATGATACTGAGAAAAACCCCTGCCTTCCGAGAAGTGACAATGGGGGCAATGGCGAACACGGACAAGAGGTGCAGGAACTGCTATTTTACCGGACGCTTTTGTCGCCCCACAAGTGATCCTGCGCGATGATGTCGGAAGATTCTACTGTGGGGCACCGGTGGTCTCGTTTGTACGGGAATTCCGGCTCATCCGGTTTCAGCGTACTAATGAATCTGACTGGACCCTTCGGCGAGGTCCGCCTCCTCGTAGGGCGAGCGTCCCCGCTCGTCAAAAAAAGTCGTGCGAGGACGCATGACCTACGAAGAACAACCTCCCGAGTCGGCCCACCCAATCAAGATCCGCGACATAGTCGAGTGTGTAGTACGCACCATGGATCCCTCGGAAACGCAAGAGTTGGTGCGACATGGCTTGGCGCAGCACAGAGAAAGTTACGGTCCCCTTTTTCGCTGGTGGCCCGAACAGTGCAGTCATGCAGACTATCGCGGCCTGCTCCGTTCCTTCCTCCTTGACGGAATCGCCTCCTTGCGGATAGGATAGGATCCGATTCGGATCGTTCCCACGAGATGAAAGTGAGATGGATGCAGCGGCGATCCCGCCCGGGCGCGTAGCATGAGGCGAAAACGCAGATGGAGAGAGAAGAGAACGATTGCCCCGATGGCAGGCCGGAACCAACGAGCGCGAACCAACCTGTGAACCCAGTGATCGTGACGCCTTCGGGCATGGCATCATGCCCTCGTTGTGGCAGCACGCGGGTGCGATCTCGGAACAGGCCGCTTGCGATCAACGGTCTTGCGTGCATCATCACCTTGGTGTTGACGCCGGTGCTGTGCGCGATGGTGATTGCCGTCGTCGTGGCGTTCCTGCTGCTTCCTCTCACGACCTGTATCGCCATCGTCGGCAGGAATCGGTGTCAAGATTGCGGACATCGTTTCCAGCCTGGGGCTCGGACAGGCGATGAGTCGAAGCACACTCGATTCCCATGGGCGTTCCACGTTCTGAATTCTCTCCTGCTGTTTCTCCTGTGTGTGGTGGGTCCCAACATCTTGCGGGCGATGGCCGGCGCGGGGTCACTGCCGGAGATGACGACGGATATGGGACGACTTGTCACATGCGGCCTCCTTTTGTGGGCGTCCCTGGGCTACCATCTCATTGTGTACTCTAAACTCAAGGAAAGAGTGAAAGCAACGTCGATCTGGGCGACTCTCTTCCTCTTGCCCGGTGTCGTGCTCGGAGGACTGGTGTTCTACACATCACGACCCAGTTTGCGCATGCAGGGATTCCTGGCCTATGCCCAGTTGGCTCCTCTGCCGGAGTCTGCCACCGGCGTGCGATTCTACTCCTGGTCGTCTCCCTTCTCGGGAGAGGACTTCGTGCGATTCACCGCCGACCCGAACGACATCGAGCGGTTCCTCGCCAATTCATCGGCACTGTGGGGACAGCAGCCTGAGCGGTTCTCAGAAACAAGGAAGAGACTGGAGTATCCCGAAGACAGCCAGGGAAATGTGAGCTTTCCGCAGGACGGACAACATGAGTACTTCATTCCCAGGCGCACCGCGCCTGCATGGTTCAAGCAGGTAATCCTCGGCCCGGCCCGAAGATACCCTCTGCAGCCCCCAAGATACCAGCTCCCGGGCGAGGTCCTCGTGGACGACGAAACGAACACGGTGTATATCTACGCTTGTTTCAGTTAGTGGAAAGGTCTCGGCATGCATCGAACGCGGTACAATATGGCCTTGTCCCTGTGGGTGATCCTGTCCCTGGCCGGTTTCTCCACACGGCAGTCCCTCGCTCAGAACAACCCCCGACAAACCACCGCCCATCTTGACGGGCGGGGATTCGTGCAGATCGACGGTGTCCCAAGACTGGTCATCGGTCTATACGAACTGCCCAAAGACGATGCGAAGCTCAAGGAGATCGCGGAGAACGGGTTCAATCTCGTTCGCGTGCCGCAGGAAGCCGGCGCGATGGACCGGGTCCATCGGTTTGGGCTTCATGCCTGGATCTGCCTCGGCTCTGCGATTCAGCTCAACGAAGGGGACGCCCAAGCCAAACGGGGACTGGCGGGCGTCATCGAGAAGTTCAAAGGGCATCCGGCGCTGCTGGTCTGGGAACTGCCCGACGAGGCGCTCTGGAATATCTGGTGGGGAAAAACCGCATGGGTCTCCGGCGGACAGCAGAGAGAGCTTCGCAAGCAGATCGACGCAATCCGGGCCAGTACCGCGGAGACCACGATCACGAAATGGAACTCGTTGCTGAGTCGAGCCGACGACTGTGACGACCGCGGGCTCTGGAAACAGGCGGAAGAAATCTACGACATCCTGTGGGCGGAACTCAAGGTGGACAACCCGCATCCGGCGTGGAAGATGTCCCAGTGTCCCGCGGAGTCCGCCGCACTGATCGAGGCCTCCGCTCGCGGCTGCGAGCTGGTGCAAAGGCTCGATCCCGCGCATCCGCTCTGGCAGAACCATGCGCCGCGCAACTCGACGCGCAGTCTGCTGAAGTACAACGAAATGGTCGATGCCGCTGGCTGCGACATCTATCCCGCCCCGCCCAACTACGCGATCGGGCACAGCGATCTGAAGGACACGCTGCTGACCTCGGTCGGCGCGTATACGGACCGCATGCGAGACGCGGCGCCGGGCAAGAGCGTCTGGATGGTCCTCCAGGGCTTCGGCTGGCGCGATCTCAGCGAGGGTCCCAAAGACGACGCGGACCCAGTCAAGGGTCGCCGACCGCACTTCGCGGAAACGAGGTTCATGGCCTACGACGCTATCGTTCACGGGGCCAACGCCATCCTGTACTGGGGGACCGCCTCCATTGAAGACGATTGTCCCCTATGGCGTGACATCATGAAGGTGGCCAAAGAACTTCGAGCCCTGGAACCGGGTATCGTGGGAAATCGCGCGGCCGCCGAGCCCGTCTCCCGGGCGGATGAAACCTATGGCTCTGTGGACGATGCAGGCCCCACGCTCATGCTCCGCAAAGCCGGCGACGACTGGGTTCTGATCGCGGTCAACGAGTACGGCCAGGGCATCTCCTTCTCCGTGTCGAACCTGCCGAAGGAGATTGAGGGCAAGATGCTCTATCGCCTGTACTCGGACGAAACGCAGGTCGTCCGCAACGGGGGTTTCCGCGACGGCATCCGCCACCTCGGCGTCCACGTCTACGCGACAAGCCGTCGCTTCGAGGCTCAGTAACCAGCGGGATTCTCCGACCCGCAGCTCACGGCTGATAGAGGTTCCGGATAACGCGATCATCCTCCGGCGCAGCCGGGTTGAGGAGCATTACGGGCTCTGTCACGAGGGCATCGGCAAGATCTTGCGCGGAGCACTCGGAGTCGGGCTGCCAAACGAGGTCAAACTGGAACTCCATGATCCCGCGCTCGTCTGCGACGAAGTTCGTGTACCAGAAGTTGTTGAAGACCATGGCCAACAGGCGGCGCGAGTCCTTCGGGGCCGCCTGGAGCAACGCCAGCGTGGGAGAGGAACCGAACGCCATCAGAGGCGCATCGCGACTGACCCACAGCCACCGGCCGTCGGGCGTCATGTAGTCGGCCCAGCCGTCGAAGGCGAAATAGTCCCGGCACGTGCCGGAGAGTTGGTCGGTAAACGGCGTGAACGGCTCGCCGCCGCTGCTCAGTCGCGGCAGAGCCTCCCCCACCGGCAACGGGAACGCGATGTAGAAAATCTCCGGGGCGGCCGACGAGAGCCGATTGATCCGCAGCGTGAATCGGGCCCGCGGCTGGCGCTTCCAGATCTCGACGATGCGGGTGCCCCACTGCAGGCGCGGGTGCTGCAACGCCTGTGTGTACACAAGGGTATGGGGCGTTTCCTGCACGCTCGCCCTGCCCTCAGGCGTCGCGGCGACGTCTTCGAGCGACTCGCGGCGCATCCGCTCTCGCGCCTCGCCGCGACGGCCTCGAATGTCGGCCAGCACGTGACGCGGCGCGAAGCCGTTCACCTTCACCGCGAGAAAATCGCCCGATCCCTCCAGGAACAACGGCTGCTTCATGCCGGGCCAGACCGCCGACACCGGCCAGCCCAATGCATCCGCCTTGACCTGCGGCGCGACGCTGCCGGCGACGGTATCCGATTCGATGCTCTTTGTGCTCAGTCGCAAACGCTGGATGGCGTTGGCGTCGAGCTTTTCCACCCAGAACTTCGCCACTTTGTTCGGCACGTTGTCGGCGAACGTCGCGGAGATGTCCTCGCGAGTGAGGTCTTCCGGCGTGCGGGGCCGACCCCACGGCTGCACTCCCGGCTCGAAGTAGAGTTTCATCTGCTCGCCGGTCTGCGGATTCTCGACCGTCTGGTAATCGTCACGCAGGCACGTCGCGATCATTCGCACCCACCCGCTGAACGGCGCCGTCGCGGGGTTGACGAGGAATAGGCCCTCCCCCTCGCGGACCAGCTTCGTGCGGGCCCGCTGCGACAGCAGCCACTCGGCCCGCGCCATCGGGCGATAGGCGAGAATGCTCTTTTCGGTGAATTGGCCTTGCGTGTCGAGACTGTAGGGCTTCGCCACGCTCAGACTCGAACCCCACGTGTGCTCGTCGAACAGGCACAGGTCACGGTACAGATCGTCCATCGTCCGGCGGGTGTTCTCATCAAGCGGTCCCCACACCGGCGACTGCACCGCGGCGAGATATCGCTTCGCAACCCGGCTGGCCGCCACCTCGCGCGGCGCCGAGCCGGTGCCGTTCGCCCACCAATCGGTCCATTCGCCTGCGTATTCAGGCGCCGTTCCGCCCATGGCCTTTTCCATCCGCTGCATCGCATCGACCGCCGTGGTCAGCCTGAGGCGAGGTTCGAACCCCAGCCGGTTCCAGGTCGCGACGAAATCCGCCAGCGGCGCAAACGGCGGGTCGTTGTCGAAACGCCACTGGCTCGTGATCGAGATCGTCAGCACGTCGTATCGATAGCCCGATTTCTCCAGGTTGCGGATTCGCTCGACGCACTGGCGATGTGCCCGCCGGACCGATTCTTCCTCGCTGCTGAGGATGTCCCCCGCGCGGGGCGGACGGTACCTCGCATCCGCCGCCAGCGGTACCGGGCCTCGTCGCCATTCGGCCGGCTCAAAGAAGTCGAAGCCCGAGCCGTAGCCGATATTGAGCCAGACGAATATCCGACGGCCGTCGGGCATCTTCCACCAGAAGGCGGCAGGCCGGGGGAAGGGCACGCCGCCGCTGTCCTCGTTGATGCCGGTGAAGAGGTATCGCACGCCGCGATCCAGGAGGGCCAACGCGCCGGCGCGGGGCATCCCGTTGACGTCGTTTTGGATGGCGACCTTGGGATCGACCTGCTGCCACAGCTCTTCCGGCAGCCAGTGGAGCATCGTCCGCCACTGGGCCGCGTTCAGGAAGGGCGTGTTGTTGCAGGCCATCGCACTGATCTCCAATTGGCCGGCGCGGACCGCCTGGAGGAACTGTTCCCGCCGGGAGGGGGTCGCCGCCTGCCACCAGTCGTTCACCGGCATGGTCGCTTCCGCGGTCCAGAAGAATCGCTTGTCCTCAGGTCCATCCATCGAATCGAGGATCGTATCCACCGCGATATCCAGATACCGGCGGTACAACTCCCGGCAGACAGATGGACTGTCGGTGAAGCCCACATCCGTATGGGAGAAGTGCACGATGTTGATCTCCTTGACGACCGGAGGAGCCTGGCCCTCGTCGGCGGACGCCGCGGCGCCGCACAGCCAAACAAGACCCATCGCCAACGACACAACACACTTGCGGATGTCTCGGTTCATCGGTTTCATACGCAGCGATTCTCCTTCTCAAGATGCCGGTGTTCAAACCAGTCACGGCCCCCATGATACCCCGGCCAACACCCCATCTCAACACCGCCGATGCAATCCGCAGGAATCTCACCACGGAGGCACAGAGGCCGCAGAGCAGGAGAGGTGAAAGGACACAAGGAAGAGGGCAACGAAGCGAAAGCCAGACCCCAGACCGCGCAGGAGACGCGGAGGGACGATGGAATACGAGCGCACGCAGGGACGCTGAGACGCAGGCGATTGGCAGGCAGACAAGACCGACACCCTCTCGAACTCAGCGTCTCTGCGCCTCCGCGCGGGAACCCTCTTCAACCGGGAGACACGCGAACAAGAAGGCGCAACCGGCCTCACACGAAGGCACAAAGCCACGAAGAAATTCCGACAGCAACACACCCTTTCCCTTCTGTGGCTTTGTGGCTCTGTGGGAGATCGATTCCGTTGAATTCACGAAAACAGGTTGCAAAAAATACGATCATATGATAGGATTGTGTCGTAGGGATATTCGGCAGACAGTGCGATGATGTGGAGGTCTACATCAAGGTGAGGGTGGCCCTGCAGCCGGGCAAACAGAACGTGTACTGGGCGTTACTGTGGTCCTTCCACGCAGCAGAACGCAGATTGGATTATCCGCTCAGGAGGTGAACGATGAGTAGTTTCTGCCCAACCTGCGAAGACCTTCGCGAGACTCGTCGCGATACCTGGCAAGAGACCTACAAGGTTCGAGGACAAGATATTACCGTACCTGTGTCGGTCGAAGTCTGTATCGAGTGTGGCGAGGCCCTGGGCGACGACAAACAGGATCAGCAGATCGTCACGGCAGCATACGACGAGTATCGCCGTCGACACAATCTCCTTCATCCCGAGCAGATCAAGGAGATTCGCCGGATGTATCGCCTGAGCCAGAAGTCGTTTGCTGCGCTCTTGGGGATGAGCGAGGCGACAGTCAATCGCTACGAGCACGGCTCCCTCCAGGAGCAGAGTCACGACAATGCGATACGCGCGTGCAGAGACCGTCAGTTCTTTCAGGACTTGCTCCAGCGACGTGGAGATCTGTTGTCAGAGTGGCAGAGGAAACGCACCGAGGATGCATTAGCCGGACAGGAAACCCCGAACTCGGCTTTTCTGCAGGCACTGAGCGAGGCGAATGGG
The DNA here is from genome assembly GCA_964507995.1 of uncultured Pirellulales bacterium. Lineage (GTDB taxonomy): Bacteria > Planctomycetota > Phycisphaerae > Sedimentisphaerales > Anaerobacaceae > PLanc-01. Next base: position 667 of record CAZDTD010000026.1, on the reverse strand, counting down.
ATCTGCATGCCTGTCGAGGTTTCAGAACGCACAGGTTTTCGACGCCTGGACTATGACCGCTTGGCGTTTGTGATTGTGCGCCTGTGTCAGATGCTGGGAGAGATCAGCACGACCGTCATCAACAAACTGCTGTTCTACGCGGACTTCCTGAACTTCAAGACCACGACAGTGTCGATGACTGGTGCCGCCTATCGCAGGCTCGACTACGGCCCGGTCTTGGCCGACTATGACGGGCTGCTCAGCCGGATGGAGGCGGAAGAGATTTTGATTCGGCGGGAGAGGGATTACCCGAAAGGCTACACCGGCTATTACTACCAGACAGGGCCGAACGCCGCCACCTTGGGGATCGAGTTGACCCCACACGAGCAGAAGGTCCTGGAGCACGTTACCAAGACACTCGGCCGGTTGAACGCCGCAACTATTTCGGATCGTTCGCACCGGGAATCTGCATGGCTGAACACCGAGGACAGGCAACTGATCTCCTACAAAGAGGCAGCGAATCTTTCGCTGACGCTGGCGGAATGACCCATCATTGCGAGCTTCGCTGGGGACATCATATTCTATTCGCTGGGAAATAAGTAAGGCGTCCCCGGAATTCCCCGGAATTCCCCGAAGGCGTCCCCGGAATTCCCCGAGGGGTTTTTCAGCGGAATCGAAGTAGGCGGTA
>CAZDTD010000025.1:10720-30622 GCA_964507995.1 uncultured Pirellulales bacterium | reverse complement strand
GTGGTTCGCGGCGTGACTACGGTCGATGAACTGATGCGTGTGGTGGATCTCAAGAACGACTGATGGCTGCCTACGAATACACAGCACGAGACACGACCGGCAACGAGATCAGCAGCGTCTACACGAATGTTGAGAGCGTCCGGGCGTTGCGATGGGAACTGACGAAGCTTGGGTACGCCCTCATTCGCGCTCGGCGGCTGCGTGAATCCCGTGGGGTTCACGGCCGCATTCGGCCTGGTGAGGTGGCCTCCTTCGCCTATAAGTTCGGTGGCATGTACGCGGCGGGCTTGTCCATCACGAATAGCCTGGCCATTCTCGAAGAACAGACAGAAAACGATGCGTTTCGGGCCGTCCTTGGGAACGTCCGCCGGCGTGTGGAATCCGGCTCCAGCCTGAAAGCGGCTTTCGACGGGCATCGCGGCGTCTTTCCCGACTTCTTCCTCGGAATGATCGACGCCGGTGAATCGTCGGGCAAGCTGGCGGAGTCGCTCGAAGCGAGCGCTCGGTACCTTGAGAAGCGGCTGGAGCTTCGGGAGAAGACCCGGGCCGCGTTCGTCTACCCGATGGTCGTCGGCGTGGTTTGCTCTGTCGTGGTGATCTCGCTGCTGGTCTTTGTTGTGCCGATGTTCTCGCAATTGTACAGGCGACTGCACGTCGAGTTGCCCGGCCCGACGCAGACGCTCGTCGTCCTCAGCACGTTCGTGAGGACGAAGTGGTGGTTGCTGGTGCCCGTGCTGGCAGGCGCCGCGATTGCCGTGCGACGGCTGCTGAAAGACCATCGGGTGCGCGTCCGCTGGGACCGCATGAAGACACGAATGCTCGTGATCGGCCCGTTGTACCGGTTGACTCTCGTGTCGCAGTTCGTCCGGACGTTCGGCATGTTGATCTCGGTGGGGGTCCCGATCGTTGACGCTCTGGACGCCGCGGGCAAGGTGGCCCGCAACGAGGAGATTTCGCGTGTTGCGGCCGACTTGCAGCAGGCGGTTCGGACAGGACGCCCGATTGCCAGGTCGCTCCAGAGCCATTCGATCTTTCCCCCGATGGTGGTCCAGCTTGTGGCCTCCGGCGAGGAGGCGGGAATTCTCCCGGATATGCTCGCCAAAGCCGCGGACCTGTTGGACAAGGACATCGATCGCCTGGCGGCGTCTCTCCTGGTGAAACTGGAGCCGGCGCTGACCATTCTCATGGGGCTGGTTATCGGTCTGATTCTGATGGGCGTGTACCTGCCCATGTTCGACTACATGGCCTGTCTGAAGTGATATCGCTGCGCAGGCGATAAAGTCCTCAGGCTGGACTGTCGATAGGACGCGTGGTCTCTTATGGTGAACGAAACAGTAAGGAGAACATAATGTACGGCAAAAGGGCATTTACTCTGGTGGAGCTGCTGGTTGTGGTGATGATCCTGGGGGCGTTGGCCGCCATTGCCGTGCCGCGAATGATCAGCGGCGCGACCAATGCCAAGATTCGGGCGTGCGAGACGAATGTGGACCTGCTCAACTCCCAGATCGAATTGTACTACGCGAACGAGCAGAAGTGGCCTGGCCGCCTGAACGTGGTTGCGACGGACCCAAACTATTTCCCGGACGGAGTCCCGGAGTGCCCGTTTGGGACCCCATATCAGTACAACACGACGACGCATCGCGTATCGTCCCATACCCATTGATTGCTTCGGGCGTGCGTCTTGACGCGCATCCCGAGATTCCACAGGGACTGTAAACGGATGGCTGCCCCGCGCGGCCATCCGTCATCTTATCCAGGGACCGCGGTATGGAATTCATCGGACACGACGTTTGCCCGCGGCGAGGACGGCCTTGGAAGGGACATACGCTTGTGGAGCTTGTCACCGTCGTGTTGATCCTCTCGATCCTGGCCTGCGTGGCGGTTCCCCGGCTCAATTTCGCCGCGGCGAACGGCGTGCGAGCCGACGCTGTCGTCCAGCAGATCGTGACGGCTCTTCGGCGTGCCCGAGCCCAGGCCATTCTGCACGCCGCCGAGAATCCTGCCGGATACGCGCTGGTCATGAATGGCGGAACACCCTACATTGGCTATCAGATCCTCAGTCTACGCGACTCCACCGTGATCGTCGACCACGAGATTCCCGACGATGTGGCGTGCGGCGGAGGACAACGATTTGCGTTCGGCCCCCTCGGCAACCTGCTCGGGGGCAGCGACACGGAACTACGCGTCGCTGCACAACGCCGGGTCTACTTCATCCAGGTCGAGCCTGCGACGGGAGCGGTGAAATGGATTCGTCACAACGGCTGACAGTGCGTTCTCACTCTCGCCGCTCCGGAGTCACCCTGACGGAAGTGGTCGTTGCGTCGACCCTATTGTTGATTTGCATTATTCCGCTCCTGAGGGCCTTGACTGTCACACACGGCATGGACCGCGTCATCGAACGCAGAAGTTGGAGTCTGCTCCTGGCCCAACAAGAACTGGAGCGGATTCGAGCCCGATCGATTTACCACTACGACGAGTCCTTTCGGGCGATTTCCCGGGAACTGCAAGGTGGCTTCCTGTGCACGGTGGCCGACGATGGCCACCCGACGCTTCGGATTGTGTGCGTGGCGGTGGGGCTCGACCGCAACGGGGACGGATCGCTGGCGACGGAAGAGGTCGAAGTGAACCTGACCACGTCGCTCGCGCGACGATGGCCGGGACCGCAATGAGCCTGCATCAGCCTCGTCAAGGTCTGCGGTCGAGGGTTATGGGGCATCCCAGCCGTAGGTTCTCAGATCCTGGAGTCGGGAGGAACGAAGGTCTTATAAAAGGGTATTGTGGACTTACGGAGGGATTCGCCGGCGGCTGCTTTCCCAGCATCTGTCGGGTCGGAATATCCCGCGATACGAGCCGTAATGCACGCTTTCGTTTATGCCGAAAGGGTCTGTATGTGTGGTCATGGAGTGCGCAAGGAAATGGTCTGGGCCAGAGATAGGACAACGGGCCGGCATGGAACCACGATCGTGGAGTTGACGATTGCCGTGGCGATCATGGCAACCGTGTTTGCCGCGATCATGCCGCTGTTTGCTGGGATACGGAACAGCGCGGATACGCAGTGGGCCAACCTGGAGATGGTCCAGAACGCCCGCGTACTGAACGAACAACTGGGCCGTTGCCTGGCCGGCGCCAGGCGAATCGTGGCGATCAGTTCGAGCGTCAACAGCGACGGCTGCATCGAGTTTGAGGCTGCCGATGGTGTGATCTACCGTTGTGAACTGGGAGCGGGCGGTTACGTCGAATTGGGGCCGGCCGGCGATCTGAGCGAACTTGTCGGGCCTGTGGAGTTTCTACGGTTCGCCGGCTACGACGGAAGGGATCTGAGCCGCCCGGTGCAGACGCCGGACGCCGTTCGGCTTGTAACCTGGGAGGCCGGGTTGCACCGCGGCGGGGCTTTGGCCCGTGACAGGATCGTCCAGGGAGCGTGTTATCTCCGCGTTGCCCCGCCCGACGGCGGGACGGTTGTGCCCTGATTGGGTCTGTATGAGAAGAAGATGTAACGAATCAGGTTCGGTGCTGCTGCTCGTGGTGGCGATCGTCGCGCTGCTGGCGGCCACGGTGATCGGCCACCTGCAGGTGAATGCCGAGGAGATTCAACTCATGCAGAACCATATTCACGGCGCACAGGCAAAGGCCGTCGCGGAAGCCGGGTTGAATGATGCGATGGCTCAGTTGCGGACCGACGCCAAGTGGCGAGACGGGTTTGTCAACAAGCCCTTCGATCGTGGATCGTACAGCGTGTCCATCGATGGCGCCACGATCACCTCGATGGGGAGGACCTCCGACGGTTTTGTGGCCCGGTTGGAAGCGGATGTGACGATCGCTGCCGACGGGCCGCCGTATGTTGTCAGGATCGATGAATTGCGGGTCAATCCATGAAATCTCACACGAAGACAGCTTTGGGCATCGACATCGGCGCTCGCCACATCAGCGCCGCGCTGGTGGAAAGAACGTCCTGCGGTTTCAAGGTCGTTGCGTCGGCGAACGAAGACTTTCCGGCGGGTGAGTCCCCCCAGCGGATTGCGCGGGGCAGGATGTCGCGAGAATTCAGGAAGCTGGGCAGGCGAGTCGCAGCACACGGCACCCGCGCTGTCGTGGCCGTATCGAGCGATTTCACGATCATGCGATTGCTCGACCTCCCGCGGCAAATGCCGGCGAATATCCGCGAATTCGTCGACGCGGAGCTGAATCAATACGTGGCGTTGTCCGGAAAACGCAGACGGACGGATTTCTGCGGGATCGCAACGGGTTCGGCCGCACAGAAGCGGTTGTTGGTTGTCACGGCGGATGCGGACGAGATGGAGGGTGTCCTGCACATGTGCGGCGCCGCACGGATCGTCGTGAATTCCGTCGAGCCGGCCGTGTTGGCGTACGCCCGGGCCTTTCTGGCGAGTGAGAAAAGCCTCCGGCACAGCGGCGAGATGCTGATCGCCATACTTGACGCGTCCAAGTTGGTCATGTGTCTGTTCTGCAAGGGCATGCTGGACTTCGTCCGGATCCGAGATGTTCCACCGGGCATGGGGACGCCGGAGCAGATTCGCGTCTGGCTGGCGGAAGAGTTGAGTGTTGTGCTGCAATACCGCCGCGTAACCGGATCCGAGGCAAGGTCGCAGGTGCAGACCCGCGTGGTGATCCACGATGCGGGATACGACAAAACCGACATTGCGCCGCTGTGCATTACGGGTGCGAAAACGCCGATTGTTGTCCATTCCTCCGATCCCATTGATCTGCTGGGCGAGGCGCCGGAGAGGAGTTCTTCGATGCCGTCGGCGGTCGCCGTGGGCGCCGCGCTGAAGTTGTTGGGCGTGCAGGAAGACGAATTGCGGATCGACTTGACGCCGCACGAAGTGATTCGCGCCCGGTTGTCGTCGAAACGTCTGTTGATTGCGGCCAATGCGGCTGCCGTTTTGTTTCTTGCGGTCTTCCTGGCGGTCCAAGCCCTGGCGAAGACGACGGATACCATGAATCGGCGGATCGGACAGGCTCGCTTGGATGGGCAACTCCATAGGATGCCCGCCGTGGTGACGCAGGACCGGTACCTTGACGAGCAGATCACGCGAGTCCGCCGAGAACTGGCGGGTATGCATGGGGTGCTCGCGAGACGGGATGTGGACTGGCCTGCGGTCCTGGACGTGATTGCCCGGTCTGCTCCTCCCGGCGTGGGCATCGTGGCTCTGGCCTGCGATGATGGCAGATGCCTGTCCGTGAAAGGGGGGGCCGAGTCGTATGATGGAGCGAAATCGCTCGCGCAGAACCTCGATGACCAGGAGGTGTTCGAATCGGTTCGTCCCGTTCACATGGGACGGCGGCAGATCGATGCGAACGGCGTCGAGTACGAAATTGCATGTGTGCTCAGAACCACGAAAGAGGAATCGATCCGTGACGACAGATCGCAACCATAAGGCGTTTGCCCCGCGGCGATGTGCCTTGACGGCGGCCCCGTTTCTGATCTCGCTGGTGGCGCTATACAACTGGGTGATCTCGCCGCAGGTGGGCTACCTGCGCGCGGTACAGCGGCTGGAGCCGGTTGTGACCCGGATGGCCGAGGAGTTGGACGCTTTCGAGGGGGCCCGTGACGAAAAAGTCTCGACGATGCGCGGCCTGCAGGCCGAACTGGTACAGGTCCGAGAAGGGCTCTTTACCTGCCGGGAATCGAAGGCGTTCGTCCAGGATCTGCCGGCGATTCTCGGGAAGACCGGCTGTGCGGTCGCAGCCGTGGATCTCTCCGTGGACGCCCAGGAGACGGATGATCCCAATGCGGTGGTTGTCGTGGAGACCCTCCATGCGGATTGCACGCTCGTGGGAGAATACGAACAGATTGTCGCGTTGCTTCAGTTGCTGCGTCAGAACCGGCAGAAGATCTGGGTCGATTCGTGCCGGATGGACCATGCCGATCCTCGCGGCGAACGGCTGGAATGCCAGCTTGGTTTAACCCTGTACATTGCGCTGCAACCTGGAGGATTTCGCCCGTGAGCGGTTCCCTCCGTTCTATCGCGGGGTTGCCCGAGGAGGTTGGAGCGTGTTCATCGCCAAGGAGAAGGAATCATGTTGGGATTGTTCAAGGCAAAGAAGAAGACCGGTCAGGTGAAGATCCTGGTGGTCGATGACGAACCGGACCTGGTCAGCACGGTGGAGTACCGCCTGAAGTTCGCGAATTGCGACGTCGTGACGGCCGGCAACGGCCAGGAGGGTCTGGAGCGTGCGGCCGTCGAGAAGCCGGACCTCATTCTGCTCGACACGAATATGCCCGGGATGAATGGCCACGAGATGCTCGAGCGTCTTCGCGCGGATCCTGCCCTGCGGAACATCCCGGTGATTATGCTTACCGCCCGCTGCGAACCCCAGGACATCGCAGCGGCCGCGGCTCGCGGGGTTTCGGATTACGTGACCAAGCCGTTCGACTTCGCGCAGTTGATGGACAGAATCCACGCCGCTCTCAAGGACAAGCAGAAGTCGTAGTCGCCGTCGCCGTTGTGACCGTGGATTGTTGGAAGATATGAGGAGAACGCGTGTGGCTACGTCGAATGCGCTGCGTCTGTTGATCGTCGAAGATGATATCGTGGACCGCAAGTTGCTCGAGAGGTTGCTGGCCCAGTCCTCGCTCAGCGCATGTGAAGTGCGTCATGCGAACACGCTCGGTGCGGCTCTGGATTTGTTGAAGGACCTGTCGTTCGATGTCGTGCTGCTTGACCTCGGCCTGCCGGACAGCCAGGGCATGGAATCCGTGAACCGGCTCCAAACCCGGGCTCCCTACCTGCCGATCATCGTGCTGAGCGGGCTGGACGACGAACGGACCGCGACCCAGGCTGTGCAGATTGGTGTGCAGGATTACCTGATCAAGGGCCAGGTCGATGGGAGTCTGCTCGTGCGGTCGATTCGGTACGCGCTCGAGCGGAAGAAGGCCGAACGCCAGTTGCAGGCGACGGAACTGCGGTATCGCACCATCTTCGAGAATTCGGCTGTCGCGATCATGATGGCCGATGAAAACAGACAGTTGGTTTCCTGGAACAACTTCACGGAGCAGTTGCTCGGTATGGAGGGGGGGCAGCTTCGCGGTCGCGATGTTGCGACCTTGTACCCACCGGAGGAATGGGAGAAGATCTGCGCGCTGCGCGTTCGGCGCAAGGGCATGCAGCACCACCTCGAAACGAAGATGATCCGCGGCAACGCAAGAATCATCGATGTGGATATCTCTTTGAGCGTCGTACGCGATTCGGACGGCCGAATCACCGGTTCCATCGGGGTGATTCGCGACATCACTGAACGTTGCCGCACACAGGAGGAGTTGCGAAGAAGCGAGGAACGCATGCGTCTGATCGTGGAGGCGTCGCCTTTGCCTCTCCAGTTGTCGCGTTCGGCGACAGGGCAGATCCTGCTGACGAATCGGGCGAGTGCGGAACTGTACGGATGCGACCTCGATACGATGCTGAAGATGGGCATGGCGGATTTCTATGCCGACGCGGAGCGCGATCGGCCTGGCGTGCTGGCGGAGCTGCGGGAAAAGGGCCGTGTTGTGCAACGCGAAGTCCTCATGCGGAAAGTCGATGGGACGGTCTTTCCGGTGAGCCTGTCGGTGGAACCGATCGAATACGAACGGGAGCCCGCCAACCTCACCGTGGTCTACGATCTCACCGAGCGCAAGCGGACGGAGGAGACGCTGCGCTACCACGTCAACGAGATTGAGCGATTTAACCGGCTGGCCATGGGTCGGGAGGCGCGTGTAGCCGAACTGAAGCGGTGCGTCAACGAGATGGCCCTCGTTGCGGGTCGGCCGGCGCCCTATGCGTCGTTGGAAGAGGACGTCTCGCCGGGATCGGAACTGGCGGGGCAGTCGCCGAAAACCGTGTGTGGTGGGCTGGACCAATGCCATTACGATCTCGCTGAGCTGCTGGATCGCGACCAGATGCAGCGGTTGATGGACAGTTACTGCGACACGGTCGGTATCTCCGCGGCGATTTTAGATCCGGATGGGAACGTGTTCGTTGCGTCCCGTTGGCAGAGGATTTGCACGGAGTTTCATCGCGTTCATGCGAGGACCCGTGCCCGGTGTATCGAGGGGGACACGGTTCTGGCCAGCCAGTTGAGAGAAGGGGAAGACTTGTGCCTCTATCAATGCGGCAACGGTCTGACGGATGTCGCGGCGCCCGTTGTGATCGAGGGGCGACATGTGGCGAACGTATTTGTCGGCCAGTTCCTGTTGAAGCCGCCCGATGAGGAGGCCTTTCGCAGGCAGGCCAGGGAGTTGGGCTTCGATGAGGCTGCCTACATGGAGGCCCTGCGCCGGGTTCCAATCGTGTCCGAGGAAAGACTGTCTCCCGTGCTCAACTACCTGACCACGTGTGCCCAATTGCTGACCGAAATCGGTCTGGAGCGGATGCAGGGCAAGACGCACGAGACCAAGTTGTTGCGGTGGGCGGAGGAGTTGAACCAGGCCAATCAGGCCCTGCGACAGCAGCGGGAAGCGGCCTTGAGCCTTGCGGAAGACGCCAACGAAGCGAGGGCAACGGCGGAACGCATCCAGCAATCTCTGCGAGAGAGCGAGGAACGACTTCTCGGCATGACCCGTGCGGCGCTGGACGCCATCATCGTGATGGACGAGCATGGCTGTATTTCCTTCTGGAACCAGGCTGCCGAGACCCTGTTTGGATACACGGCCGAGGAGGCATGCGGCAAGAACCTGGGTTCCCTTCTGGTGCCGGTGCGGTATCAGGATGCCTGCCGCATCGGCGTGGAGCGATTCCGGACGACAGATGCGAGCACGGTCTTCGGCCGGACGATCGAACTGACAGCCCTGCGTCGAACGGGTGAGGAATTCCCGGTCGAACTCTCGGTGGGCCGCATCTGCCTGCAGGGAGCGTATCAGGCGGTGTGCATCATCCGCGACACATCGGAACGCAAACGCGTCGAAGAGGCGTTGTTGGTGAAAGACAGCGCAGTGGACAGCGCAGCCAGCGGGATCATGTTCATCGACCTCGAAGGAAACCTGACGTTCGCCAATCCGTCCGCATTGAGCATGTGGGGTTATGACGAGGAGAACGAGGTTCTGGGCAAACCGCTGGCGTTCTTCCTGGCGTCGGCCGAGGAGGGTGCAACGGCCTTTCGGCACGCCGTCGAGAAGGGAACGTGGAATGGGGATCTGATTGCCCGCCGAAAGAACGGGGCGGATTTTGTCGCCCAGGTGCTGGCGAGCATCGTGAGGGACAAGAAAGGGAGACCCATCTGCCTCATGGTGTCCCTTGTCGACGTGACCGAAAGCAGGCGCATCCACGAGATTCTCGAACGCAAACAGAAAAACCTGGAAGCGATCTTCGATGCGACGCCGCTGGGGACACTGCTGGTGAACGACGCCATGCGGGTAACGCGCGCCAACGATGTTATCCGGCAGATGTCCGGCAGCGGCTATGCCGACATCATCGATCACGACCTGTGCGAAGCGTTGCATTGTACTCGTGCGGCCCGTGTCGTGGACCGTGCAGGGTGTGGTGGCTCTTGCGCCGACTGCACGCTCCGCGACCTCGTGCGCATAGCGATTGCCTCCGACAAGCCCGCTCACGGCGTGGAGATCCAGCCGGCCGTGAGCGAAGATGATGCGAACCGGCGGTGGCTTTCCGCCAGCGTGGAACCGGTTAATATCGACGCCGGCAAACACATTCTGATCGTCCTCAATGACGTCACGGATCGCAAACGGGCGGAAGACGAACTCAAACAGACCATGGAGATGAAGTCGCAGTTCATATCGACGGTTTCGCACGAGCTTCGCACGCCTCTGAGTTCCATGAGAGAATCCGTGATCATCGTCCTGGACGGCGTCGCCGGCAAGATCAACAAGGATCAGCGGCACTTCCTGGATATCGCCAAGCGAAACATCGATCGACTCTCCAGGCTGATTGACGACGTCCTGGATTTCCAGAAACTCGTCGCGGGCAAGATGAAGCTCAGCATGCAGGAAAACGTCATCGGCACGGCCGTCAACGAGGTATACAACACGATGTTGCCGTATGCCGACAAGAGCGGAGTGCATCTGGCCGTGGACCTGCAACCCGATCTGCCTCCGGCCATCTACGACAATGACAGAATTCTCCAGGTCCTCATTAATCTGGTCAACAATTCGATCAAGTTCACGCCAGCCGGCGGGCGAGTCCAGGTGTCGGCGTATGGACAGTCGGAGCATCTCGTACTCAAGGTTAGCGACACCGGATATGGCATTCCCAAGGAAGACCTCGCGAAGGTCTTTGATCGATTCTACCGTGTCCATCGACCTGGCAAAGAAATCAAGGGGACTGGGCTGGGCCTGGCCATCGTCAGCAGGATTGTCGACGCGCATGGCGGCAGAATCGAGGTCGAGAGCGAGGTGAACAAAGGCACGATTTTCACGGTGCTCCTGCCGCTGGCTCCTCCGAGCGCGCCGGCCGGCGATCCATCGCAGGTTGACCAGAGGATCGAATCCACGCTGGCGGAACCGTAGCCTGCCGGGGGAGACGGCTGGTCGTGGGTGCGAATCAATCCCGCCCGCCGTGGAGGTTTCTCCGGGTTCGTCATCGGTCTGCCTTTTTGCTTCGTCCTGCAGGTCTCTCCGATTCCGTCTTGATTTCCAGATGGATAGCCTCTATGATGAAAATCGTCTCGCGGCTCTGATCGTTGCGAGTGTGTCGGTTCTTGCAGAACGGCCTGGGGGGCTGTTGTGGCGGCCCCGCGTCGGTGGCGATGGTGAGTGCTTCGTGGGAGCAAGATGGACGACGCATACGAGAATCGTTGCCAATCAAAAGAGGAGACATCGCGGTGTCATCGGACCGCGGAGCAGGTTGCCCAAGACAGCGAAGGCATGCTGCGTGCGCTGTTTGACGCCGTGACGGAGTCTGTCCTCATGCTTGACGCGAAGGGGACGATCCTGATGCTCAATGAAACCGCCGCACAACGGTTCGGCAGGAGCGTTCGCGACCTCGTCGGCATGCGGCTGGCCGACGTCGGCGCCGAGGTGATCCCGCCGGATGTTGTGGAGCGGCGATTGGAGCGAATCAACGAGGTTGTGAAGACGCAGGCGCCCATTCAATTCGAAGACGGTCGCCTCGACCGTCAGTTCTTCACGAGCCTGTACCCGATTCTGGACGGGGACGGCATCGTCCGTCGGATCGCCGTTTTCGCGAAGGACGTCAGTGAGGAACGCTCCGCCCAACGCGAAGTCAAGGGGCTCCAGCAGCAGATCGAGTTTATCCTCGGCGCGGCGAAGATGGGGCTCGACATCATCGACCGAGACTTCAATCTGCGGTACGTGGACCCCGCGTGGAGGCAGGTATACGGCCCTTATGAGGGCAGGAAGTGCTATGAGTACTTCATGGGCAGGGACCATGCGTGCTCCGGTTGTGCGATCCCCGCGGCCCTGGCGAGCGGACAGAAGATCACCTCGGACGAGGTTTTGGTCAAGGAAGCGAATCGGCCGATTCGGGTGACCACGATCCCCTTTCAAACGGACAGCGGCGAATGGCTGGTGGCCGAGGTGAACGTGGACATCAGCGACCGTCTGGAACTCGAACGAGGTTTGATCGAGAGCGAGGAACGATACCGGACGGTCGTGGAAAGCGCGGGGGAAGCGATCGCGATCATCGATGAGCAGGGCGTGTTTCTCTTCATGAACGGCACCGCCGCACGGGCGCTCGGAGGCAAACCGTCCGATTTCCAGGGCAAGACCATGTGGGATCTGTTCCCGAAAGACATCGCCGACCGGCAGGCGGGCAGCATCCGCAAGGTCATTCAGGCGGCGTCGGGAATGAACCTGGTGGTATTGTCCAACGTCCGGGGCGAACTGCGGTGGTACAACACGACGATCCAGCCGTTGCGGGACGGCGCCGGCCGAGTGACCGCCGGGCTGATGATCGCCCGCGATATCCATGCATTGCGGACTGTTCAACAGGAGTTGGAGGCCTATCGCGAGAAGATGATGAGAGCCGAGCAACTCGCTTCCCTGGGCACGCTCAGCGCCACGTATGCCCACGAGTTGAACCAGCCTTTGACGGTGATTCGATTGTCGCTTCAAAACGCAATGAAGGGGCTCGACGGCGTCGGCTGTCCAGCGACCGTGCTGGAGGACCTCAACGACGGGCTTGCGGAAGTCTCGCACATCACGGACATCATCGAACGGTTTCGCGGCATCGTCCGGCAGACATCGGACCGGCAGATCTCGAAGGTGGTTTTGGCGGCCGTCGCCGGCCGCGTGGTCCGGCTGCTGGATGAGAGCGCCAGGATACGCCGACTGACAATGCGTTTCGATCAACTCGACGGCCTGCCGCCGATCTATGCCAGGGAGAAGGATATCGAACAGGTCTTCTTCGCATTGACGCAGAACGCCGTTCAGGCGGCGGACGGGTTGAAAGATCGGTCTTTCACGATCACGGGTGCCTGTCAAGACGGCCAGGTGGAACTGCGATTCAGCGACGATTGCGGGGGGATACGCCCCGAACACGTCAGTCGTGTGTTCGACCCGTTCTTCACGACGAAGGGCGAGGGAGAGGGGACCGGCCTGGGTTTGTGCATCGTGCAGCGCGTCGTCTCTCAGGTGGGCGGACGGATTCGCGTCGAGAGCCGGTTCGGTGAAGGCACGACGTTTGTTGTTACGTTGCCGGTCGGATGTTGACCGGTCAAGTGAGAGGTGGAAAACATGGAATCTGCACGAGTTGTCTTTGTGGATAATGAGCCAAGGGTGTGTTATGCAGTGTCCAAGACCCTGGAGCGGATCGGCATACGCGTGCAGTGTTTCTGCTGTGCGAAGGACTGCCTTTCGCATCTTGGCGTCGATCGGTGCGACCTGTTGATTACGGACATGAGGATGCCCGAGATGGGGGGAATGGAGTTGTTGCAGGAGGTCAAACAGCAGTTGCCGTGGCTGCCCGTGCTCATCGTCACGGGATACGGCGACGTTGCCGCGGCGGTCCGGGCCATGAAGGCCGGCGCGGCGGACTTCATCGAGAAACCTCTCGACCGCGACAGATTCATCCACGCAGTCCAGGTTTTGCTCGAGCAGAACAGCGGATACGCGGCCCTCGAAGAATGTGCCCTGACCAAAACGGAGATGAAGATCTTATATCTGATCCTCGACGGCAAGAACAACCGCGAAATCGCCACAATGCTCCACCGTTCGCCCCGTACGATCGAGGTTCATCGCGGGCACGTCATGCAGAAGATGGGGACGACCAGCGTGATCGAGCTTCTCCGGCGGGCTGTGGATATGGGATTGCTCCAGTCGATCTCGCCACAGACGGAGGGGTTTACGTTCCACTGAGGCCGAACGGCCGTCGCATCGGAAGAACGAGAGACATGCCATGAAACGACGTGATTTTCTGAAGGCAACGGTGATGGCCACGGCGGCGGCGCCGCTTGCGTTTCTCCGCCGGGCAGCGGCAGACCCACACGTACTATCCCAACCACCTCTGGCGCGATGGCAAAATCTATTGGATCGAGGAAAACAAAGACGGCGTCGAGCGGGTCTATTCGCAGGACCTATTGATGATTGAATGGCCAATCGAGACACGGAACCGACTCTGTCATTCCCGCGAAAGCGGGAATCCAGGCTTTTTCACGATGTTCCTGGACCCCCGCTTTCGCGGGGGTGACAATACCGGTTGCATTTGTCCATTCAAACATATGACGGCAAAAAGGGGTATATTGCCCACGAACACCCCCGGGCGTGCTATGCGGCCATGATTGCCCGGATGGACAAGGATATCGGGCGGATCATGGCCCAACTGGAACAACTCAGTCTGGACGAGAACACGCTCGTGATTTTCGCCAGCGACAATGGTCCGATGTACGCGGGCGGAGTCGATACGGCCTTTTTCCAGAGCGCTGGTCCCCTGCGCGGCCTGAAAGGCTCCGTGTGGGAGGGGGGCATCCGCGTGCCGTTGATAGCCCGCTGGCCCGGGAAGATCCAGCCGGCCAGCGTGAGCGAGCACGTCTGCGCATTCTGGGATTTCCTGCCGACGTGTGCCGAACTGCTCGACAAGCAGCCGACGGCCGGCATCGGGCCGGTGATGGGCCGTTGTGCCGACAACCTGCGTCAGAATTTCTGCGCGGGGGGTGTAACCCGTGCGGGGGCTCCTTCCACTATCCCGGCGTGAATGGAAACGGCCGAACAGGCCAACGCTCAATTGAAAGGAGCTGAATATGAAGACGAAATGGACAACTCTGATTGTTACAGGCGCGATTCTCATGATTCTGAGCGGCCAGGTTCTGGCGCAGCCGTGGGGCGCCGGCGCAGGTCGTGGGCGGGGGATGGCTCGGGGACAGGGATGGGGACGCGGCGGAGCGCAGCGAGGACCCGGCGCATGGTGTCCTCTTGGGGTGGGACCCGCCGGACAGGGGACGTGGTGTCCTCTGGGATTGGGACGGCTCGGACTGAATCGGTTGGGTCTGAGTGACGATCAGGTTCAGAAGATTCGTGGAATCCTCGACAAGGCCTGCTCCGAAACCCTGGCGTCGATCAAGGAGGTTCTGACGGAAGAACAGGCTCGGCAGTTTGAACAGGTGCGAAATGGAGCCTCCCAACCTGGTCGTGGGATGGAATCTCCCGCATTGCGGGGTGGTCCCGGCCGGCCGGCCGGTAGGCGTTTCCAACAGGGGCTGCAGAGGGGACCGCGAGGACAGAGGTCCGCCGGTCAGCCGTTCAATGCCGGCCGCGGCGCCGGCCAAGGGCAGCGATTCCGGGATCAACCGCGTGCTGCAATGCCTTCCGTCGGTGGACAGAATGCGAATCCCGGCCGGTTGCGAAATCCGAATGCGTTGCGGATTGAGCAGATGTTCGACAGGGCGGACGCCAATCAGGATGGCGCTTTGACCAAAGCCGAGCTTCGAGCGTTCCGCGAGAAGGCGGGCCAGGGGCAGTGATTGTACGACATGCTCAGACGGCATCGGCTTCGCAGGCACTCGTGAAGCCGATGCCGCGCCGTGGCTGCTATGTTGGACGAATGATATGACCTGGAATCCTCTTGCCTGAGGGTGTGTGCGTCATTTACGCTCTGCGTATGGTCGAAGTCAGTTTCCTACTTCCGAGACGTGCAGGAATTGAGGCCGCCCTCCTCACGATGATGCGTGCCGTCGTCCATCCGGCGGATGCGGAGCAGCCGGAGGCGTCGGCCGATAGTGAGGATGTCCGACGGACGCGACAGGGGGATGCCGAGGCCTATCGCCGACTTGTGGATCGTCATCAGGATCACGTCGGTCGGGTTCTTTGGCGGTTCAGTCGGGATCGACGCGTACATGAGGAACTCGTCCAGGATGTGTTCGTGGAAGCGTATTTGAGTTTGAGCCGGTATCGTGGCAGAGCGCCACTGGAACATTGGCTGACGCGAATCGCGACGCGGGTCGGCTATCGGTATTGGAAGGAAAAGGCCCGTCGCCGACGGAGGGAACCATTCGATGTCCAGGAGTGGGACCGGGCGACAGGTGGCGAAGATGCGGCGGAGACGCTCGAACCGGACCATGCGGCCGAGCTGTTGCATCAGGTGTTCGAGCAACTGGCCCCGCGGGACCGGCTGGTCCTCACGCTGCGATACCTGGAACAGTGTGACGTGGCGGAAACCGCACGACGCACCGGCTGGACAAAAACGATGGTGAAAGTGCAGACGATGCGGGCCAGAAACAGGCTGCGAAAGCTGCTGGAACAGAGCGGAAGGGAGCTGACCGGATGAATTGGGAGCAGAAGATTGAACAACTGGCGGCCCGAGCCCGCGAAGAGCGGTCCCCGCGGGTGGATGTGACGAACAGCGTCCTGGCCATGCTCTCGGCAGGGCAGGCCCGGCCGGTGACGGTGGCCGAGCGGTTCTGGATGTGGCTGGCGGCTGCCTCCGCCGCCGTCGCGGTGCCGGTTGCCGCGACCGCAATCATCCTCTACACGAAATCTCCCCAGCCGCTGGGCGAGATTGTCGAGGCGATTTCATGGGCGATTCAATGAACCAACCTGAGAATCTGGACAATCCGACGATCCTGCTGCAGCGGCTCTACCGCTGGCGGATGGCCTTCTTCGGGCTCGTCATCCTGATCGCCGGCCTGACGATCGGCGCTGCGGCGACGCTGATGACGTTGCGCGTTTCCGGTCCCGGATCGCAGGGGACCGGCGGGAGGTTCGCGGTGCCGATGCTGGACCGGATTGTCCCGCGTTTGCGTCTATCCCGCGAGCAGGCCGAGAAGGTGGAACCCATCCTGCGAGATCACATGCAGCGGCTGGACGAGATTCGCGAGCAGGGCCGCACTCAGATTGCCGTGGAACTGGAGGCGATGGATGAGCAGATGGCGATGGTGCTCAGCCAAGACCAGCAGCGGCTCTGGCGGGACCTCCTGCGAGACCTCCCCGGCCAGTTCCAACGGGGTCAGGGCGGCCGATTCGGACCGGGTTCGCAGGGGCCGCGAGGTCCCCGCGGCAGGGGCCAGGGGCAATTCCGCAGATCCTCCGAGGACGCTGCGGCGTCGCCTAACACCCCACCCATCCCCAACTGAACGGCATTCTCATCACGGATTCCTGCCTCGACCTTTGACAGATCGCTCGCACGCTGCTACGATGTCCCCGGTCGCATGAGGCCGTTTGCACAGGGGGCGTGCCTGGCGAAACGAAGGTCGAACGCCGGCGTGCCCGAGCCAGATGATTCTTTGCCGGGGAGACGCAGATGAGCGTGAAGATGAGCCGTCGCGAGTTCGTGAGGACTTCGGCCGCAGCCGGGGTGTTGTCCGCTGTTCCATTCGCACGAGTCCGCGGCGCAAACGACGACATCCGCGTCGCCGTGGTGGGGATTCGCAACCAGGGGAGCAATCACATCAAGTGGTTCAGCAAGATCCCCGGCGTGCGGGTCGTCGCGATCTGCGACGCGGACAGCAGCTTTCTGGACCGGGAGGCCAGGAAGTTCGCCGACCGCGGCGAGAAGGTCGATACGTACGTGGACTATCGCAAGCTGCTCGAAGACAAGAACATCGACGCCGTGATTACCGCGACGCCGAACCATTGGCATGCGTTGGTCACCGTCTGGGCGTGCCAGGCGGGCAAAGACGTCTACGTCGAGAAGCCCGTCTGTCACAACATCTGGGAAGGCCGGCGGATGGTCGAGGCCGCCCGCAAGTACAAACGCATCGTCCAGAGCGGCACGCAACGCCGCTCGGACGAAGGACTCCGCGAGGCCATCGAGTACATCCGGCAGGGCAATCTCGGCAAGATGCGTCTCGTGCGGAGCTTCATCTACGTCCGCCGCGACAGCATCGGCAAGGTCGATAGTCCGCAGCCCGTGCCGCCCTCGGTCGATTACAACCTCTGGTGCGGTCCGGCCCCGATGGCTCCGCTGATGCGAAAGAGCCTGCACTATGATTGGCACTGGATATGGCAGACCGGCAATGGCGACTATGGCAACAATGGTATCCACTACATCGACATCGCCCGATGGGTCATCGTCGCCAACGAGCTGGCGCCGCGCGTTCTGGGCCTGGGCGGGCGCTTCGGCTACATCGACGACGGCGAGACGCCGAACACGGAGATCCTGTTTTACGACTACAAGCCCGTCCCGATTCTGTTCGAGCTTCGCGGCCTGCCCCGCGCCAGGGGCGATTCCGCGATGGACCATCTTCGCGGCGTCCGCGACGGTGGCGTCATCGTCGAGTGCGAAGGCGGCTACTTCGCCGGCGGCTGGGCCTACGACAACGACGGCAAGAAGATCAAGCAGTTCCATCTCACGGAAGGGACGGGACACCACGAGAACTTCATCGAGGCCGTCCGCAGTCGCAACCCAGCCGATCTCCGCGCGGAGGTTCTGGAAGGGCATCTCTCTGCGGCGCTGTGTCACATGGGCAACATCTCGTACCGGCTCGGCAAAGAGTCGTCCCGGGACGAGATGGTGGAACGCATCGGAGGCAACAGGGACTTGGCCGAATCGTTCGAGCGGTTCCAGGAGCATCTGCTGGTCAACGGCGTGGACGTGAAGCAGACGCCGCGGATGCTCGGCCCCTGGTTGACGATGGACCCGCAGACCGAGCAGTTCACAGGGGAATTCGCCGACGAGGCCAACAAGCTGGCCCGCGGCGCGTATCGCGAGCCGTTTGTCGTCCCCGAACAGGTGTGATGTTGTGCTCCGCGTAGGGCGAGCGTCCCCGCTCGCCAGAAGATCTCGTGCGAGGACGCATGACCTACGAAGAAAGGTGTCGCATGGAACAGACGGATGTTGTCGCAGCGACGAGAGTCCCGTGGTGGCGGTCGATCGGTCCGGCCCTGATTACCGCGTGCGTCGTCTTCGGTCCGGGCAGCCTGCTCATCAGTTCCAACGTCGGCGCCAAGTATGGCTACGAACTGCTTTGGCTGCTCGTCTTGACGGGCGTCCTGATGGGGACTTTCATGACGATGGCTGCCCGCGTGGGCGTCGTCGGCGGCGCGACGCCGTGCACGCTCATTGCGACTCGCCTGGGCCGGCCGATTGCGGTAGTGATCGGCGTCACCCTGTGTCTGATCTGTGCCGCGTTTCAATTCTCGAATAATCTGGCGGTCGCCGCTGCGTTTGACGCGCTCGGTGCCAAGCGGCTCTTCGGCGATCCGGCCCAGATGGCTCCGCAGACCCAGAGCCTCATCAGCACGGGATTCCTGCTGGCCTTCAATGGGCTCGTCATCGCCTCCATCTTTGCGCTCAAACAGGTCTACAGCGGCCTGGAGCGAGTCATGAAGATCATGGTGGGCGTGATCCTGACCTGCTTCCTCGTGAACCTCTTCGTCGTGCGGCCCAATGTGGTCCATATCCTCGCCGGCCTGATCCCAGGCATTCCCGAGGGGCTCTCGCTGGCCCTGCCGAAACGTGGCGAGGCGGGCATTGTGGATCCGATGGTCCTGGTCGCCTCGCTCCTGGGCACGACGTTCTCCGTGGCCGCAGCCTTTTTCCAGGGCAATCTCGTTCGGGAAAAGGGCTGGACGATCCGCGACTACAATCGCGGCATCGGCGACTCCATCACCGGCGTCGCCGTTCTGACCGGCGTCAGCGCGATCATCATGATCACCAGCGGCACCATGCTCCGAGGCAAAGAGGCGAACGACATCAGCGTCCTGGCGACGCAACTTGGGCCGTTGCTCGGTCCGGCCACGCGAATCCTCTTCTCGGTCGGGTTGTTCGCGGTGGCGATGAACCCGTTCGTCATCAACGCCATGATCGGCGGGGCGATCCTGTCCGATGGGCTGGGCAAGCCGGCCCGGCTGAGCGATCCCTGGTCACGCCGGTTCACGGTCGTTGTCCTGCTGATCGGCATGGGCGTCGCCATGATCGTGCTCCATACGCCGGTCAAGAAGATCGACGCGATCATCTTCGGCCAGGCTCTGACTGTGATCGGCAACCCGCTGATGGCCGCTGCGATCCTGTGGCTGGCCAACCGCAAGGACATCATGGGCGACAGGCGAAATACGCTCGTGCTGAACCTCCTGGGCGGCGTGGGATTCCTGGTCGTGCTCTTGACCGCGCTTCGCGTCTTGTACCTCCTGATCCTCAGATTGACGTGAGCGATTCTGTAGCATGGCCGTCCCGGCCGTGAGTGCCATGGCATCTTGCCCGTGGCGACGCAGGGGTAGGATGCCCGTGCTACGAGGCGAGCGGGGACGCTCGCCCTACGAAGAGGTATCTATAATTAGGATGAATCCAATGAACCAGGCTATCCACGTGAGCGGCAGAGTGATTGTGTTCCTTTCGTGCATCTTGGGCAGTGGCACTGCCTTCGCGAGCCAGTCGAGCGAGCCTCGTCTGGTGGATCGACAAGCGGCGGAATATTTCCGCAGCGAGACTGCGAAGTTGCAGGGTCAGTGCCTGAGCGACGTCAAGACGCTCGACGACTGGAAGGCCCGCCGGGAGGTCTACAGACAGCAGTTGCTGGAGATGCTCGGGCTCGATCCGTTCCCCGAGAAGACGCCGC
>CAZDTD010000025.1:0-10620 GCA_964507995.1 uncultured Pirellulales bacterium | reverse complement strand
AGACAGCAGTTGCTGGAGATGCTCGGGCTCGATCCGTTCCCCGAGAAGACGCCGCTTCAAGCCGTCGTCACAGACGCTGTGGATCACGAGCAGTTTACCGTGGAGAATCTGCACTTCCAGTCCATGCCGGGGCTGTACGTCACGGGCAATCTGTACATTCCGAAAAACCTGGACAAGCCCGCACCGGCGATCCTCTACGTCTGCGGCCACGGCGCCGTCAAGAAAGACAATGTCAGTTACGGCAACAAGGTCGGCTACCAGCATCACGGCGCCTGGTTCGCCCGCAATGGCTACGTCTGCCTGGTCATCGACACGGTGCAGCTTGGCGAGATCGAGGGCATCCACCACGGGACCTATCGCTACAACATGTGGTGGTGGAACAGCCGCGGTTATACGTCGGCGGGCGTCGAAGCGTGGAATTGCGTCCGCTCGCTCGACTATCTGGAGACCCGTAAAGAAGTGGATACGAATCGCATCGGCGTGACCGGCCGCTCCGGCGGGGGTGCGTACAGTTGGTGGATCGCCGCAATCGACGAGCGGATCAAGGCCGCCGTGCCGGTCGCCGGCATCACGGATTTGCAGAATCACGTCGTCGATGGCACGGTCGAAGGACACTGCGACTGCATGTTCATCGTCAACACATATCGCTGGGACTATCCGATGGTTGCGGCCCTCGTTGCGCCCAGGCCTTTGCTCATCTCGAACACCGACAAGGACGAGATCTTCCCGCTGGATGGGGTCTGCCGCGTCCACCAGAAAGTGCGGGACATCTATCGACTGTACGGCGCCGAGGACAAGCTCGGCCTCCAGATCACCGAGGGCCCGCACAAGGACACGCAGGAGCTGAGGATTCACGCCTTCGTCTGGTTCAACCGGTTCCTCAAGGGCGAGAACCCGGCCATCGGCGAGCCCGCCGTGCCGTTCTTCGAGCCGGAGCAGTTGAAGGTCTTCAAGGACCTGCCTGCCGACGAGATCAACACGAAGATCCAGGAGAAGTTCGTGCCGATGGCGCAGGCCCCGCTGGTGCCGCAGTCCTCGGAGCAGTGGGTCGCCATGCGCGACGGCTGGATGAAGGCCCTGCAAGAGAAAGTCTTCCGAGGTTGGCCGAGCGAACGCGAGGCCGGGCCGCTCGACATCGACCGGGTGTTCTCCGCCGAGGCGGATGGTGTTCGTCTGACCGCGTTTGATTTTGCCAGCCAGCCGCACGTGCGATTGCGTCTCTTTCTCCTGTCTTCGGCCGAGGGGACGCAGGCCAGCCGAGTTACACTGAACGTATTGGATGAAGCCGGTTGGAAGAGTTGGCTGGCCGCGATGCGGGGCAGGTTCGAGAAGGAGCTGAGCGGGTACACGCTGCCGGAGGCCGACCCCGCCGCCTTCGAGACGTTGCGGGACACTGCCACAGCAGGCAGGCAGGTGCTTGTCTACGTCTGCCCGCGCGGGATCGGGCCGGACGCCTGGAGCGGCGACGAACGCAAGCAGATCCAGATTCGTCGTCGGTTCATGCTCCTCGGTCAGACGGCCGACGGCATGCGGGTCTGGGATGTCCGACGGGCGATCCAGGCGTTGAGACT
Organism: uncultured Pirellulales bacterium; assembly: GCA_964507995.1. GTDB lineage: Bacteria > Planctomycetota > Phycisphaerae > Sedimentisphaerales > Anaerobacaceae > PLanc-01. The sequence goes on along the minus strand of CAZDTD010000025.1, from coordinate 9,049 downwards.
GATTGAGCCGACGGCGGGGCCCACCGTGACGGTCGTTGCTCGGTGCGACATGGCGGGTGTCGCGTTGTATGCCTCGCTGTTCGAGCCGGGCATCGGACAGCTCGATCTGACTGAACTGCCGACGACCCACGCCCAGGGGCCGACGCTGCTCAACGCGCTCCGTTTTCTCGACGTGCCCCAGGCGGTTGCCCTGGCGGCGGAGCGGACGAACGTCCTGTTGCGCGGGGACTCCGACGCCGCGTGGGTGTTTCCGCGGTCTGTCGTTACGGGTCTCAAATGGGACGGCGAGTGCTTCCGTGTTGAAGACGGCCGGGAGTCGCCCGCTTCACAATAGTCGCTCCGGCTTTTTCGCGATTCCGCAAATCGTCCCCTTGCGGGGCCGCTGGGCAGCCACTATGATGGTTCCCTGTGACTATGAATGTAACCAATCACGGGGGCCATGATGGCACAGGCAGTACATACACATAAGTTCATCAATCAGATTCAGGCGGGCGAGACGATCAACGAGGTCTACGTCGTCCGCGAGCCGATCCTTCGCAGCACCCAGCGTGGCGACCTGTATATCGCGATGTTCCTGTGCGACCGCACGGGCCAGTTGAACGGTCGGATGTGGCAGGCGTCTGAGGTCGTCTACAAGTCCCTGCCCAAGCCCGGTTTCGTGCATATTCAGGGCCGCAGCGAGCTGTACCAGAACAACCTGCAGATCGTAGTCAACACGATCGCGGCTATCGATCCCAGCAAGGTGAACGTCGAGGACTATCTGGCGAGGACGTCAAAGAACGTCGAACAGATGTTCAAGGAAGTGCAGGAGACCGTCGGCTCGATCCGCCATCCGCAGGTTGCGACCCTGTGCAAGGCGTTCCTGGCGGACAAGGACCTGATGAAGGCCTTCTGCACGGCCCCCGGCGGCATGAAAATGCACCACGACTGCATTGGCGGCCTGCTGGAGCACACGCACAGCATGCTCAGCGTCGCCAAGGCGATCCTGCCTTTGTATCCGCGGGTGCAGGCGGACCTCGTCCTGGCCGGCATCTTCCTCCATGATATGGGCAAGACGGAGGAACTGGCCTACGACATGGCCTTCTCCTACACCGACTCCGGCCAGTTGATCGGGCACATCAGCAAGAGCCTGCTGATGTTGCACCGCAAGGCCGAGTCCCTCCGCGCCGCCGGCACGAAGATCGATCCGGAGGTCGTGGATACGCTCGGACACATCATCCTGTCCCATCACGGAGAGTACGAGTTCGGCTCGCCCAAGCTGCCGGCCACCGCCGAGGCGTTCATGGTCTGCTACATCGACGACCTCGATGCGAAGATGGACCAGGTGGCCGCGGCCATCGACGGCGAGACGAGCGAGTCGAACTGGACCGCCTGGCAGAACGCACTCCAGACCCGCCTGTTCCGAAAACGTCTCGACGGGCAGAAGTGATCGCCTTGAACCGGCGTCTGCAAAACACCGTGTCGCTGTTAGAACAGGTTATCAGGGACGCCGGGAGCACCCGCCTTGTCCGACGGTCGCGAGCGTCCGAGGCATGGCACCCGGATGCTTCGTAGGACGAGCGTCCCCGGTCGTCTAAAAAAAGTCGGGCGAGGACGCCCAACCTACGAAGAAGTCGCAGGGTGCGTATCACGCCCACCATCTTTGCCGCCATCGGTCTATTGTTTCCGGATGATGGGCGTCACTTGGCGGTCCAGACCTCCGGCTTGTGCGATCCGGGCGCGATGTACTCGACGCAGTAGGGCTTGATCTCGATGACGCCGTAGTTTGGATCGTCCGGCCCGCTGAAGATGCCCGCCAGCATGTCGCACCAGAAAGCGTGACGCGCCTCTTGGCTCGTGTTGAGCGAGGCCCGGCCCTGGACTTGCAGATAGGCGCCTGCGTTCAGGGGATCGGTCACGCCGCAGGTCAGATGGACCTCCGGGTTCTTTTGGATCTGCTTGACCTTGCGGGCGTCGACCGCTGTTGCGCATCGGATCGTCAGGTCCGCCGATCCGACGGTCATGACGTACCGCACCCACGGCTTGCCGTCCGGTGTAATGGTGGCGAAGCTGGCCATCTGCAGCGGTTGCAGAACCTTGAGTATCCGTTCCTTCAGATCAGACATTGTCTTGCCCCTTCCATATTGGTTCGTGTTTCCATGCCTTGAGTATCTCCAGGCATTCGATCATCGCGCGGCCGTTGTGATAGCCGGCCTTCCAGGGGTTGGCCTTGTCGCCCTGGGCCACGCCCTGGGCCGTGACTGCCGAATGCCACTCGCCCACTTCCCAGTCCACCATGTTCTTTTCGATGAAGTCCAGCGTTTGCTCGAAGACGGTCAGGTACTTCGGGTCTTTCGTGTAGTTATACATCCGCAGCGAGCTGACGAGCGCCTCGGCCTGGACCCACCACGATTTGCTCCGGTCGTCGGCGGGGGAGCGGAATCGGCCGGTGTAATGGAAACCGCCGTTGCGCTCGTCGTAGCCGTATTGCAGCGAGTAGTTGAAGAGTGTTTTGTACAGGTCGATGAACGGGTAGTTCGAGACGCCCACCGCGTCGCAGGCGTCCATCAGGAGCCAGATGTTCTCGATGTCGTGGCCATAGGAGACGCGGGCGAAGTCGCCCTCCAGTCGCGGCGTCCAGTCGGGCTCGTACTTGTCCGTGCAGACGCCGAGGTCCTTTCGCACGACCGTGTTGCTCTCGATAGTGATGAGTTCCAACAGCCGCTCCCGGGCCAGCGGCAGCCTGCTCGCCCGGTAGAACGTCGTGATCGCTTCGAGCAGGTGCAGGTGCGTGTTCATCAGCTTCAGGCCGGAGGGCGTCCCCATGTAGGACGACTCCCCGTCCGGTAGGGGCGTCCAGTTGGGATTGAAGTACTCGACATAGCCGCCGTGGACCTTGTCGTGCGATTTGGCTTCGAGTAGGTGGAAGAACTGGATCGCGAAGTCCAGAGCGTCTTTGTCGCCACTGGCCAGAGCGTACTCGGAAATCGCGTAAAGTACGAACGACTGACCATAAAGGTGCTTGTTGGGCTTGAGCACGCGGTCGCCTGTGACATCGACCTCCCAGTAGAAACCTCCGTTGGCGGCGTCCCACATCTTGTCCTTGAGGAATCGATATCCCAACTTCGCCGCTTCGAGATTCTTCGCGGGTTCGTATCCGGCCCGGGCCAGTCGGGAGAACAACCACACCTGCCGGGCCTGCGTTACGATCATCTTGGTCACCGGCTCCTTGAGCCTGCCCTGAGCGTCGAAACTGATGGTGTACCCGCCGTTTGTACGGTCTAAGCTCTTCTCCTGCCAGAACGGCACGATGTTCTCTGTGAGGATTCTCTGCAATCGTGGAATATAGTTTTCAGTGCTTCTCGCCGGCTCAGTCGCATGGAGCAGAGAAACGCCGAGAAGGTTCACAAATGTGAACAGCCAAACAGTGCGAGTTGACGATCTACTCCTCATGATTGTCCCTTGTCAATGCCTGTTACTTCCCGTCACGGCCAAAGTGCCTGTCCGCGAAGTCCATGTAGCGTTCCCAGTCGTAGAGGGTGACGTCGTGCTTGCCGGTGCGGATGTGGTAGGCGATCGTGCCCATCGCAGGCTGGTTGGCAGGGGGCATCTCTGCAACGGGCAGGGGCTCTTGACCAAACAGCTTGTAGACTGGTCCGGCGTGCAACGCCGAGAGGAACTCGCCTCGCGGGTCGGCCCAGTGGTCCTCCTCCGCGCTGGCGACGTAGACCGGCCTGGGCGCCATCAACGCAATCAGCATGTGCTGGTCGATGGGCAGATCGTCTTCCTTGCCATTGTATTTCGTGAAGTTGTCACAGAACCAGTGGGGGAAGACCGTATTGATCCGCTGGACGGTTTCGCCGAAGGCCCGTCGGGAGAGGGCCGCGCCGCCGCAGCCGGAGTTGTTGGAGATCACGAGGGCGAATCGCTCATCCGTTGCGCCGGCCCACAGCGAGGTCTTGCCCAGCCGAGAGTGGCCTATGACTGCCACGTGCTTGGCGTCGATGTCGGAGTCGGTCTCGAAGTAGTCCATCGCGCGACTCAGGCCCCAGGCCCAGGCTGCGATGGAGCCCCATTCATCGGGAGCGGGCTGGGTTTGGCCTGCTTTGTAGAAGAGCGGATGGACTCCATTCTTGAACCCGTCGTCGAAGTCGGGGTCGATATCGCCATAGTAGATCGTCGCGAGGCCGTAGCCGCGTTCGAGGATTCGCTCGACCGGCCAACGACTGGCGGCCCTGCCCCGGGATTCCGCGGTCGCATGATGATCGCCTTCTCTTGTCCAACTCTTGGTGATCGTGACCGCCGGGTCTGGGTGGATCGCGTGGTTGCCCTGGAAGTTTAGTCCGATGAACAGGGGGACGGGCTTGGACACCTTGTTGGGAAGGTAGAGCAGAATCGTCATATTGGGGTCCTGCTCGCGGCCAGTGAAGTAGACGACGACCTCCTTTCGGGTCGCCAAGCCGTCGAGGGCGTTCTTGCTCACGGACGTGGTGAGGAAAGTCATGAGCGAGGGCTTGCCGGGGGCCTTGCCGAACATGTGCTCTTCGAACAGACGGAGGATCTCCGGCCGGCGTTTCTGTCGCCAGGTGTCCGCGTCGGCGACTTTGGCGTCGTCGAGGCAGACGAGCGGATCGGGCAGCGTGTACTGGGGCACCTTCGATTCATCGTAGTTGGCCTCCTGTGCCGGGACAATCCGGGGCAGCGCCGCCGTCGCCAGGGCCGTCAGCACGATGTGGAAAGCGAGATTCCGCGACATGGATAAATCCTCCTTTTGTCTGTTTGTGTATGTGTATGGCTCACGACCAGATAGGTACCCGCAACCCCCGATGCTTTCAAGGGAAAAACGAGTCTCCGACGACCGACTGAGGAAACCCTGCCAGGTGTGCCCAGCAATTTCCTTGACAATTTGGTGAAACACTGGTTTCTGTGGTGCCGATGAGAATCACGACGTACGATGTCAACGATGAATGCAGCGAGCCAAGTCGTGGGGGGCGTAGGGATTGGTACGGTGTGCACGATGAAAAACCGGGTTTTCGCCATCGCAGCGTTTGCGGCAATTCTCATTTGTTGTGTTCCGGTATCCGGATTTGTATCTGTCCGCGAACGGGGCCTCTGGCCGGCCGATTGGCCCGATTCGCTGGAGTCGTACAGGGATCGAGCCAAGACATTCGAGATCGGCACGGGCGTCCACGAGAACGTCTACGAGATCGGTTTTCGGACCTCGGAGGAATTCGATCTCGCCTGGCCCGCCATCCTCCGGCTCAGGAGCGACGGCGCCCCATTGCGGGTGCGCAATGTCGTAATCTCCGGTGACAAGAGCGAGGACTTGTTCGCCAACGACAAGCCGGTCGTTCGGATCTACACGCCGGTCTATGGCAGCTCGGCCCAGAAGCCGGGAGGCAGGATGCTCCCGGTGGGCCCGCCTTGGCCGGCCTCGGTCAACATGGCGAACGGCTTGCTGCCCGAGTACGTCGTGATTTCACAGGACGGTATGAGTTGGCTGCCCGCCATCGGAGAGGTCGCGAGCGGGTTCAAGCACCGGGCGAGGATCGAGATCGAGCTGGTCGCGGACGGTGAGATCATCAATTTTGACAAGGTGATGGTCCCGGTGGGGACTCCGATTCTCGACTATCGCCAGCGGTACGACGGCCAGATCGGGACCGGCTGGTACGTCAGCCCCCAGGGTCGGCCCGAGAATCCCGGTTCCGCCGATGAACCGTGGGACTTGGCGTCCGCAGTTTCCGGTCGGCAACGAGTGACGCCGGGCGACACGATCTATTTGCTCGAAGGCGTCTACCGGAGGCGGCCGATCGATTTGTTCGAGGTCCGGCTGGAGGGCGCCCCGGGTAATCCGATCCTCATCCGACCGGCCAGAGGCCAGAAGGTTCGGATCGACGGGGGCTTCTCGGTCCGAAGTCCGTCATCGTACGTCATCATCCGCGATCTGGAGATCTTCGTGTCGGAGCCTTTGCCGGATCAACCCGTCCGCGTCGGGACGCAGTCCCGCGATTTGAACCGACCTGCCGGCGGCCTGCACCTGCACGGCGGCAGCGACTGCAAGTACATCAATCTCGTCATCCACCACTGCAACCAGGGCATCAGTTGCTGGAAGGGTGAGCTGAATCCGGAGATTTACGGTTGCCTCCTTTATGCCAACGGGTGGCAGGGTGTGGACGGAGGTCACGGCCATTGCATCTACACGCAGAACGATGAAGGCGTGAAGACCATCTCTAATTGCATCATGACCTGTCCCTATGATGGCAGCTATAACGTGTACGCATACGGTTCCGACAAGGCTTTTGTGAACAATTACCTGCTCACGGAGAACATCTGCTACGGTCGGGGGCCCTTTCTGGTCGGGGGCGGGCGGCCCAGCCGGGGCATTCGGGTTTGTGGAAACTGGCTCTATGGCGTCGGGATGAAGATCGGCTACAGCGCCCCGCAGAATGAAGACTGCGAGATTCGCGACAACGTGGTGGTCAACGGCGAGCTGGAAACCTCTCGCTATCGCGACGTCGTCTGGGAGGACAATCTGGTCATTCCGACGAGCGACACGCCCCGTACGGAATACAACAAGTCCCTGCTTCTGCCGAACCGATACGACTGGAACCGCGCCCATCTGGCGGTGTTCAATTGGGGCGCGTTCGGCCTTGTTGCGGTCGAGGTCGGCGGCTTCCTCGACGAAGGAGACACCGCGGAACTGTACGACCCGGAGAACCCGTTCGGCGAACCGGTTGCGAAGGCGATCTGCCGGAGGGGCGCGATTCACGTCCCTGTCCGGGGAGAATTCACGGCGTTCGTGGTCAAGATCCGACGGCGATAGCGCGACTGCCGTTCGACGCGGGGATCGACGTCACTTCCCGCTTTTCCATTCGAGCACGGCCAGCACCGGGCTGTGATCGGAGGCGACCGGCTCGTCCACGATGACGACCTCTTTGACGGTCCAGTCATCGCAGGCCCGAACCAGGACGTAGTCGATTACCGAGCGCGGCGAGATGGCATCGATCCAGCCGCCATCGAGCAGGACGTTCATCGGCGCGCTGCCGGGACGGGAATTGAAGTCACCCGCCAGGATCATGGGATTGCCGTCCTTCGATGGGAACAACTGGCCGAGCCGCTGGGTCTGCTGGACGCGGAGTTCTTCGCTCCGGTGGCACAGGTGCGTGCCGACGAAGGAGAGCGGCCCGATGCCGTCGGGCCGGAGCACAACCTCGATCGCTGCTCGCGGCTCGAAATCGGAATGATAGGGCAGCGGGTGAACGACGGTCTTCTCGATGGGGAAACGCGAGAGGATCGCCTCGCCGTACTGGCCGCCCTGGTGGGGCATGGCCTGGCCGAAGGCATAGTGCATGCGGCACAGTTTGGCCAGGAGCCTGGCCTGATCCTCGCCCGAGGCCCGCTCGGTTCCCCAGTCCACCTCCTGCAACGCGACGATGTCGGGGTCGAGCTTCTGGATGACTCCGGCCAGCCGGTCGTAGTCGAATCGTTCGTCGGTCCCTTCGCCGTGGTGGATGTTGTAGGTGAGCACGCGGAGCGTTTGCGCCGATTGGGCTGTGACGCCTGTGGCATGACATCCGGCAAGCACGGGAACTGCCAATGCGATCAGCCCCCACGCAACGAAAGCTCTTCTCGTCTGTTTCATCATTTCATCCCACTCGGAGTTTTGCGAAGCGGCGTTTGCCCACCTGGATAACCATGCCGTCTCGCGGGGTGATCTCTGCATTCGCGTCGGCGGCCTTCTGCCCATCGATGCTGACGCCGCCTTGCTGGACCATGCGTTTGGCCTCGCCGCCCGTCTCGACCAGGCGGCAGGCGGTCAACAGGTTCTTGATGGTGATTGCCTCCGGCGGCAGGGCCACTTCCGGCATGTCCTCCGGGAGCTGGCCCTGGGCGAAGATCTTGTCGAACTCGGCCGCGGCCGCGTCCCCAGCGGCCTGTCCGTGGAACTGGGCGACGATCGTCTTGCCCAGCAGGACCTTCGCCTCCTTCGGATGCGTCTGGGCAGGGTCCGTCAACTCGGTGATCCGCTCGGTCGGCAGGTCGGTCAGCAGGGTGAAGTAGTTCTCCATCATGTCGTCGGAGATGCTCATGATCTTGCCGAACATGTTCGAGGGCTCGTCCGTGACGCCGACGTAGTTGCCCTTGGATTTGCTCATCTTCTCCTTGCCGTCGAGGCCGACGAGGATGGGCATGGTGATGGCGATCTGCGGGGGCTGGTCGTTCAGCCGCTGGAGGTCGCGTCCGACGAGATTGTTGAAGGTCTGGTCGGTGCCGCCCAGCTCGACGTCGCTTCGGACCATCACGGAGTCATAGCCTTGCATGAGCGGATAGAGGAACTCGTGGATGCCGATGGGGTCGCCGGCCTTGTAGCGCAGCTCGAACGTGTCGCGCTCGAGCATGCGGGCGACCGTCATGCTGCTGGCCAGCTTGATCAGGTCGGCCAGATTGAGCTTGGCGAGCCACTCGCTGTTATAGCGGACTTCGAGCTTGTCGGGGGAGGTGTTGAGGATATGTCCGGCCTGATTGAAATAGGTGCGGGCGTTTCGCTCGATCTGCTCGGGCGAGAGCATGGGCCGCGTCGCGTTCTGGCCCGTCGGGTCGCCCACCCGCGCGGTGTAGTCGCCGATGATCAGGACCGCCTTGTGGCCCATGTCCTGAAATTGCCGCATCTTGCGGAGCACGACCGTGTGGCCCAGGTGAATGTCCGGGCTGGTGGGGTCCAGTCCCAGCTTGATGCGCATCGGCCGGCCCGCCTTCGCCGCGTCCACCAGACGCTGGGCCAGGTCCGTCTCGGTGTAGACCTCCACGGTGCCCCGTCTCAACGCCTGCACAGTCTGTACCACGTTGTCCGACATAAACCTGCCTCTCTATCTTCGTTGCCGTTCGAAAGAAGTCACAATCTTAGTCAGATGGACCGGCGAATGCAACCGGGAAATCCACACCGCCGAGCGTGGCCGCGACGAATCGAGGGACTGCTTGCCGATCCGTCGCGGGCCGGGTATAGTCGCGGCGACTGTCCGGCGTGTTGGGAGTCTCGTGGCCGGGATGACTTGTATGGAGAACCCTGTGC